>NZ_SDIK01000013.1 GCF_008016795.1 Prevotella brunnea
AAGCTAAATCCGTATAAGACAGTTTGGAATGGGAACGTGGATATGTCAGCGTTTTGGCGTCAGTTTGCGACAAAAAAATCACCTGTGAGTGAAAACCCACAGGTGGTTGAAATTCGATTCTTTTACGAAACATTGCCATTCAAATATGTCAGGTTTATTCCGGCATTGTTTCTTGCGGTTCTTCTGATTGCACGGGCTGTTCGGTTGTCGGTTTTGTTCCGTTGAAATAGATGAAGAGCTTCTCCGACTCAGAAAGTGGGAACATCATGACAAGCGAAAGGCTGTTCCCCTTAATGCTGTTCTCATTTCCCGCCGGGATTATCTTTCCGTCATACGTCTTTCCGTCTTGTGTCGTGAGCTGTACCGATAGTGGGTCGAACGTAATGGTCTTATTGCCATCGGCTGCCGTTTCAAGTTTCACGTTGTCGAGTTTCACGCTGTTGAAGGTACTCTCTTTTGTGGCAAATCCGCTCAGCTCCATTGAACAGCTGCTTCCGTCCTCGTTGGCAATTATTTGTATGGTCCCGGAATAAGCATCGCTCTGTACTTCCTCGGTGGCTTTCACCACAGTGTAGAAATTACCCGAATATGTGCCGGACACATTGTCGTTTACCTCTTGAGCTTTCGTCTGACCGCAGATCATCGCTACGGCTGCAAACATCATTATTAGTCTTTTCATACTTTTGTTTTTAATTTGTTATTAAATCAATTAAACAGATTGCTTGTGGTTAAAGCTGTTTCCGGAAACTGTAACATTATGCAACTTGTTCTGTGCTTGCAAAGATAAAATGCTTTAAACAAAAAACGAAAAAGCTCCATGTTTTTTATTATTTTTATAGGTTTGTTTGTAGAAATCTGCTTAAATCGTAAGAAATTCTCCATAAATGGTATTAAAATGAACTATTTTGTAGTATTTGTGTAATAAAATAATCATTTTCTAACATTCCAAACCCTTTTGTTCCGGCTTTCGTTAAAAAAAGTAGGAGGTGCTCGGCGATTGTATAAAAAATCTTTCCGAATGAATATTCTGTGCCACTGTTGTGAACCATCGTTGTGTAGTCGCTCCTATGAAAGCGTAGGAACGATTGTCTTGCTTTCGTCATGACGAGATAATATAATTTATGCAAGAACTAAAAATAAACTATATTACACATTGGTAATTTCATATAAATGTTTATCTTTGCAATGATGATATGAGTTTTTAATTTTAAAATCTTTAGCGATATGGCAATCAGCATACGTTTGCAACAGAGCAAATTCAAGGAAAAAAAGAGTGAGGGGAAATGGCATGCACGCGTGGTGAGCAACGGTGTGACGACCACAGAGAATCTGGCTGCTTCCATTCAGGAGAATACTTCGTTTACGCGTGGTGAGGTAACGGGTATCATCATGGCCTTAGTGGATGAAATAAGTTACAATCTCAGCTTGGGGAACACCGTAGTGCTGGACGGATTGGGACGATTTCACCTTACGGTGGAGAGTGAGCCGGTAACTAATAAGGAAGACTTCGACATAAAAAAGAACATTACCGGCATAAAGTGTAAATTCCTTCCTGCCAGTCGGCGCGACCCTCTTACGCGCAAGAGTAAGCAGGATTTTGCTTCAGGCGTGCAGGTGGTTTGGGCTGATTCTGAAGACGAGGAATAGCTTGAAAATATAAAGGAGGGGGATAATGATGACCCATTACCCCCCATTTGCTCTTGTTTTCTTATCGAAATCGATGATAACGATAGAATTATTCTTCTGCAATCAGCCTTTTGCCTTCTTCCACTGCCTCCATGTTTAATGGTATCAAGTGGTGATGCCTTTCCGGCAATGTCTTGTACAAAGCTTTCTTCAATCCGTCTGTACTGACTACGGAGCAGACCTTCAGCAGTCCACCCAAGACAATCATGTTGAAGACTTTTGAGTTTTTCATCTCTGCCGCCTTGTTCATCGCATCAATCCGATAAACCCGGATATCCTTGCGTGTGGGAGGCGTTATCACTCCATATCCGTCATAGATGAGGATGCCACCCGGCTTGATTTTCGGTTCAAACTTATCCAACGAAGGCTGGTTGAGCACAATTGCGACATCATATTTGCTGAGAATCGGAGAGGAAATGCGCTCATCGCTGATAATTACCGTTACATTGGCGGTGCCACCTCGCTGTTCCGGACCGTAAGCAGGCATCCAAGTAACTTCCTTATTTTCCATTAAACCGGAATAAGCCAAGATTTTACCCATGGAAAGTACGCCCTGACCTCCAAAGCCACTAATAATAATTTCCTTTTTCATGTGCCAAAAGTTTAATGATGACTAAATTCCCGTTGTGTCTTTAAGGTCGCCCTTAACATATTCGGGGAACATATTCTCGCGCATCCACTCGTTTGCTTGTGCCGGAGATAGTTTCCATCCGCTGTTGCAGGTGGAAACGATTTCCACCAAAGCACTGCCCTTGCCTTGCATATTCGCCTCGAAGGCTTTGCGAATGGCTTTCTTGGCTTTCGTGATGGAACCTACGCCATCAACACTTTGTCGTGTAACATAGCACGTGCCACGCAACCGACTTGCCAAGTCGGTGATATTGAGTGGATAACCATGAATTTCCGGATCGCGACCGTAAGGACAGGTGGCAGTCTTTTGTCCTATCAAGGTGGTAGGAGCCATCTGACCGCCTGTCATTCCATAGATGGCGTTGTTGATAAAGATAATCGTGATATTCTCACCTCGGTTCAAGGCGTGAATGGTCTCGGCTGTCCCAATACATGCCAAATCGCCATCGCCTTGGTAGGTGAAAACTAATCGGTCGGGCCATAATCGCTTGATGCCTGTAGCCACTGCGGGTGCCCTGCCATGAGCTGCTTCTTGCCAGTCAATGTCAATGTATCGATAAGCGAAAACTGAGCATCCCACAGGACTAACCCCAATGGATTTTTCTTCCATGTTCATGTCAGCAATCACTTCTGCCACGAGTTTATGAACCACACCGTGTGAGCATCCGGGGCAATAGTGCATTGCCGTTTCGTTCATCAGTTTGGGTTTCTCATACACTAAGTTCTCCGGCGAAATAATATTGTTTGCCATAAGGCTGTCCTCCCTCTATTTTTTTATCAGTTTTTCTTTTAATACCTCAACAATCTCTTCAGGATCGGGAACGATACCACCGAGTCTGCCATAATGCTCAACAGGCAATGCACCATTTACAGCCAGTCGAACGTCCTCTATCATCTGCCCGGCATTGATTTCGCTCACTAAGATGCCTTTCTTGCCTGCTGATAGCTCGACAATTCTCTTGCTTGGGAAAGGCCATAAAGTGATGGGACGGAACAATCCGACTTTGATGCCTTGTTCTCTTGCTAACTCCATGGCTTTCTCTCCAATGCGTGCGGCACTTCCGAAACTCACAATGATGTAATCGGCATCTTCACAACTTGTTTCCTCGAAGCGCACTTCTTGTTCACAAATCGTCTGATACTTTTTCTGCAAATGAAGGTTGCGTTGTTCCATCACCTCGGATTTCAGTTCCAGGGACGTGATAATATTCGGGTTGCGCATACCACTTCTGCCCATGGTTGCCCACGGACACTCTTTCTTTATTTCCTCTTCCGTTCTGCGTGGCTTCATGGGTGGAAGCACTATCTTCTCCATCATTTGTCCAATGACTCCATCTGACAATATCATAGCAGGATTGCGATACTTGAACGCAAGCTCGAAAGCCAAATCAACGAAGTCTGCCATCTCTTGAACAGAGTTCGGCGCCAATACGATAACGTAATAATCGCCGTTTCCGCCACCTCGCGTTGCTTGGAAATAATCGCTTTGGCTCGGCTGGATGGTGCCCAATCCCGGACCGCCTCGTTGCACGTTGATAAATACTCCCGGAAGTTCCGCACCTGCCATGTAGCTGATGCCTTCCTGCATCAATGCCAATCCCGGTGAAGAAGATGAGGTGAGCACTCGCTTTCCGGCTCCTGCTCCTCCATAAATCATGTTGATGGAAGCTATCTCGCTCTCCGCTTGTAACACGACCATTCCTGTAGTCTCCCATGGTTTTAGCAGTGCCAATGTCTCTATTATCTCACTTTGCGGAGTAATGGGGTAGCCGAAATAACCATCAGCTCCACAGCGGATGGCAGCGTGGGCTATAGCCTCGTTGCCTTTCATCAATGTTACTTCTCTTTCTTCCATAACTATTCCTCCACTTTTTTACGATATACCGTGATACAGCCGTCCGGACACACGATGCCACATGTGGCACAGCCTATACATGCCTCAGCATGGATTGCTCCTACATAGGGGTATCCGTGGGCGTTTACTTTCTTTTGAACCAAAGATATTACTTTCTTTGGGCATGCAATAACACACAATTGGCATCCTTTGCATCTGTCGGTATTCACGACAATAGCTCCCATCATTTTGCTCATAGTCTTTTCTTTTTTAAGGATTGTATGCGTCTTTATGATAGAAATTGAAAATATCCTCCAACATTCTTTTGGCTTCCACAGCCGGCGAGTTCGGATCGAGGGCGATGGCTTCCATGTATTGATTCATCGCATTCATGAAATCTCCCCTTTTCCGATATTCGTTACCTACCTTGAAATATTCTTCTGCTGTCATTGTTCTTGTCAATTAGGATAAATCACCAAAGAGAGTGTTGAGCAAAAGTCGGTGTTAATGCGCCGCAATTGTCGTTGGGACTTTTCATTTATAAAATTCTTTCTTTCCGGCTGCCAATGTATTCTTCATCAACGAGCAGATGGTCATCGGACCTACGCCACCGGGTACGGGTGTGATGTAAGAACATTTTGGCGCTACCTCATCGAACTTCACATCGCCACACAGTCGATAGCCACTCTTCCGCGAGGTGTCGGGTACGCGGGTTGTACCTACGTCGATAACAACAGCACCTTCTTTCACCATGTCGGCAGTTACAAACTCCGGACTTCCTATGGCGGCTATGATAATGTCGGCTTCTCTACATTCCTCTTTCAGTGTTTTGGAGCGAGAGTGGCAAACCGTTACGGTGGAGTCGCCGTATTGCTTTTGCATCATGAGTTGCGCCATGGGTTTCCCCACGATATTGCTTCGTCCGAGTATGACGCATTTTTTACCTGATGTGGGGATGTTGTAATGTTGTAATAACGTGAGCATTCCCAATGGGGTGGCAGAGATAAAGCAGGGTAAACCGATAGACATTCGTCCCACGTTGATGGGGTGGAATCCATCAACATCTTTGCGATAGTCCACTGCCATGATGATTTTTTGTTCGTCGATATGTTTTGGAAGGGGAAGTTGTACGATGAATCCATCAACGTCTTTGTCGTTGTTTAGTTTATCCACACATGCCAACAACTCTTCTTCGGTTACATCTTCTTCGAAACGAATGAGCGTGGACTTAAAGCCACACTGTTCGCAAGCCTTCACCTTGTTTTTCATATAGGTCTCGCTTCCTCCGTCATGACCTACAAGTATAGCAGCCAAGTGGGGTTGTTTCCCACCTTCTTGCATTATTTTTCGCACCTCTTCCGAGATTTGTGTCTTGATGGCTGCGGCTGTTGCTTTACCATCTATAATTTGATATGCCATATCTATAATTTGATTTTAGGTTGGTTTCTTTTCTGATTAGAGCTTTGGCATTTTTGGCATGCCCGGCATGTTCTTCATTCTTCCCATCATGCCAGCCATTTTCGAGCCGGTAACCATTTTCATCATCTTGCGTGTTTGGTCGAACTGTTTGATGAGGCGGTTTACTTCTTGTATGTCGGTTCCCGATCCTTTTGCTATTCTTTGTTTTCTCGAGCTGTTCAGCAATTCCGGATTGGTCCGTTCCTTTGGCGTCATGCTTAGGATGATGGCTTCGATGCCCTTAAATGCGTTGTCGTCAATATCCACATCGCGAATGGCTTTGCCAACACCCGGTATCATGGAAGCAAGGTCTTTTAGGTTGCCCATCTTCTTGATTTGTTGAATTTGGTTGTAGAAGTCGTTGAAATCGAACTGGTTTTTCTGAATTTTCTTTTGAAGTTTCTTGGCTTCTTCTGCATCGAATTGTTCCTGCGCTCTCTCAACCAGCGAAACGACATCGCCCATTCCCAAGATGCGGTCTGCCATTCGTGTGGGATGGAACACATCGAGAGCCTCCATCTTTTCACCGGTACCGATGAATTTGATGGGCTTTGTAACGACTGTGCGAATGGAAAGTGCCGCGCCGCCTCGTGTATCGCCATCGAGTTTTGTCAATACCACACCGTCAAAATCCAAGCGGTCGTTGAATTCCTTGGCAGTGTTTACTGCGTCCTGACCGGTCATGGAATCGACGACAAACAAGACTTCGTCGGGATTTATGCTGTTTTTCAGACTCTCTATCTCGTTCATCATCTCCTCATCCACAGCCAATCGACCTGCTGTATCGATGATGACGGTATCGTTGCCTTTTGCCTTTGCTTCCTTTATGGCGTTGTTGGCAATCGTGTTTACATCCTTGTTTTCCGATTCGCTGTAAACCGGCACGCCAATCTGTTCGCCCACGACTTTCAGCTGCTCGATTGCGGCAGGGCGATAAACGTCGCAAGCCACAAGGAGGGGCTTCCTATGTTCTTTCGTCTTGAGCAAATTAGCCAGCTTCCCGGAGAAAGTGGTCTTACCGGATCCTTGCAAACCGCTCATAAGGATAATGGCAGGCTTGCTTTCCAATTGCAGTCCCACTGTTTCGCCGCCCATCAATTCTGCCAACTCATCGTGAACAATCTTCACCATCAGTTGTCCGGGCTTAACGGCAGTGAGCACATTCATTCCTAAGGCTTTCTGTTTCACGGTGTCGGTGAACGACTTTGCCACCTTATAATTCACATCGGCATCCAGCAAAGCCCTTCGGACATCTTTCAGAGTCTCGGCTACATTTATCTCGGTTATCTTCCCTTCACCTTTAAGTATCTTAAAGGAACGTTCAAGACGATCACTTAAATTTTCAAACATCCTTAATAATTATACATTAATCAATATTATATGCAAAGATAGCAAATATGACAAATAAACGCAAAAGAAAAACATTTTTTTTATTAAATACCATCTTTTTCATACCTTTTCTTTTGTTTTATGTGTAGTCATGTAAACTAAAAAACCAAAAAATATTTGTAGGTTCAGAATATAATCTATAATTTCGCATCCATAAACAGAGGACGCTTGATTGGAAACATCGCGTCAAGGGATTATCTAAACAGAAGAGTAATGGAATATTTCATTAGTATAGACAACGAAAAGCGCGGACCTTATACCATGAAGGAACTCGCGGAACGCGGATTGGATGCCACTACGTTGGTGATGCCTGTTGATAAAAATGCGTGGACTCCTGCATGGCAGATAGACGAACTGCGCCAAATTTTAATGAACAAGTCCGGAGATGCTGCGCAAAGGGGGACAACTTCAGCCGACAAATCGATAGATGAGGGGAATGGGGGAGGACAACCCACAGAGGAAATGCCCTTCGTTGATGCCACGCCGGTGGCTATTCCGGAGAGTACGGAGCCGAAGAAAAACCGGAAAAGTTCACATGGTTGTTTGTTGGGCTTCTTCATCGGCTTCATTGCGTTGATGACTTTGCTTGTTCTCACATGTCCGACCACTCAAGATCATAAAGATGCTCTTTCCGATGTGGTAAGTTCCACCGTGAGCGACGCGGCGCAAGCAACCGATTCGAGTCCGGAGGACGAATGGCTGGAGAAAGCCTTTCACACCATCAGCGATGCTTTCATGGGAAAGGTAATCTCGGCTGCTATTGATAATCTCGTAACCGTAGATAATTATTTCGTATGCTCTGTTGGGAAAGTTAATTACGATAACAAAGAACACATCGTTTCTTTCGGCATCTTGAAGCACATCTTCACCATTGACAAAAAAGACCTCAGGGAGGCTGCCGATAAATATTATAAGACGGCAGAGAGCAAGATGAAAGAAGATTTGCAGAAGAAGGCAGAACAGGTGTTGAAAGATTCGGTCATCGACCCGGCTGCCAATACCATCAAGGGAATGCTCGGATCTGCCATTGACGATATTCTTGGTGAATTGGGCGTATCACAAGGCGGGGATGCTGCCGATGAAACGGATTCAATTTAAGGAATTAAGAAAAATGGAACAACTACCCACGACAGGACGATATGCCTTTTTAGCGGAACCATTCCATTGCGATTTCTCACAAAGGTTGTTCATGGGGCATCTCGGAAACCAATTGCTCAATGCTGCCGATTTCCACAGCAGCGAGCACGGATATGGTTTGCGTTATCTGAATACCATCGGTAAGACATGGGTTCTGAGCAGACTCTCCATCGAAATGACGGATATGCCTCGTATGTACGACAAATTCTATATTGAAACTTGGATAGATGATGTGTTCAAATCCTTTACCAGTCGCAATTTCAAAATATTGGGAACGGAGAACCATGTCTATGGATACGGCAAAAGCATGTGGGCGATGATTGATACGAAGAGTCGCCAACCCGTTGATTTGTTGGCTGTAAACGATGGAAAAATAACCGAGTATGTTGAGAAAGGAAAGTCTTGCCCCATTGAGAAATCATCAAGAGTGAAAATGGGGAAAATTGCGGAATATATATCTTCCATTGACACTTATTATAATGATGTGGATATAAACGGACATATAAATTCCATCAAATACATCGAACACGTACTTGACTTGTGGTCGCTCGAATGGTATGAAGCGCATCTGCTGAAAAGGTTTGAAGTTGCTTATGTTGCTGAAGCGCATTTGGGAGATAAATTAAAGTTTTATCGTGCGCCGGCTTCCTCGACAAACACCAATGATTTCTTTGTGCGAATAACAAAGAGCAACACGGAAGGTGAAACGGAAGTTTGTCGCGCCCGCCTCTTGTTTTAAAGCATCTTCCATTGCTCTTTACGGTTGTTCTGCCACTTTGTAGAAATAAAACCGGCGTTTGTCCGCCGAAAAGACAACAACCGGCGGGGTAAAAAAATGCGATTAAGTTTTCATGCGTCAGCTGTCGGTTTTTAAAAGCTAAGCTTTTGCAATCCAAAAGCTTAGGTATTGCGTCCTAAAAGCTTAGCTTTTACATCGCAAAAGCTTAGCTTTTGAAAAGCGCTCTGTAAGCTTCTGATTATCAACAATTTGTCATCCTGATATTTTCTCTTGTTCTCGACATGTCTTTTCACCTGATTGACCCTGTGCGGAACTGGTTGGAAGACAGTCGGGTTTCAATCTTATCGCACAGAACCACAACCCAGACAGCCAAGACGAATGGGGCAGTGAGCGTGGTAAAGCCCAAGCGCAGACCCACAAACTGAAACAAGCAAGAGAGCAATATCGCCGCGACAGCCTTGAGATACCTCCATGATGCCGTGGGAACAACATCGGTAATCGCCACAAATGCTAAAACGGCATTGTAGCCCATCAAGCCATTGTTCATCACGCTCGTCTCCATGAATGGACAGACCGCCAATGATGACGATAGCAAGCACGCCAAGGCAGCTCTTCCTCCCATGCGAATGGAGTTCACCGCGATAGCCGCCAGGAACAAAAAGCCCGTTATCATGTTGTTGCCTTGTAACATGATTTGTCCGAACCCCAAGGAAAAAGCCTTTAAGGGATGAAAAGTCGTTTCGGCAGCGTGGGCGATATCTTCCGTCATACGCAAATCCGGAACAGCAGCGGTCATAAGTAACAATAACCATGTAATCAGTACAAAAGGAGCCGTAAGCACGGGTAGCAGCTTTTGTTTTCCACCAATATGCACCACCCATGTCGATAAGGCGGACGCAATGATTAACAACAGTACCGACCAAACATTAATCGAAAGAAAGCAGGGAACGGCAATCCCCACCAACGTTCCGTTAAATCCGTACAACCCTTTGTCTATTTCGGTATCATCATAGTTCAAGCCTTTCGCGGTGAGTGTGCCAACGATGGTTTCCATCAGTGCGCCTATGCACATGAAAGGGGAATTAAAAGCTATTCCCAATAGCATCAAAGCTCCGGAGAGAGCATTGTTCAGAAAAACGACTTGTCCTACGCCCCGAAGGAAAACCTTAAATATGTTGTATAGATTCATGGTTGTTGTGGTGATTTGATGTACAAATATATTAAATTAGTGGCAATATTCGTGCAATCGGTCGGATTAGTCCCATTCGTTTTATATTTTTAACGATAGACAACGGTTCTAAAGCAGAAAAACTCCTTTTAAACAATCAATCAGAGATAAAAAAGCAAAAAACCGACTAAAAAGGTTGGATATAAGAACTTTGTTGTACCTTTGCACCGAAATTAAAATCTCCCATGACGCAATTGGCGTATCTTGGGAGAGATGAAAAGAAAAAACCATAAGAATATGACGTGGATGCAACGCTTTCGCAAGACATCAATCGTTTTCAACTGTCGTCCCGCAGCTTTTCGACCGAGGGGATACGGATGGGATGGCACGCATCGCAACAAAAGATTTAATTGACCACAAATGGATGTAATTGAAAGTTTATTGACAGGAACCAGCATCGGACAAGCCATCTTTGTATTGGCTTTGGTGCTCACGGTAGGACTATTGCTTAGCAAGATTAAGATGGGAGGTTTCTCACTTGGAGTAACTTGGGTGCTTTTCTCCGGTATTTTGGCGGGACACTTGGGATTGAAAATCGACCCTATGGTGCTTTCCTATGTGAAAGAAAGCGGTATGGTGCTTTTCATCTTCGGAATTGGAATGATTGTAGGACCGGGATTTTTCTCAACTTTCAAACAGGGAGGCGTTCAACTAAATGTGCTGTCAATGGTTTCAATCGTATTGGCCATCGGTATCACCTATCTGATTTACTCGCTTTCCGGAACGCCCATCGCCACCATGGTAGGAATTCTCTCCGGAGCTGTTACCAACACACCATCTTTGGGTGCAGCGCAAGAGGCTGCCAAAGGGATGACGGGGACAGCATCACCCGACATTGGTATTGGTTACGCCCTCTCTTACCCTGTTGCCATCTTGGGTATGATTCTCACGACAAGTTGCTTGAAATGGGTGCTGCGTGTCAGGATGGACGAAGAAACACGCAGAATTGAGGACCGGGAAAAAGCACAGCGAAGGGAAGCGTTGGTCTTCTCCATAGAAGTAACCAATCCGGCAGTCTTCGGAACGGAGATAGCTCATGTGAAAAGCTTATTGGACAAACATGAATTTGTCATTTCCAGAATACTCCATAAAGACACGGGAGAGATAGAAATGGCCCATCCAAAATCCATCATCAATGAGGGGGATAAGCTCTTGGCAGTAACGGAACAAGGGGAGGTAGAGACGATTTGCGCTTTCCTCGGTCATAAGATAGAGATGGCTGACTCACAATGGCGCAAGTTAGACAGTCGGCTTGTATCGAAAAGATGTTTGGTAACCCAAGGCTCTATTAATGGAAAGAGTATTGAAGAACTGAAATTCCGTTCGCTCTATAACGTAAATATCTCTCGCGTACAACGTGCCGGAGTTCATCTTATTGGGCGTCCCGACCTGTTGTTGCAGATGGGCGATACCGTAATTCTTGTGGGTGAAGAAGACGACGTGAAACATGTAGAGCAGATCTTGGGCAACTCAGCCACCAATCTTCGCAAACCAAACTTATTTGTCATCTTCATCGTTATCATGATTGGCGTATTGGTGGGAAGCATTGAAATTCCTCTGGGAAGCATGCCAATGCCGGTTAAATTGGGATTCTCCGGGGGAACCCTCGTTGTTGCCATTCTAATCAGTAATTTCGGAACTCGTTTCCGATTGAATACGCATAACACGCAAAGTGTGAATCTTATGTTGCGTGAACTGGGCATTACGCTCTTCTTGGGCTGCGTGGGACTGAGCGTGGGCGAAAGTTTCATCGATAAATTGCTCGATGGTGGTTATCTCTGGATGTTCTACGCTGCAATTATCATGCTCGTCCCTCTGTGGGCTACCTGCATTTTAGGGCGATATTGGCTGAAGTTGGACTACTTCACGTTGTTGGGATTTGTGGCAGGTAATATGACTTTTGCTCCGGCACTGTCGCTTACCCCCGATGCCTCCAAGAACAACACGCCTGCCATTAAATACGCCACTATTTATCCGCTTACGATGTTTATCAGGGTAATGGTGGCGCAATGGATGGTTTTACTCTTTGCATAGGTCTTTCAACAGTCTGCGCGAAACGACCTTTAGCGGAAAAACGCCACACCGGAATATGCTCCCACGCATTCCGATGTGGCGTTTTTGAGTCTCTCTGATAATTTCTACATGCTATATCTTTTACCACTATTGACTGAGATGAGGAAAAAAAAAGAGCAAAATAGTGGTAATCTTTAGAATTGTAAGTATTTATTCATCTGATAATAAGTTACTTATCTTTCTATTGGGTGCGCCTGACAGGAGTCGAACCTGCACGCCGTGAGACATTAGATCCTAAGTCTAACGCGTCTACCAATTCCGCCACAGGCGCGATTGTGGCTGCAAAGGTAAGTCAATTATGGTTAAAATCCAAATATTTTCCGAATATATTTATGTGCGAAACCGAGAATGGTCTCATGGTAGTTGGAGATAATTGCTGTAATGAGTGCGTTTTAAAAACAATGAGGTGTAAATTTGTAGGTCTCCGCGTTAATTTCTGCCTTTATAAAAATTAGGAATCATGTCGGGATGCAAGCTCCCTCTAACTCGTGAATGACATCACCCTTGAAAGAGGGATGTACACATAAAAGCAATGCGAACAGAATGAAGAAGATTTCCACGAATGATGCGGAATCAAGTCCTCGGTTTCGCTGAAATTACCAAGCAGTGGTAATCCTTTTACCACTCATTGGTAATCTTCTTACCACTCACCGGTAATCCTTTTACCACTGCTTGGTAATTTCAAGAAAATATCGTTCATGGGTTTTCAAAGATGTTTTTGTGGGTGTGAATAGAACCGTTGTTTCAAATCTTTCCCGGATGTCATGTGTATTTATTTTGGAGGGGAAGCGAGTAAGAGGGAGGGTGGCAAAGCCCTTGCTTTTGGTTGCTTTTGTGTCTTTTTATCCCAAACGAGGGGTTGGGGATTGTTGAATTTACGTGGATTAGTGGGCTGATGGCTGTTTTGGAATAGCGTGGCAGGGAGTCCCATATTTCGCTTTATGAGCGTTGGTGTTAAGTGCGTAAAAAAAGGATGCAACGATAATTCGTCGCATCCTTTTGAATTTTCTTTTGAGATGTGATTAAGCCTCTTGAGCCGGTGCTGCTTCAGCGTCGGCTTCCGGAGCAGTTTCTGCCTCTGCTGCTTCTGCTTTGGCTTTCTCGGCTTCTGCCTCAGCCTTTGCAGCAGCTTCAGCTGCTTTTTTATCGGCTACTTTTTTGGCAATAGTCTCGTTCATCTTCTTTTCCGCTTCAAGATTTTTTGCGGCTACAGCCTTCTTGTCCTCTTCCGCTTTCTTTTCCAAAGCTTCCGTGGCAGCTGTTTTTTGCTGTTTCCAAGCGTCGAACTTCTGTTGACATGCAGCTTCGTCGAATGCGCCTTTCTTTACTCCACCGCGGAGATGTTTCATCATGTAAACCCCTTCGCTCTTTAGGATGAAGCGAGCTGTGTCTGTGGGTTGAGCACCGGTCTCAAGCCAATAGAGGGCACGATCGAAATTCAAATCTATTGTGGCAGGATTGGTATTTGGGTTATAAGTACCAATCTTCTCAATACATTTACCATCTCGTGGTGCACGAACATCGGCAATCACTACCCTATAGATAGGGTGTCCTTTGCGACCACCGCGTTGCAATCTGATTCTTGTTGCCATAATTTGTTATAAATATTTATTAGTTTGAATTTAATGCCATCATCACGTGATAGCGAGTGCAAAATTACTTCTTTATTTTCTAACTACCAAATAATGTGCGTATTATATTGCTTTATTGGTGCAAGAATGTTGTTTTTTATTCTTCAGTCTTGGCTTTCAGTGCAGTCCGGATGAGTTCTTCTATTTCTTCCGTGAGTTCGGGGTTATCTCTGAGCACGGTTTTGGTGGCATCGCGTCCCTGTGCCAGTTTCGTACCGTTATAGCTGAACCAGCTTCCGCTTTTTTGTATGATGTTGTTTTCTACACCAAGGTCGAGAATTTCTCCAATCTTTGAAATTCCTTCGCCGAAGATGATTTCAAACTCTGCCTTTCGGAAAGGTGGCGCCACTTTGTTTTTTGCCACTTTCACGCGAACTTGATTCCCGATTATGTTGTCTCCATCTTTAACAGAGGTAACGCGCCGGATGTCGATTCTGACAGAGCTATAGAATTTCAGTGCGTTACCGCCGGTGGTGGTTTCGGGGCTGCCGAACATCTGTCCTATTTTCTCGCGCAACTGGTTGATGAAGATGCAGCAAGTGTTGGTCTTCGCGATAGTCGAGGTAAGTTTGCGCAGTGCTTGGCTCATTAATCGTGCCTGCAATCCGACTACGTTGTCGCCCATGTCGCCTTCGATTTCCTTCTTGGGGGTGAGGGCTGCGACGGAATCGATGACGAGAATGTCTATCGCTGACGAGCGAATGAGTTGGTCGGCTATCTCTAATGCTTGTTCACCGTTGTCGGGTTGTGATATCCAAAGGTTATCAACGTCCACCCCAAGGCTCTTGGCATAGAAACGATCGAAAGCGTGTTCTGCGTCGATGAATGCTGCTATGCCACCTGCTTTTTGTGCTTCGGCAATGGCATGGATTGCCAATGTGGTCTTTCCGGAACTTTCCGGTCCGTAAATTTCCACTATTCTGCCACGTGGATAGCCTCCCACACCGAGCGCGAGGTCGAGTTTTATACTGCCTGTCGGTATTACCTCTACATTTTCTATTTTTTCATCGCCCATGCGCATGATAGTTCCTTTGCCGAAATCTTTTTCTATTTTCGACATGGCGGCTTGCAGAGCTTTTAGTTTTCCTTCGTTTGTTTCTGCCATTTCTTAGTCTCTCCTTTCCCTTTTCGGGTTTTCCTTTCTCGCGGAGAGTAGCGAGTTCTTATGGAATGTTTCTTTTGTTCTTTACCGTAACTTTGCCGTAGATGGCTTATGGTTATAACTCGATATCTCCGTCAATTTCCTCATGCCAAGGCAATCCTTGTTTGTTGAGTTGTTCGAGGAATGGGTCGGGATCGAAGTCTTCCACGTTCCAAACGCCGGGTTTGCGCCACAAGCCTTTGAAAAACATCATCGCGCCCGTCATTGCCGGTACACCGGTTGTATAGCTTACGCCCTGCATGCCCGTTTCCTCAAAAGCTTCCTGATGTTTGCAGTTGTTATAGATGTAATATGTCTTCTCTTTCCCGTCCTTGATGCCTTTGATTCTGCATCCGATGGATGTCTCTCCGTCGTAGTTTTCACCGAGGTCTTGCGGATTGGGTAGTACTGCCTTGAGGAATTGCAACGGAACAATCTTTACTTTTGCCGTTTTTCCGCTGTTGTCGGCGAGTGGCGCCTCGTATTCTATCTCGTCTATACGACTCATTCCGAGATTTTGAATGCAATCGAGATAGGTAAGGTATTGCTGACCGAACGTCATCCAGAAACGTGCACGCTTGATGGTGGGATAATTCTTTACCAATGATTCCAATTCCTCGTGGTGCATGAGGTATGAGTCGCGTGGTCCGATGTTCGGATAGGTCAGGTCTCGATGCACGGCGAGTGGTTCTGTTTCTATCCATTTCCCATTTTCGTAGTACAAACCTTTTTGTGTGATTTCCCGAATGTTGATTTCCGGGTTGAAATTGGTGGCGAATGCCTTGTGATGATTGCCGGCATTGCAGTCCACTATATCCAAATAATGTATTTCATCGAAATGATGTTTGGCGGCGTAAGCCGTGAATGCTTGCGACACTCCCGGATCGAATCCGCAGCCGAGGATGGCAGTTAGTCCCGCCTTCTCGAACTTGTCTTTGTATGCCCATTGCCAGCTGTATTCGAAATGCGCCTCGTCTTTCGGTTCGTAATTGGCGGTATCAAGATAGTTGCAGCCACAAGCCAGACACGCGTCCATGATAGTCAGATCTTGATAGGGCAGGGCAAGGTTGATGACTAATTCGGGCTTGAAAGCGTTGAACAATTCTTTTAGTTGCTCCACGTTGTCGGCATCCACCTGAGCCGTCTTTATGTTTGCTTTGTAGCCTTTGTCGTGGATGGTTTTAACCAATGCGTCGCACTTCTCTTTTCTGCGACTTGCTATCATGAATTCCGTAAAAACGTCTTGATTCTGAACAATCTTGAATGCGGCAACCGTGGCTACTCCTCCGGCTCCAATCATTAATACTCTACTCATAGTTCTGTATTGTTTTTATTTTATTTTCCGTTCTATCTCATCAGCGGTGATGCCCATTGCGTTCATGATGGAATAACCCAGGATTTGTTGCTTGAAATTGCCACCTGCCAAAGGCTCCATGGCAAAGAGCGTGATGTGCTTTTCTTCTTCATCAACGTTCTTAAGCATGGTGCGTAGTCGGCGAACTATATCTGCGTCTTCGGCATTGGGTATGAGCAGTAAGCGATGCACTTCCTTGTGACTCAACACGATATTGCAAAAGTCGAGCAACACATCGCTCTTGTTGGTAACATCCTCGCCCGTGGCGATGGTGTTAAGGATGAATTCTCCCAATGAGGCATCTTTGAAAGCCTGTTTGTCCAATTCGGTCTCATAGGTAGAGGGCATGAAATGATCGAGCTTTCGCTTGCTTTTATCGTGCAAAATCACTACTTGCGTTTCGTTATCTCCGCGTTTTATGTGTCCGTCCAAAGCAATATTGACAATCCATTGGCTGAAATCGGCTGTAGGAATCCTCCTGTTCAGCATTCTTTCAAAATTGATTGTAAGGTTGAATGCCACGTTATCAATGTAATCTCCATCGACAATGATGACATTCTCGCTCATTTTTACTCTCCGGGTGTCTTGCGTATTCATTGCCACAAAGATACGGTAAAAGGCTCGAAGTCCAAAATAATTAAGCGAGTTTTTTGAAAGTGCTCGGCTATTATTCTTAGTCAAGGAACAAACCGGAAGATGAAAACCGACTTACGGCAGGGTCGTCTTTCCTTTCAAATCCTGATTTTGGGGAAGAGAAAGCGTACTCTCGTTAGTAAGAATGAATGGAAATAAGTTAAAAAAAGCGATAATTTGATGCGAATTTGAAAGAAAAGAGCTATATTTGTAGTGATAATGTAGAGAGGGAACGGATATGCAAAAATACGCTGATTACATTGAGGAAATCGAGATTGATTCGCTCTGGGGACGGAAAAAGCACATTAAATGGACACTTGACCGCCAAGTGAACGTCCTAAGCGGTATCAACGGAGTGGGTAAAAGCACGATACTGAACAAGGTCGTGAAAGGTCTTTCGCAAGGTGGGGAGTTTCCAAGCCACCTATTGAAAGGCGTGCGTCTGAAAGTTTTTCCTGAAGATGCCAAGTGGATACGTTACGACATCATTCGTTCTTTCGATCGTCCACTGATGAATATGGACAGCATTGCCAATATCGACTTAAACCTCTCCACAGAATTGGATTGGCAATTGTTCCAGTTGCAGAGGAAGTATCTTGATTATCAGGTTAATGTTGGCAATAGAATCATTGAAGAATTGCAATCCGGTGATGCAGACGCGGCTATGAAAGCGCAGACCATTTCCGCACCCAAAAAACTCTTTCAGGATATTATTGACGATCTCTTTACCGAGACCGGAAAGAAAATTGTTCGAACGGAAAACGAGATTATCTTCTCGCAAGTAGGTGAAACACTCTACCCTTATCAGCTGTCGAGTGGAGAAAAACAGATACTCGCCATCCTATTGACCGTTCTTGTGCAAGATCATCAACCCTACGTGTTCTTCATGGACGAGCCGGAGGTGAGTCTTCATGTGGAATGGCAGAAGCGTTTGATAGATTTGATTATCGATTTGAACCCTAATGTTCAAATCATTCTTACCACACACAGTCCGGCTGTTATCATGAACGGATGGATTGATAACGTGACAGAGGTTACAGACATCACTGAAAGTTAATAAACGAAGGCGAAGGCTATGGGTAAGAAACTGAAAGATAACATCTCGTCGGATTATATCCGAGCTTCGAATAAATTAGGGAGCAAGCATGCGCGCGCTAAGATAGTCGCTTACGTGGAATCTTATGATGATATATTCTTTTGGCGCACTGTTCTTAGCAGTTTTGAGAACGAGCAACGTTATTTTGAAGTGATGCTTCCCTCTCGGCAACGCTTAACAAAGGGGAAGAAGTCGGTTTTGATGAACCTCTTATCCAAGACCGTTGGCGATAATATGATAGCCTGTGTGGATGCCGACTATGATTATTTGTTACGTGATGCCACACCCACTTCAAGGGAGGTCAATCATAATCCGTATGTTTTCCATACCTATGCTTACGCGATAGAGAACCTACAGTGTTATGCTTCCGGGCTTCATGAGGTGGTTGTTGCGGTAACGCTCAATGATAAGTCAATTTTCGATTTCGAGGACTTCCTTCGTTCGTATAGCGAAGCTGTGTTTCCGCTTTTTGTTTGGAGCATTTGGTTCTATAGAAAGGGAATTTATGGAAAGTTTACGATCACCGATTTCAATCGGATTATTGCCACCGGTCATTTCTCGTTAGAGGATTTCGATGCGAGTATCCAGAAAGTTCGAAAGAAAGTTTGGCGTAAGATTCGCCAATTCCACAAGGATTACCCTGACGCGAAGGAGAGTTATCTCGCGTTGAAAGAGGATATAAAGCGTTTGGGCGTAACTCCGCAAACCACCTATTTATACATTCAAGGGCATCATCTGTTCGACAATATTGTTGTTCCTGTGCTGAAGAAAGTTTGCGATAAGCTGGTGTACGACCGAGAACAAGAAATTATCAAGAATGCGGTGCATGCTTTGCAACGAAAGAATGAGTTGGCAAGCTATGAGCACAGCATGGAAGGAATTGTTTCCATGCTCCGGCGAGGCTTTTATTATCAAGATGCTCCTCCATTCCAAAGGCTGAAGAACGATTTGGCAGAATTTTTGTCATCGGAATCCTATTCTTCGCCAACTGAAGCGAATGTCTCTTAACTCCCTTTGATTCATGCTCTTTTTCCATTTTTACGTCAAATCGTCCATAGCTTTTACGTCTGTCTTGCTCGACATTCGCATCGCCGGTGTCAGTTCGATTTGAGAGTCGCTTTTCAAAAAAAATTAGTTAAAGAAGTCTTCAGCCTTTTTCTTATCCACGTTATAGCAGAATACCACCACGGTGTCGCCTGCTTCGATTTGTGTATTACCCGATACCAACATTCCCTCTTCGCCTCTTACCAAGCCACCGATGGTCATTCCACTGGGGAATTTTATATCCTTGATGGGTTTTTTCGTAATCTTTGAACCTTGCACCGGTATGAATTCGGCAACATCTGCATCCACCGACATTAGGAATTTCACGTTGTCCACGTTGGCATCAAGCAACATTTGGTAGATGTAACTGGCGGCTATGGCTTTCTTGTTGATGATTGTACCAATATCTAAGTTGGCTGCCATGTCCACGTAATCGAAGTTTTCCACCGAGGCAATGGTTTTTCTCACTCCGTAGCGTTTAGCTGCCAGACAAGCTAAGATGTTGGTTTCTGCATTGGGGGTCAGTGCCACGAAAGCCTGTGTGTTCCTAATGCCCTCCTGTGTCAGCAAAGCCGTGTCGCGTCCGTCGCCGTTGATGACTAATTCGCCTTCATCCAGTATTTCGTTCAAGTATTGGCATCGTTCCGCATCGCGTTCTATCACCTTGATGTTCATGTATTCCGGCATGATTTTCACCGAGCGAACGGCAGTTCTTCCGCCTCCCATAACGATGACATTCTTCACATCCACGTAATGCTCCTTGCCGGCTATTTTTCTGATGTAGGGGATATAGTTCTTTGTTGTCATGAAATAGGCCAAGTCTTCCAGCTTTAACGTATCGTTACCGCCGGGTATTATCGTTTCGTTATGTCGTTTGATGGCAACGATATGGTAAGGGTCTTCCGGACCACTGATGTTTTTTAGCGGTTTGTCGAGTATCTGACAGCTTTCTCTCAGTTTTATTCCCAGCATCACGAGGGCACCTCCATGCACATCCCATCTTTGTCTTACCCACGACATTTTCAATCCGTTGAGAATGTCTTTTGCCGCCAACACTTCCGGATAGATGAGCCGGCTGATACCCAGTCGCTTGAAGAATTCCTGATTTTCGGGTTTCATGTATTCCGGGTTGTCAATCTTTGCCACTGTTTTCTTTGCACCGAGGTGGTGAGCCATGGTGCATGCCGTGATGTTGTCCGCCTCCTTTGGCGTTACCGCAATAAAGAGGTCGGTATCTTTTGCTCCGGCATCTTTCAAGGCACTGATACTCGTTGGTTTTGCCTCAATGGTAAGCAGGTCAATGTCGCTGTCAATTTTTTCCAAATTTTCCGGCACCTCATCTATCAATATGATGTCATACTTGTTGCGAGCGAGGAGTTGTGCGAGATAAGTTCCGATGGCGCATGCCCCGGCAATAATGATTTTCATATGTCCTAAAAACTAATTTACCTTATTATGCTTCTTGCAGACAATTCTTTATTTCTCTTCTGATTGCTTCTTTGTCCAATTTGCAGAGCGAACGGAGTTGCTGCACTGTTCCCTGTTCTATGAATTTGTCGGGCAGTCCCATGCGAATGACGCGTGGGGAGAAACCCCTGTCGTTCATCCATTCCAGTACGGCGGAGCCTAATCCGCCGTTGCGTGTTCCGTCTTCTATGGTAATGATGTTCGAAAAGCTTTCTCCAACCTCCTTCAGGATTTGCTCGTCCAGAGGTTTCAGGAAGCGCATGTCGTAATGAGCGATGTGTCCGGTGAGTTTTTCCGGATTTTCCGGAAGTTCATTGATAACTTGTTCCACATCGTTTCCCAAGGGTCCGATGGAAAGTATCGCCACGTTTTTCTTTGTGTTGTTGCCCATCGTGCCATCGAAGAGTTTTCTGCCCGTTCCCACCTGTATTTCCTCAAGCGGACATCTCCAGTCCACCAGCACGCCGCGTCCTCTTGGGTAGCGGATGGCGAAGAAGCCTTTTCCGGGCAGTTGCGCCGTGTACATGAGTCGTCGCAATTCTTTCTCGTCCATGGGGGCTGATATCGTGATGTTGGGTATCGGGCGGAGGAAAGCCAAGTCGAATGCGCCGTGGTGCGTGGTGCCGTCTTCCCCCACCAGTCCGGCGCGATCGAGACAAAGCACTACCGGCAAATCGAGTATCGCCGCATCATGGATAATGTTGTCGTATGCGCGTTGTGAGAAAGCGCTGTAGATGTTGCAGAACGGTTGCAGTCCGTCTTTTGCCATGCCTGCCGAGAAAGTCATGGCATGTCCCTCGGCGATGCCGACGTCGAATGTGCGTTCCGGCATTTTTTTCATCATGATGTTCATTGAACAGCCCGATGGCATGGCAGGCGTAACTCCCACGATTTTCCGGTTTTGTTCAGCCAATTCCAATAGCGTGTGTCCGAACACGTTTTGAAATTTTGGTGGTTGGTTGCTGTTGTCTTCCTGTATGCGTTCACCCGTTTCCGGATCGAACTTGCCGGGTGCGTGCCAGATGGTCGCACTCTTTTCCGCCGGTTCGTATCCCTTTCCTTTTATGGTGTGCAAATGCAGCAACTTGGGTCCTTTCATGTTTTTCAGTTGTCGCAAGATGCGCACCACCTCCTTCACATCGTTGCCGTTGAAAGGTCCGAAGTAGCGAATGTTCATGCCCTCGAAGAGGTTTTGTTGTTGAGCGATGGCAGATTTCAGTGCGTTGTTCAGTCGGATGATGCCTTTTCTCCGGTTCTCGTTCAACAATCCTTTTGCGTGCAGCCATTGCGACGCCTTAAATCGCAAACGGTTGTACGTCTCGTTCGTGTCAAGATTGAGCAGATATTGCTGCATGCCTCCCACGGCTCGGTCGATGGACATGTCGTTATCGTTGAGGATGATGAGGAGGTCGTTGGGCTTTCCTGACACGTTGTTCAGTCCCTCGAAAGCCAATCCACCGCTCATGGCACCATCGCCGATGATGGCAACGACGTGTCGGTCGGGATGGTGGGTCAGTTTTGCAGCCACTGCCATTCCCAAAGCTGCCGAAATGGAGTTGGAGGCATGTCCGCAGGTGAATGTGTCGTATTCGCTTTCTTTGGGTGAGGGGAAGGGCATCAGTCCGTTGAGCTTCCTGTTCTTGCAGAATTGATCGCGACGTCCCGTCAGAATTTTGTGTCCGTATGCCTGATGCCCCACGTCCCACACGATTCTGTCGTCCGGAGTGTTAAATACGTAGTGGCAAGCCACGGTGATTTCCGTTGCTCCAAGGCTGGAACCTAAATGACCGGGGTTTGTCGCCACTTCCTCAATGATATCCTCTCGAAGCTCCTTGCACACTTCCGGCAATTGGTCTATGCTTAGTTTGCGCAGGTCGGAGGGATATTTTATTTCATTTAAGAGTCTATATTTCTTTTCGTTCAACATTATAATAATGTGGATAGCTGTGCAAAGATACACCAAATCGCTTGAATGGCAAAATAAAAAGGGTTTCGTTTTTGAAAGATTGCTTTGTGGGCTGTGTCTTTTCGGTGGCTGTCGTGGTGTCTTTTTGTGGTGGTTTTGTAATGAAAATTCAGAGATGGCTTTTCAATAGATGAGCTTTTGTCCTCTAAAAGCTTAGCTAATGCAGTGCAAAAGCTTAGCTTTCGCATCGCAAAAGGTAAGCTTTTGGAATGGATTTGCAATGCGTTGATTATCAGCCTTCTCGCGGTTCGGCTTTTCTGTGGTCGATTGTCATGATTTTTCCTTTTCTTTTGGATGAGCGTCTTTCCCGGTTGGGGTGGGCGATGAATATGAAAAAAAGGAAAGATGACCATCGTTGGCACATCCTTCCTTTTCTTTGTGTGGTTAGCCTGTGCTGTTTTTTATTCACAGGCATTTATCGAAATTCTGCCCTGTGGCATGCTATCGTTTCGATTCCTCTGTGGCAAGGTGTATGGGTGAACAGTTCTCGAACAATGCCACTCGTGGTTTCCGTTTTCTACCCTTGGATTGTGTTTTCGGATTCTAACGAATCATCAGTCTTTCCAACTTCAACTTGAAGATATTATTCGTGGTTAAGTCTTTGGTTACTTTGCCATCCACAACGACAGCTGCCTCAATTATTTGTAGTAAAAGCTCATCCGCACTCATTTGTCGCGAGAAGGAGTATATGTTGTTGATGAAGAAGGGTAACAATACCTTGTGCTGCGCATTGTCGAAAGTGAGGTTGAACTCGGGCGTTACCGGGTTTACAATCATCTCCACCGGCTTTTTCTTGATGAAACCTATTCTGCACACAAGGTCTTTGTCTTCCGCTGCTTCCAACGCCTCCTTCAGTGCCTTGTTTTTGATATTCATGGCGAGCAGTTTGTTCGGGAAATACTTGATTATGAGCGTGCTGTCGTTTGGAATTTCGCAGTTCACCCTCGCAACTTCTTTGTCATTGATGCCATCCGTGGTATTTCCGTCCAAGTAAACTATTTTACCCTCATATTGACCTTTCACCTTTGCGAATGCTTCCTGTATGTCGGCTTTAGTTTGTACGTCATTATCCTCTGTTGAATCAGAGTTGCACGATGTCATGCTTCCTGCCGCAAGGAAGCAAAATAATAATGCAAACAAATTAATTTTCTTCATAACTATAAAATATTATATTATCAATTGCTTTCAACCATGGGCTACAAAGTTACAAAAAGTTCCGGTTTAATGAAGAATTATCCTGAAAACTTTTGAAAAAAATACGTAATCCGCTCTTTCAGGGCACATACCGAGTTTGAAGATTTGTATAAGTTTGTTGTTTCCTTTTAAGCAATAAATTGTGAATTTGAAGTTTTTTGTTTATCTTTGCAAAAGTAACGCGCGCGCGTGCCGATGGGTGTGTCGCGCATGGTCGTTTGGATGGCTTGCGGGAACAAACAAGCGAAGTGGAAAATTTTGCCTTGTGTGGTTTCGGCTTTTGGGGCATTTGCTTGTGTGTCATCGTGAATGAGGATGTTTCCCCATGCCATTCCGATATATTCCGAAAACAGTTTTGAACGAAACAATCGAACAATCAATCATCAATCAAAAACAAACAATAAACTTATGAACAAAAAAACTTGGATGGTCTGTGGGCTTTTCTGCCTTTCTCTCACTATGCAAGCACAGACAAAGGGTGGCGGTATCGACACGAAGATGATGCAAAAAATTACCACGGGACATAATTCCGCGGCAAATCGAGCAATCTCCAATGCCATTGCCACCAACTCTATCGACAATTTGGCTAAGAATTTCCGCAATTCGGGTGCCATTGACACACACTTCAGCGTAGAAACACCCAAACAAAACATTCACGACCAGAAAAGCTCCGGTCGCTGTTGGCTCTTCTCGGGTTTGAATGTGTTGCGTTCTAACTTCGCACACCGACATAATGACTCGCTACGTGTGGAACTGTCGCATGTTTATCTCAGTTTCCACGACCAGTTAGAGAAATCGAATCTCATGCTTCAGGGAGTGATTGACAACGCCGCAAAGCCCATGACCGACCCCATTGTGCAGTTCTTCTTCAAAAGTCCGATAGGCGATGGGGGTACTTTCTGTGGTGTGTCCGACTTGGTGGACAAGTATGGATTGGTGCCCATGGAGGTCATGCCCGAAACCTATTCTGCGGAGAACACTTCGAGAATGGCTCGCATCGTGTCTTCAAAACTGCGCGAATTTGGATTGGAACTTCGCAAGATGGTGGCTAACAAGAAATCGGCAGCTGCCATTAAGTCGCGCAAAACCGAGATGTTGGGTGAGATTTACAACATCCTCGTGCTCTCTTTGGGCGAGCCGGTGAAAACCTTTGAATATGCTTTCAAGGATAAGAACGGCAGACAGGTGGGGAAACCAAAGACCTACACGCCACAGACATTCCGCGATGAGGTGGTGGGCAGAAAACTGTCCGGCACGTTTATCATGGCGATGAACGATCCACGCAGGGAATATTACAAGACTTACGAGGTGGAATATGATCGCCATACCTACGATGGACAAAACTGGAAATACATCAACTTGCCGATGGATGACATTGCGAAGATGGCGATTGCATCGTTGAAGGATTCCACGAAGATGTATTCCAGCTACGATGTGGGCAAACAACTGGATCGCAAACGTGGCTATCTTGACTTGAATAACTATGATTATGGAACGCTCTTTGGCACCACATTCCCCATGAACAAGGCGGATCGCATCGCCACTTTCGACAGTGGTTCCACCCATGCCATGACACTTACCGCCGTTGATCTTGACGAAAGCGGTAATCCTATAAAGTGGAAAGTGGAAAACAGTTGGGGTCCGACGAATGGTCAGAATGGCTGTCTCATCATGACCAACGACTGGTTCAACGAGTATTCTTTCCGCTTGGTGGTGGATAAGAAGTATGTTCCGGCACATATCTTGAAAGCCGAGCAACAGACTCCCATCATGGTTATGCCTGATGACCCCTTGTTCCAAGAGGATAAGTAAGCGGATAAGGGCAGGTTCAGACCTTTCTTATATCATTTCTCCCTCAATTGGTTTTCCGATTGAGGGATTTCTTTTTGCCACTCACCAAGTGATGGCGTTCTTGATGTCTCATGTGGAAAACGGTTCGGATAGGCGTTTTTTGTAATGAGGAGTAAGAAAAATAGGGAAAACAGATGAGAAATAAGACGAAAATCACTACATTTGTAACAAGAATTAAATAAGAAACAGACAAATGGTTCTACCGATAATATTATTTCTCTTATTGCTGATAGCCCCCGATGTTTATCTTTGGATGGCATACATCCTGCCTTGCGAATCGGTGATGATGGATGTGGCGTGGTTCTTGCCATCAATCGCCACTGTTGCCTCGTTCGTTCTCGTGAATCGTGGCGTGTATCATAACACTTTCTTCAGGATTATGTTCGCCTTGGTGTTGTTCTTTGCCTTGCCGAAGCTCGTTTTCGTGCTGCTGCAATTCTTCTTTTCGTGGAAGACAGCGATAGTAGTGCCGGTGCTGATACAAGCTGTGTTCTTCTACGGAATCTTCTTCGGTTGGCGAAGGATAGTGGTGCGCACAGCCGTATGCGAGTCGCGGCTTCTTCCCAAGTCGTTCGATGGATATAGAATCTTGCAGTTCAGCGACCTGCATCTCGGTACGTTCCGACAAAATCCAAAGTTTATCAAGTCGTTGGTTGAAATTATTAATGAGCAGAAAGCCAACCTTATCGTGTTCACGGGCGACCTTGTGAACATCCATGCCGAGGAAGTGCGTCCCTTCCTGTCTGACCTTTCCTCGCTTTCCGCTCTCGATGGGGTGTATAGCGTAATGGGAAACCACGATTATTGTGAGTATGGAATGGACGCTGCCCGGGAAAAGAATGCTCGGAATGTGAACCATCAACTTTCAAAGGCAGAACGCAATCAGCGCGTGTTACAATATTTGGAAACAAAAATGGGTTGGAGAATGCTGATGAACGAGCATGTGAACATCTCTCGTTTGCGTCGGGAGGATGGGGTGATTAAGAGTGAATCCATTGCCATCATTGGAGTGGAAAACACCGGAACGCCACCATTCAAGGATATGGGAAACCTTCCGAAAGCAATGGAAGGACTTGTGCCCGGAACATTCAAGGTGTTGTTGAGCCATGATCCGACCCATTGGCGCCGCGAAGTGCTGAAACAAACCGATATTGCCTTAACGCTGTCCGGGCACACGCATGCCGGACAACTGAAGATAGGTAAGTTCTCGCCTGCCAAATGGGCGTACAATGAGTGGGGAGGCAAGTATGTGGAGGGCGAGAGCATGCTCTACGTGTCTCTCGGATTGGGCGGAACGGTTCCTTTCCGTTTTGGGGCATGGCCCGAAGTAAATGTCATCACGCTGAAAAGGAAAGCATAAATTTCCTTCCTTGTTGTGGTAAACGACCGCACGACTGACCCTCGAGTTTGTTTCTACGAATGAAACGATTTTCAGATAGGGGATTGGCTGCACTGAACAGCACCGTGAAATTATATTACAAAAACTGCGTTCGAGATACGCTTCCTAATCTATTGATAATCAAGACAATATTAATTGCAATTTAAAAGCTTAGCTTTTGCACTCCAATTCATGACCTTTTGCATTGCAAAAGCTTACCTTTTGGAAAGCAAAAGGTAAGCTTTTGATAGATGAATGAAGAAAATTTAGGACACTATTGAACTTTTCCCATATCGCGGGGGAAGGATTTTCGCGTTTTCAATGCCTCGGCTAAATAAAGAGAATTGGGATAAAAGAACGGACGCAGCGTGCGCCTCCTTTCCATTCGTCTTGCGAAATTGGGGTTGGCATCACTGCGTCCGTGCAGATGATTCGTGCAGAAGATTACTTGATGATTATCTTCTTTCCTTTATGAATGTAAACACCGCCTTTCACGGGGTTCGTTATCTTTACACCACTGAGCGTGTAGTAAGGTTCGTTATCGATGGTGGCTTCTGTGTTCACTTCGTCAATGCCTGTGGCATTCTTATGAACCATGACATTACCGGCAACACAATTAAAGTTGTAGTTCTTTGCTTCAGCGTTTTCAGCGTAGATGGTGTAGAGCCCGGTCTTATCCATTGCGGTTACCACATTGCCATCTTTGTCTTTAATGATGAAGGTCGGTTCTTGCGTGAGGGTACAAGTGGTCTCACCATTCTTGAGGTTGCTCAAAGTGTAGGTCGGGGTATAAGCATCGCCAAGGTTGATGGACTTGCTGTCCACGGTGAGGGTAGCATTCGCTTTCGTTACGACGAGCGTGCCGGGGACGAGTTGCAACATATCCGATTCGATGGTGCCTTTGGCTATCTTGATTTCGTATTCGCCCACTTCATCAGTTGGTTTGGCTGCACAGGTGATGGCAGGTTCGCCCACGAAGTCGTCGCCCTCGAAGCGATAACCGAACTCAGGATTTTCTTCTCCGTAGGTACGAGTTGCAGTGCGTACGTAGATGTCTGTTCCGAATGGAACGATGTTATCGTAATCCACGAAGAAGTCTTTCCATTGGTCCGCAGTCTTGTAAGCGTCCTCGGAATGGAGCGGAACATAGAGCTTGGTAATGGCTTTGTTAATGTCGGTAAAAACGCCTTCACCCAATTGACATGGTGTCTTGGCAAACACGCGAATGCTGTTGAACGCGTAGCTACCTTCAAATGCGCGACTCTCTATTTTCTGCACTGTTTCGGGTATCATAACATCAGTGATGCGCTGACAGCCGGAGAAAGCGTAAGGACGGATGGTCTTCACCTTGGAGTCCACCGTGAATTTCTTTGCCACCAACGGCAATACCTCGATGAGCTCCGTGCCGTCCTTAGAGTAGAGTACATTATCGCGCAACGTATAATCCTTGTCGGCTCCCTGTGGGATGACAATTTCGCGGATTCCGCCGAGCTTTCCGAAAGCACCATTGCCTATCTTCTTGATAGATGTGGGCAATATGAGCTTTTTCAGACTCTGACAACCGAAGAAAGCGCGTTCGGGAATTTCGTTGTTTGCCGTTGTGAGGTTGCCTTCCACGAGATAAGGCTCACCTCCTGCAATGATGTTGGCATCTTTGAGGTCGATGGTTTCAACGGCACCGTTTGTGGTGTTGCCGTTTTCATCCCTGCCGGTTAGACTGCGAAGGAACTTGAGGTCGGTGGAATTGATGGAACCCTTTACGATAAGGGATTGGAGAATGTCCCGATCGGAAGTCGTGATATTGCCTTTCAGTGTTCCCGGCGTAGCGAGCGTAACCGTAAGTTCCTTGTCTCTTGCGGGGCGGTTGGGCGCAATTCCTATAATCATGCTCTGAGCTTCTGAGAATTGGTAGTTGCTCGGATTCAGGAGGTTGATGTCGTAGTAACCCTTATCTTCGCCATTCCATCCCCAGTTTACATAGATTTTCCCCTCTTCGTTGTAACCGCAGAGCACGAAAGCATGTCCGCCGTTACTCGGGTTCTTATCGCTTGCTCCATAGAAGATGGCTCGGTGCTCACTTATTTCCTTGAAAATAAGATCCATCCATTCTACATCCTTGCCAATATAGTCGATTCTGTAAAGCAGCTGTAGGGTTTCGGGATATTTAAAGTAGGTTTTCAGTCCCGTGAAAGCCTTGCTAATGGGCGTACCGGATACATCAGAACCGTAGTCCATCTCGGAAGCGAAACCACAGTCGCGCATCAAGAGTGCTACGGCATTGGCCTCGGTCTCGCTATATGCACCCTTCTTATATACGTCAAGCATATCGTTCCATTTGTATTGGCTCTTTGAGAAATCCACGGTGAATTCCTTTTTTGACTTGTCTGCTTGAACCACGTTCAAAGTCTTTGTACCAATTCCGCTATCGGGGTACTTGTTATAATGAAGGATTTGAGCCATGGCGGTGGCTACACATCCGGTTACGGCTCTCTCACCTCCCTGATAGTTCTGTCCGGGAATGTTCCCTTTCTTTCCGGCGGGTGGACAAAGAAGGTTATAAGGCTCTTGTTGCCCCCATTCCACGTTCACGAACGATTCCACTTTCTGCGGATATTTGCTGGGATTGGGCTTGATACTCTTCAGCGATTGACCTTTGGCTACAATGTTTTTAACGGCCTTTTCGGCAGCCTGTAGATACCATCTGAAGTTTTCGTTTTGTGCGTTCGTGCTGAATTTTGTTTCCGAATAGCCTAACACTTCCGGCGCAAGGTCGTCGTTACTGATAATGGCAAATCCGCCTTCGGGAATCCCTACCACGGTAAAAGCTTCGTTCTCGGATAGTATTTGGAGTTTTGCTCCGGCTTTTACACGTGCCTTATGTTTGGCGGAACCGGCTGTCAGGGCACGTTGTGCAGCCTTGATGATGGCAGCCTTGTCTCTTGGTGCTGCATAGGTTGTTAGCGCGAAGGTGGCAAACAAGGCTATGCAAGCAATGTTTCGTATTTTGTTGTACATGATTTCTTTTTGTTTTATTTGATAACGATAGGGCAAAGTGAGCTGTTTTTGCTCACTTCGCCAATACCGTTTACTTGTTAATCATCACTTTCTTACCATTGATAATGTAAACACCGCGGTGCAAAGAGTTGAGGTCTTTCGCGTTCTTCAACACTTGTACACCGTCTAAAGTATAAACATTGTAAACTGATGTACCGTCGCTCTCAATGTTGCGAATGTCGGTTACTACTTCAATACTTACCGGTTCCGACTCCATGCCTCCCGCATAAACAGCGGTTATACTGTAAGTATGGGTTCCATCCGTGTCGGGTTGGTCGTTGAAGCTACTGTTCTTGCTGTTGCCAATCAAGATTCCATCGCGATAGATGTTGTAGCTTACCGGCGTATTGCCCTTCATGAAGGTGATATCGTCGAGCATGAACATGGTGACGGTTTTTGCCGGTGTGTTCTGACGGATGGCAAAGAAGCGCGTGTTTTCAGGCAACTCAGCCGTGAATTCCGTCCATTCACCGGTTTTTACCGTGTACGTATCGCCAATCTTCTTAAACTTAAGAATGTTTTTCGGATTGGTATCGGTGGAGTAGCGCACCTCAAAAGTCTCCGCGAAACTTCCCGAGTTCTTCGCCCAGAAGCTGATGGTCTGAGCCTTGCCGGGCAACGCCGGACTGATGAGCCAGTTGTCGGAAGCCATTGGGACGGCTTTGGAGAGGTTTGCAACCTGTAGGAATGACATGGCACACTTGTCTCCGGAATGTGTGGTAACATGTTTCTTGTACTTGTTGTCCGGGTAATCTTTCGGTTGAGCCACGATGAATGCAAACTGTTCGCGGTTGTGTGGGAACTTGAAGTTCTCACCGTCAAGCGATACGTTGTAGCCTTTGTCGGCATCGACGAGTGTCCACTCACCCATGGTTGTTGTCCAAGGATCGTAGCTCTCGAAATCTTCTGTTATTACGGGTGTCTCGATTTGCGGTTCTTCCCAGCTGATGCTTACGCTCGACTGATTGTCGGCAGATTTGGTAATGTTGGTAGGCTTTGGCATGTTTGCTTCTGCATAAGCGATGGCAGCGGTGCTGGTATTGTTGTTCTTTTCGATATCTCCCGGCGTGATTACTTCCGCTTTCACGTTAATTTGTTCCCCATTGTCGTTCAAGGAGGTCTGATAGTTCACCGGAATCACTTCCGACTCGGTAGTCTTCAGTGTCTTGGTGAGTGCGATTTGCTCCGTTTCATTATCGTTTACGAATACTGTTACAAGCGTATTAGCGGTCAAGTCGCTCTTTCCAAGGTTTGTAACTCTTACCTTGAAGTCTGCCTTATGTCCTTTGTTTACCGTGTTTGGAGCTATCAATTCCACAGCGGCATCGGTAGGCAGAGGGTCGATGAAATGAATATTGTCGATATAGACAGGAGCATCCGCCTGTTCTTCTGTTGCATCTCCGAGGATGCTGAAGCGAATATAGTTCTTCTTGGTTAGTTCTTTCGGCAGGTCGATGACAGCCTTTTGCCAGTCGGTGGCATCTGAAACAGTGCTGAAGTCCTTGATTACGATGCGCTCTGCCGCTCCGTTCATGGGCTGGGCAATGAACATTATCTTGCGTTTTGCGTTGGGAGCAGCCTTGTAATCAAATACAAGTTGAGGATTAACGGCACCACGCAGACTTACCTTTCCAAGCATAATCATAGCAGTTCCGGTTTTCTTTGGGTCGAAGCTGAGACATCCATTGTCGCCGTCTGCCGATTCTCCCTTGAGCAAGACCCATTCATCGCCATTGGCTGTTGGTATGCTTGCCATGAACATCTTGTCTTCCGCTCCGGGAGCGAAGTCGTAGTGATGTGGCATTTGGTAAGGTTTGCCCACCAGCATGGTGGTAATTTTCATGCCACCGCTACCTGATGCGTTGCGTGGAGTAACCGCCCAATAGACAATTCGCTGTGGACCCTCAAAGGTTTTGTAGTCGTCTATGGTAAATTCTGTAACACCCTTCTCGGTCTGTCCGATTTCCTCGATTTGCGTTGCCGATTTTACTTCATGGATTTGATACCATATACCCACCGGATTAATGACCCCTCCGTTTGCTGCTTTTGGAGCGTTCCATGATAGTTTAACTGAATTTAGCTGATCTGCAATGGTTATCGCGTCAAGTTTGGCTGGTTTGTCTTGTCCCACTTTGATGGTAATGGTGGCTTTCTGTCCCACGCCGTCTTCGTTATAGGCAAAGATGTCGTAAGTGTTATTGTCGTGTTGTGCATCTTTGTCGATTACGGTGTATTCCTTACCCGGAACGGCGGGTTTAATAGTTTGAACCTCGCGTTCACCTGACATTACCACAATCTTTTCGAGTGAAGTGATGGCTTCGCCCTTACGGTTCTTCGTTGGGGCGTTGAACGTGATGAATGCCTGATCCAATCCGCTTGGCTCTGTTTCACCTCTTAAGTTGGTTACCACGTCCGGTGCGGTTGGCAGCGGACCTATTTCCACCTTGAAGTTATCCATTGCAACGTAGAAAGAGCCGGCATCGGAAACCGCGTGGAAACCAAAGTTATAGTTTCCGTCTTCAGTCGGTGTGATTTCCTTTTCGTAGTGTGTAGTTTCCGAATTCTTTCCGGGATAAAGCGTAACGGGCATCAATACTTCTGTCAGTTTTTTCTCATCTTCCGAGGCATCTTTTCCCCATTTCACTTCCAGCTTTTCCTTGTAAGCTGCAGGCGTGAGGATATCATATTTCACGAAGTATGTATATCCGGCTTTCAGATGTATGGGAGGAGAGATTAACCAGCTATCGCTCTTGCCCTTTAAGCTGCTGCCGCATTTCATGTACTGACCTTCTTCATCCCATGCCCAATCGTTGTAACTCATCGCTACGTGATTGATTTTCACGAAAGAATCGCCACTTGCTTTTGTATCGAATGTCTCTTCGTAATTTGGTTCATAAGCCTTGCCGAAGTAGAACTCTTTTGTCTCGTTGTAGTCGCCCTCAACGTCGCCATTAACGGCTTCCACCAAATAATAGTAGCTGCTGTATTTTCCCGGTGTGAGATCTTCCTCGAATGAGAGCCCTGACTGCTTTTCGCTGACGAGTGTTTCCTCGTCGTTATGCACTCTGTACACGTTATAGGTAACGTTGCCCACGTAGGTTCCGTTGAGGATTTCCGTTGGAGCGTCCCATGTTAGCTTGATGTGAGCGTTGTTCTCACCACTTCTTGTCAGTTCGATGTTTTCCGGAGCGCCCAATTCAGCGAAGCCCACCCAAAGGTTTTCGGTGTATTTGGAACCTTCTCCCGCAGCGTTGGAAGTAGTAATTTTAAAGTTGTTCATTCCTGCTTCAGCCGTAACCGTTGCTTCAGCCATTGCTCCCGGATTTACGTTTCCTTCGGCAGCCTTATTGCCATTGATATAGATGGTGTAGGTCAGTGCCGTGGCAGGTAATGTTTTTCCCGCGTAGGTTGTAGTGGGTGCGGTGAATTTCACTTTACCCGTTAGCGATTCTTTGATAAACTCATAGGAAACATTCGTTACTTTGTTTGGTGCGTCATCCGCTGCATCGGCAGCCGGGATTGCCATTCCGACTATTGCATTGGGGAGTGTGCCAACTGCATTAGCCGCGCCTGTTTGAAGATTAACGGTATAGAGTTTTGATACTCCGGTGGCATCCGTTGCTGCCCAATAGAATATGCCTGAAACCGGATCAATCTCACCGGTCTGTTCGTAGTAGGTTTTGTCGGATTTCAATAAGTTTACTCCCGTTGCGCCCACGAGCGTTTCGTTACCTGTCGCCGGGTCGATCTTGTACAGGTTGCCGTCGGTTGCCACACCGTAAGCGAAATGATCTTTTCCGTAACCCAATGCCACATAACGGTTTTGGCAAGCCTTGATGGTTGTACGGCTCTGTGAGGCATAATCGATAAAGCCCCATTCCAGGTTTTTCAGATTTTCATCGAAGAATTGTCCGAACACTTTGTTGGAACTCGGGTCTTTGGCTGTTTCCGTAGCCAGCAATGACTTGTTGAAAATCATGGCAGGTTCGTCTGTAGTGGGTTTCCATGTGTCGGTGTTGTACTCGTAGAGGTCTAACATCGTGTATCCCCCAAAAGTAGATACGCTCATTCCGTAGAATTTGTTACCGATGAGCGCGCAACCTCCATTGAACTTCACTTCGAAGCCCATATTCGCGAGCGTGTTGAGGCTGATGGAGGCAGATGGGGTGAAAGATACTATCTCGCCATAGTCGTCTTTCACGAAACTACCCAATAATTCCGTTTTACGAGCCGTTAGTGTGGGGTCGTTGGGTACGGATGTTGTGGGATATACCGGCATCATGGCAGGGAAGGGAGTTGCCATGCTTTTCTCTTTTGGTATCATTTGGTTGAATAACGAAAAGTCAGCGGAACGATTGCCACGCTGTTGTGAAATTCGTTTTTGAATTTCATGCTTGCGCGTCAAATGCTTGTTCAGCCTCGACTGCCCCAACGCGGGGACGGTCATGCAGATTGCAATCAGACACGCACAGAAAAAGGTAAATCTTTTCATGTCATTGTGATTTTGTTAAAATACTATTCTTTTAAAGTTATTTTCATATTCTGTTGTCTTTTACCGGCTTGCGATGGATGCCGGCAGAACGATTGTTCGGAAACTCCTTGAGACTTGAAACTTGACTCGGTATAAGCAGTTGAGAATTTGTTTAACGCTCAAGCAAAATCCGGTTCAAGGAAGTTCCAAAGAACCAAAACAGTCTTTCGCTAAATAATTTGTCATTTCATAATAAGGTTAAAATCCAGACACCTTAGCTTAGGTCGGTGCTAAATTATACATTTTTTTTAAAACATCCAAATTATCATGGTTTTTTCTGATTAAAATTCTCCTTTTCGGAACATTGCGTGTCTAAGGATAAGGATAAAACATAAATCAGCACTCAATTTAGCCCCCAAAAATCAACTTTTATCAAGGTTGAAAGAGATGTCGATGGAAAGAGAAAAAATTTGATTTGAAAACACATTGATAATCAGATGTTTACAAACTGCTTTTCAAAAGCTTAGCTTTTACAACGCAAAAGCTTAGCTTTTGGCATGCGAAAGCTAAGCTTTTGAAAAGCAATAGCTAAGCTTTTGTCTTTTCCTGAATTCACTTGTCAGATCTGACGATGTTTTTCTGTTTTACTTGTCAAATATTTTCTTATTTACTGAATGACTTGACATTAACATTATATAGTTTAAATTTGA
>NZ_SDIK01000014.1 GCF_008016795.1 Prevotella brunnea
AGTGAATTCAGGAAAAGACATTGATTTTTCATTCGTTTATCCAAAGCTTAGCTTTCGCTTTTCAAAAGCTAAGCTTTTGGGATGCAAAAGGTAAGCTTTTACAACGCAAAAGCTAAGCTTTTAAAATGACATTCGTAAACCGCTGATTATCAGTGATATTCAGAGGCTTGAAAATTCATCTATTTTCAACCGGAAATCAATGCGCGCCCTTACTGTCATTCCACCCCAATTTGCAAGGTTCCATTGCACCAATAGACTGCGAATGTCGTCCACTCTCCTTCTTGTCTTTCCAAAAGGGTAAAAACTCCCACAAAGCAGGAGAGGAACGGACAGGATTTTTCGTAAACAGATGGTAGTGAAATTAAATCTTTTCGCCGTAGCAAAGGTCGCCGGCATCGCCGAATCCGGGCACGATATACTGGTGCTCGTTCAACCCCTCATCAATGGCGGCGCACCAAATGGTAGTAGTGCTGTCGGGGAAAGTCTTTTTAATGTGGGCGATACCTTCCGGAGCGGCTATCACGCAAGCCACATGCACATGGCGCGGAGTGCCCTTGGTGAGAATGGCCTTATACCCTAATTCCATCGAACCTCCCGTGGCAAGCATGGGGTCGGCAATGATGAGCGTCTTCCCATTGATGTCGGGCGTGGCAAGATACTCCACATGGATGCCCACCTCATGATGCGCGGCATCCTTGTATTCGCGATAAGCACTGACGAAAGCATTCCCGGCATGGTCGAAAACGTTGAGAAATCCGTTGTGGAAAGGCAACCCGGCGCGGAAAATGGTAGCGAGCACGATTTTATCGATTGGGACATTCACCTTTGAAACCCCTAAAGGGGTCTCTATTTCCTGCGCCTCATACTGGAGTCGCTTGGAGATTTCAAATGCTTCAAATTCGCCTATGCGCATGACATTGTTGCGAAACAACAACCTGTTGCGCTGATAGTTCTTGTCGCGTATTTCCGCCATATAGCGGTTGATAACGGAGTTTTGCTCTGAGAAGTTAATGATTTCCATATTTGATTTGCCTATATTAAAAATTAAAGAGATAAAACTCAAGAAATTCGCACTATTTTTTGTGAACCATAGCCTTAGCCACTTCCACCATTTAGGAAAAGCTCAAACTCTGCAAAGTTACATTTTTTTTCAAGAACTACGAAATCTAAAAACAGTTTCCGAAAATAATTTCTAAATATTTTATCCTCTTTTTCAGTTTTTCTTTTCGGGGAATGATATTTCATCGTTAATTTCCGCAATCAACAAACTTCCATCACAGAACGCTATCTTGGCGAGATGATGTTTTTAGGCTCGCGATCAATACCGAGTGGAATATTATCAGGATTATGCGAATTCGAGATAAGATAGAATTATATTCTTAATAATCAGAGCTTATTTAATTTTATAATTTATTGATTTTTGATAATAGATATACAAAAAAAAGACATATAACTAAGTTTCCAGAGAGGGCTTTTATCCTAAATTTGCATGGAAAATATAAAAAAGTGGATTAAAATTACATTTTTTTATTTTATTTTTTTACCTTTGAGGCATGAAACGTTTCAGTTACAATGGTTTTATATCAATTTAAAATTAAAAAAACATGAAAAAGTATTATTTTTTTATTTTAGTTTTTTTCTGCCTGTTTCCATTAACAAATTTCGCTCAAAAAGGCAAATCCGACATTATCCTTCAAGTTGAAGGGTGCGCATTTGGAGATATGAAACCGGAAGAACGAGCAATAGAAGGTAATTTTTATATCACCAACAGATTGTATGTAGGTACAAAACTGACAAACGCGACCATGCTGATGAAGCAGGATGACAAGCGAGAGTATTTCAAGACAAGAAGCTATGGATTGAATGTGGGGTACAGAGTGATAAAAGACAAATTGTTCAACCTCATCACAGAGGCTGGTTACAGCCTTTCCGAGAAGCATAGTGATTGGAGATATAACACTTGTCAGTTGATGTGCTATATAGAAATAGAACACCACAAAATGTTCTTTCGCCTTGGATTAGGAGGAAAACATTATGACACGCGCGGTTCCGCCCACAAGAACTACCTAAAGCCGATAGGAAGTCTTGGATTTGGCATAAGGATTTAAGCTTATGGAGATTAAAAAAGATGCGGGAAACAGGATTCTCATACATTTGAGAAAGTCTCTACTCGCGTCTTTTTTCTTCTATTCTATTCCCGTATGCGCGCTCTGCCAAAAACATATACGCAGAGGTTTCGAGGACATCGGATAGTGTTTTCCCCTGCTTTCGAAGCATTAGCCACGATGCGAGACTTACGAAGAAAACGCAAACAATTGCAAAGCAAACTTTACAAAATGATTACCGAGAAGAGGATAGATACCAAACAAACAGGATAAAAAGGCAAAAGAAAGTTTTTTTTCGAGTAGAAGTTATCTTATATATATTTTTTTTTATAACTTTGCCACAATAATTATAGTCTTATCCGTATCTTTGATTCAAACGATAGGACAGAAAGTGCTACGATTGTGGCAAAAATATGGTTTTGAGGGTATAAAGATTAAAGTAAGTAATATAAATATTTTTCAACTAAATACATTTTTAAAGTAATGGCAAAGTTTGATAAGAGCGTACTCGAAAAGTACGGTATCACAGGAACAACAGAAGTTGTTTACAATCCTTCTTATGAGGTTTTGTTCGAAGAGGAAACAAAAGAAGGTCTCGAAGGTTTTGAAAAAGGCCAGGTTTCAGAACTTGGTGCAGTAAACGTAATGACAGGTGTTTACACCGGTCGTTCACCTAAAGATAAATTCATCGTTGACGACGAGAACTCGCATGACACCGTTTGGTGGACATCCGACGAATATAAGAACGACAACAAGAAAGCATCAAAAGAGGCTTGGGCTGCCGTAAACAGCATCGCCAAGAAAGAATTGTCCAACAAGAGATTGTTCGTGGTTGATGGTTTCTGCGGTGCCAACAAGGATACCCGCATGAAGATTCGCTTCATCATGGAAGTGGCATGGCAGGCTCACTTCGTTTCCAACATGTTCATCAAGCCCATCAATCAGGAAGAGCTTGACCAAGAGCCCGACTTCATCGTTTACAATGCTTCAAAGGCTAAAGTTGAAAATTACAAGGAACTCGGCTTGAACTCTGAAACAGCAGTTGTGTTCAACGTTACAACCAAGGAGCAAGTTATCATCAACACATGGTACGGCGGTGAAATGAAGAAGGGTATGTTCTCAATGATGAACTACTACTTGCCATTGAAGGGCATCGCTTCCATGCACTGCTCTGCCAACACCGACCTCAACGGTCAGAACACTGCCATCTTCTTCGGTTTGTCAGGTACGGGTAAGACCACTCTTTCCACCGATCCGAAACGTCTGCTCATTGGCGACGATGAGCACGGATGGGACGACAACGGCGTGTTCAACTTCGAAGGTGGATGCTATGCAAAAGTAATCAACCTCGACAAGGAGTCTGAGCCCGACATCTACAACGCAATCAAACGCAACGCGCTCTTGGAGAACGTAACACTCGATGCCAACGGCAAGATAGACTTTGCTGATAAGAGCACAACCGAGAACACTCGCGTATCTTATCCCATCACCCACATTAAGAACATCGTTCGCCCCATCTCGGCAGGTCCGGCAGCAAAGCAGGTAATCTTCCTTTCAGCCGATGCCTTCGGAGTATTGCCACCGGTATCCATCTTAACACCGGAGCAGACCAAATATTACTTCCTCTCCGGCTTTACCGCTAAATTGGCAGGTACAGAACGTGGTATCACCGAGCCAACTCCAACATTCTCAGCTTGCTTCGGTCAGGCTTTCTTGGAACTTCACCCAACGAAGTACGCTGAAGAACTCGTGAAGAAAATGGAGAAGAACAACGCAAAGGCTTACCTCGTAAACACAGGTTGGAACGGTACGGGCAAACGTATCTCCATCAAGGATACACGCGGTATCATTGACGGCATCTTGAGCGGCGACATCAACAACGCACCTACCAAGACCATCCCTTACTTCAACTTCGCAGTTCCAACAAAACTCGAAGGTGTGGACACCAACATCCTTGATCCGCGCGACACATACGCCGACGCAACCCAGTGGGATGAGAAAGCAAAAGACCTCGCTGCACGCTTCCAAAAGAACTTCGTTAAGTACACCGGAAACGAGGCTGGCAAGGCTTTGGTAGCAGCCGGTCCGCAAATCTAATTCGGACAGAATAAGATTCTATCAATTATAAAACACCCTGCTCCGCAATTAGGAGTAGGGCGTTTTTTCGTAAATGGGGAATCCGTACTAAACAAACTTAAAAAATGCTGTTATAAAGCATATTTTACATAATAAATGAGTAAAAAGGAGTTTATCTAAAGAATTCTAATTAAATTTGCATCCAAATTGAATAATTAGCTTTTCATGAGAAATAAGATATTTTCCCTTCTTGCGATACTAATGGGAACCTTTCTGCTCAGCTCCTGTTTGAAAGACAATAAGGAAGAGAACGAAAACATCACGACCGACGACACCGCGATAACGGCATTCTCGCTGGGCAAGTTAAAATTGGTTCGCGACAGCGTGAACAAAGCCGGCAGAGACAGCACATACATCATCGACTACGATGCTTCTTCATATAAGTTCTACATCGACCAAGCCCAAGGCCTCATTTACAACCCGGACTCGCTGCCCTATGGAACGAATGTGGCAAAGGTGTTGGCGAAAGTAACAACAAAAAAGGGCGGAAGAGTTTCCATACAGTCCGTCAAAGATTTGAGCTTAAAGTATTTCAACGAAAACGATTCCACCGATTTCTCCACCCCACGCATTTTGATAGTTACCGCGTTGAACGGAACAAGCTATCGCAATTATCGCGTAACGGTGAACGTACACAAACAGCGTGGCAACGTTTTCTCATGGTCGGCTCTTCCGAAAAACCAGGAATTAGAACTGCTGACAGACAATAAAGCCATTGCTTTCGCAGGAAAAGTCTTCGTCTTCGGACGTAAGGACAATCGCACTTATGGCTATTTCACCAATGAAGAAGACGGGATGGAATGGACAAAACTACCCGGTTCCTTCTCAGCCGATGCCTACAGAGGCGTGATTGCGCATGAAAAGCATTTGTACATCATAGACAATGGTGAGGTGAAACGCTCCGCAGATGGATTATCATGGACTGTGGTAAGCAACACCTCACTTACACAACTTGTCGCCGAAGATACAAAAAATATATACGGCATCTCCGATTCGGGGGCTCTCTACGCCTCAAACGACAATGGCGCCACGTGGAGTGCTGAAGAAACAGATGACGATATGGCGATGTTCCCAACCGCAGACTTCAGCTACATCACTCGTACACTGTCCACCAATAGATCAATTGAGTACACCACATTGGTGGGAACAACTCCCATGTTCTCGCAAGCAGTTGCATGGACAAAGCTTGTGGATAAGAAAGACGCAGTTCATTACAAATGGAGCTTCATCGATAACAACAACGCCCATTCCTATACATTACCGAAATATATCGACCTTCATGTGCTGGATTTCAACGGAAAGTTACTGGCAATGGGAGTGGAGAACAAAGTCTTCGCGCCAATGCTCGTCAGCGAAGACGGAGGCATAACATGGAAGAAATTCAATCAATTTTCACTCCCTGCCAATCTCATGGCTGCCGGTGCGTTTACAGCCGTGAGAGACAGCCACAAATTTATATGGATCATCTGCGGTGGGACAATCTGGCGCGGACGGCTCAATAGCGATGGGTGGACGAAAGACCAAACAGCATTCACGGAATGATGCCACGCCATACCATAATCAGTAAGAAACAACAGAACAATAAAATAAGAACAGCCACCTGTTGATATTTCTCTTAAGAAGTCATAACCCCCAAATTGAATGAAACGTTTCCTATTCTACATATTGCTTATCATGGCAGCTGCACCAATAAAGGCACAGGATGGGGAAGAATATAGAATGGAAATTGGAGGAGGTCTGGGACTAATGGGATATTTAGGCGACTTCAATGGCGCACCAACAAAGAATCTTCAACCGATGGGATCACTGCTGGCTCGCTATGTTTTCAATCCTTACATGGGATTAAAGATGAACCTTTCCTATGGAAAAATAAAGGGAAGCTCCAATGAGGTTAAGACATATTATCCTAAATTTGCACAAGAACCCTACGAATTTAACAATACGCTGATTGACGTAGGCATCACATATGAATACAACTTTTGGCCCTACGGCACAGGAAAGGAATACAGGGGCGCACAAAGAATTACCCCATTTGTATTTGGAGGCATAGGAGCCACATACGTGAAACTTGACAAAGGAAATAAAGAATCGATCTTCTCGGCAAACGTTCCGATTGGAATCGGTGTAAAATATAAAGTAGCTGAGCGAATGAACGTCGGATTGGAATGGGCAATACATCTCTCCTTGTCTGACGAATTGGATGGTCAGAAAGACCCTTACGACATCAAGAGCAGCGGATTGTTCAAGAACACCGATTGCTACTCCGCGCTACAGCTGACCTTTACCTATAGTCTTTTGCCCAAGTGCCGTACCTGCCACAACGATGACGAATAGCGGACGCGAAGGCATCACACAACATTAAATAACGAAACTATCTTCACATAAAATGGAAGAAGAGTTGAATATGAAACGAATACCACGACACATTGCCATCATCATGGATGGTAATGGTCGTTGGGCAACACAACGCGGAAAAGAACGGTCCTACGGTCATCAAGCCGGAGTTGAAACCGTGAGACGCATCACCTCGGAATGTACGAAGTTAGGGGTGAAATATCTCACGCTCTACACTTTTTCAACGGAGAATTGGAACCGCCCTTCTGATGAGGTTGCCTCACTGATGGGATTGGTACTATCGTCTCTGGAGGACGAAATCTTCATGAAAAACAACGTCCGATTTCAGGTTATAGGCGACATGGAGCGACTACCTGCAGAAGTAACAGCCAAACTTCGAGAAACCATGGAGCACACTGCGAAAAACAATGCCATGACAATGGTGGTTGCATTGAGCTATTCCGCGAGATGGGAACTGACAAGAGCCACGTGGCAAATAGCTCAAAAGGTGAAAAGCAACGAGTTGAACATCGATGATATCACGGAACAAACCATAAGCGAGAACCTCTGCACAAACTTCATGCCCGACCCGGAATTGCTGATTCGGACAGGAGGCGAACTGCGAATATCCAACTACCTCTTGTGGCAGTTGGCATATTCCGAGCTATACTTCTGCGATACGTATTGGCCTGACTTCAAGGAAGCTGACCTTCACAAAGCCATTGCCGATTATCAGCATCGTCAACGACGCTTCGGGAAAACCGAAAAACAAATAGAAACTGAACAAGAAAACAATAAGAACGCTACCGATGAGTAAAATAAATAAGATCTTGCTGCTGTTAGCTGTCGCAATGTCGCTCAGCCTACAAGCAAACGCTCAAGAAAAGATTGTAAACCCCACCATATCCTATGCGGGCAATCCCCAAATATACAAGCTGGCGGGATTAGCGGTATCAGGCGTTGAAGGTTATGAGGATTATATTTTAACGGGCATTTCAGGATTGTCGATAGGTCAGGATTTGGAAATTCCCGGCATTGCCATAACCGATGCAGTGAAGCGATATTGGAAACATGGTCTGTTCTCTGATGTTTCCATCTCCGTGGATTCACTCGTGGGAAACAAAGCCTATCTGCACATTCATCTGCAAACCCGCCCCAGAATATCCACCATCAATTATTTAGGCTTGAAAAAATCAGAGCGTAACGACTTAGATCAAAAAATCGGGTTGCTCAAAGGCGGACAGATAACTCCCAATATGATAGACCGCGCCCAATATTTGGCAAAGAAATATTTTGATGACAAAGGCTACAAAGATGCAGAAGTGAACATTCGACAGCGCGATGACGTAACAGCCAAGAACCAAGTCATTCTCGATATTGACGTTGATAAGAAAGAAAAGAAGAAAGTAAGACAAATCTTCATAGAAGGAAACGAGCAAATCAGCGATCAAAAGATCAAAGGCTCAATGTTCAAGAAAGGAGCATTTGCGAAGATACACGAAGCAGGCAAGTTCAAGAACTTCTTCAAAGCAAAAAAATTCACACCGGAAAGATGGGAAGAAGACAAGAAGAATCTCATCAAGAAGTACAACGAATACGGCTATCGCGATGCTACCATCCTTGAAGACAGCGTATGGAACGCGGACGAGAAGCACGTGAACGTTTACGTAAAGGTGGATGAAGGAAAGAAGTATTATATACGCAACATCACATGGGTAGGCAACACCGTTTATTCGACAGACTATCTCTCAAGGCTGCTCGATATGCACAAGGGAGACGTCTATAACCAAAAATACATGAACAAGCGACTTTCCGAAGACGATGACGCCGTCGGCAACGCTTATTGGAATAGTGGCTACTTGTTTTATAACCTCCAACCTACGGAAGTAAATATTGTTGGCGACTCCATCGACCTTGAAATGCGCATCTTCGAAGGACAACAGGCGCACCTTAATCATGTGAGAATTAATGGCAACGACCGACTTTACGAAAACGTTGTACGCCGAGAGTTGCGAACAAAACCCGGCGATTTATTCTCCAAGGATGCACTCCAACGAACGGCACGCGAGCTTGCGTCCATGGGACACTTCGATCCTGAAGCCGTAAACCCCGATGTTAAGCCCAATTTTGAAGATGGCACCGTTGATATCAACTGGAATTTGAAGCAGAAATCAAACGACCAGATTGAATTCTCATTAGGCTGGGGACAGACAGGAGTCATCGGTCGCGTAGGTTTGAAACTGAACAACTTCTCCATGGCAAATCTCTTCCGCAAGAACAAGGAGCACCGTGGCATTCTTCCCATTGGAGATGGCGAAACCATGTCGATAAGCGCACAAACCAACGGACGCTACTACCAATCTTATAGTTTGCAATATGCCACCAATTGGTTTGGAGGAAAACGTCCAATACAGTTTACCGTGGGAACATACTTCTCCAAACAAACAGACGTGTCGGGCAATTATTATAACAGAGGTTATATGAATAATTACTACAACTACATGTATGGCTTGGGGAATTACAACTATAACGACTACGAGAACTATTACGACCCTGACAAATACGTTCAGTTGCTTGGTATAAACATAGGATGGGGAAAGCGACTAAGATGGCCTGACGATTATTTCACACTCTCATTGCAACTCGCTTATCAGCGTTATATGCTCAAGAATTGGCGTTATTTCATCATGACCAATGGTTCCGCGAACAACCTTAACTTGAGCATCGCACTCAACAGATCATCAACCGACAACCAGCTCTTCCCACGACGCGGTTCGGAGTTCTCCGCCTCACTCACCATCACCCCGCCTTGGTCGTTATGGGACAAGAAAGATTACAAGAACCTGGCAGCCGATCCTTTCTCGCCAACGTATCAAGAAGAACAGAAAGAGAAGTACCGCTGGGTGGAATATCACAAATGGAAATTCAAGGCACGCACCTTCACCGCGTTGTCAAGTGGCACTAAATGCTTCGTGCTAATGACTCGTGTGGAATTAGGACTGCTCGGAAGTTTCAATAAAAATAAGAAAAGCCCATTTGAAACCTACTATATGGGTGGAGATGGCATGAGTGGCTATTCCAACGGTTACGCCGAAGAAACCATTGGCTTGCGCGGTTACGATAATGGCTCACTGACGCCACGCGGGTTCGAAGGTTATGCCTACGACCGTTTTACGCTTGAACTTCGCTATCCGTTCCTTTTGGGCAACACAACCATCTACGGACTCGGATTCGTGGAAGCCGGTAACGCATGGAACGACACGAAAAAGTTTAATCCTTTCGAAATGAAACGCTCTGCCGGACTTGGTATCCGCATTTTCCTCCCCATGGTGGGCATGATGGGTATCGATTGGGCATACGGTTTCGACAAGGCGTATGGTTCCCATGGATTGGAAAAAGGCGGAAGTCAGTTCCACTTCATTCTCGGACAAGAGTTCTAACCCTCACAACGAGCATAACGCAACTATCATCACTTACTCATCCCAAAACATAAAATGGAGGAACAAAACATGAATTATGAAAAGAAAAACATAGCAAAGACCATGATGATGAGCTTAATGCTCCTCATCCTCGCACTCCTGCCTTCGAAAACAAACGCGCAAAAATTCGCGCTCATCGACATGGAGTACATCCTTAGCAACGTTCCGGCTTACGAACGAGCCAACGAGCAGCTCAATCAAGTCAGCAAGAAGTGGCAGGCGGAGATAGAAGCTCTCAACACGGAGGCGGGAACGATGTACAAAAACTATCAGAACGAAGTGGTGTTCCTATCCAAAGAACAGAAAAAGAAAAAACAAGAAGACATCCTCGCGAAAGAAAAGCAGGCAGCGGAGCTGAAACGGAAGTACTTCGGACCCGAAGGAGAACTCTTTAAGAAACGCACCAGCCTCATCTCTCCCATTCAGGAAGAAATCTACAACGCGGTGAAAGATATCTCCGACCAACGTGGCTACAGCCTTGTCATCGACCGTTCCAGCAGCACTGCCGGCATCATCTATGGCTCCCCGAAAGTGGATATCAGCAACGAGGTGTTGCAAAAACTCGGATACGGAAATTAGAAACATCACCGATGGGTGAACGCTATATGAGAAAAAAATCGTATATTTGCACAACGCCCGGCGAAAACAGAATTTACAAACAATTAAACAATACGCAAGAAAATGAAAAAACTTATTTTAATGTTAATGCTCTGTGCGCCAATGACCATGTTCGCACAGAAATTCGGACATCTTGACTCACAGGCTTTGCTACAATCCCTACCCGAAGCAACCAGCGTACAGCAGAAACTCGAAGCCAAAGGAAAGGAATACGAGAAACAGCTGACAGACATGCAAAAGGAATTGCAGCGCAAAGCGGAAGATTACGACAAGACCAAGAGCACGATGAATGCAACGAAGCAAGCTGAGACTGAGAAAGAACTTCAGGAAATGTACACCAAAATTCAGCAAACAGCTCAAGACAATCAGAAGGCTTTCAACGAGGAACAACAAAAGCAGCTCGGTCCGGTGCTCGAAAAAGTACGCAAAGCCATCGAGGCTGTAGCGAAGGCAGGCAACTACACCTACATCATGGAAAAAGCTGCCGGTCAGCCACTCTACATCAACGAAGCCATCAGCAAAGATATTACGACAGAGGTGAAAGCCCAGCTGGCAAAAATGAAGTAAACCACTCTTCTACAAACCTTCGCGGGTGTCTTTACCCGGTAGAAAAGAAAACATCATCCCATCGAATACGATGAGAAAATTTGGGAAAGTCGCCGCTGACAGGATTCGTTATACGGCGACTTCTTTTTTCCCTTACACAGAAAGGAACGAAACAAAATGAAAAAAACACTCTTTTTTCTTGCTTTCCTGCTCATGCCGGTATTGGCATCTGCGCAGACACAGGGATGGAAATTCGCCTTTTTCAGCTACGAGGAGGTGTTGAAATCCATGAGCGACTATGCACTCGCAGCGAAGAACATGGAACAGCTCCGCGCCAAATACGATAGCGAGATAAAACGTTCGGAAGAGGATTTCCACCTGAAATACGAAGAGTTCCTTGAGGACCGCCCCACACTGGCTCCCTCCATACTCAAAAAAAGACAGGCAGAACTACAAGACATGATGGAGAGAAACACGGCATTTAGAAAGGAGTCGGAAAAACTACTTGGGCAAGCGGAAAAACAAATGTTTGCTCCCGTACATCAACGACTAAAAAACACCGTCAGGGAAATGGGGCGCGAGAGCGGATATGCCTTCATCCTGAATACCGACAACAATGCCTTGCCATACGCCGATATCTCCATGGGGGAAGACATCACCGAGACATTGAAAACCGTTCTAAAGTAAACACCCCATGACAGGAAACCTATCGCCCACAGCCGGACCCATCGGCATCTTCGATTCCGGATACGGAGGGCTGACCATCCTACAGGGCATTCGCCACCTGCTGCCGGAATACGATTACATTTATCTGGGCGACAATGCACGCGCTCCGTACGGTTCGCGCTCTTTCGACGTGGTTTATCAATTCACGCGAGAAGCCGTGCTGAAACTTTTTGAGATGGGTTGCCAACTGGTCATATTGGGATGCAACACGGCTTCGGCGAAAGCCTTGCGCACCATCCAACAAAACGACCTTCCGAAATGGGACACACGCCGACGCGTGCTGGGTGTCATTCGCCCAACAGCTGAAATAATAGGTACGCTGACCGAGAGCCGACACGTGGGGTTGCTTGCCACCGAAGGCACGGTGAGGAGCGAAAGCTACACCTTGGAGATAACAAAGCTGTGGCCCGACATTCAAGTAACCGGAGTGGCTTGTCCGCTGTGGGTACCCATCATAGAGAACAATGAGGCAGACAGTCCCGGCGCCGATTATTTCGTGGAAAAGCGGATTCGCCACATTTTAGAACTCGACCCCAAAATCGATGCGCTCATCTTGGGTTGTACCCACTACCCCATCCTCATGCCCAAAATCCGGAAATACGTCCCTGCAGGCGTTCAAATCATCGCGCAGGGCGAATATGTGGCAAAAAGCCTGAAAGACTATCTTCAGCGTCATACCGACATGGATGAACGCTGCACAAAAGGTGGTTCCACTCGTTATTACACCACCGAGAACTCCAAGAAGTTCGAGGAAAACGCACGCATCTTTTTGCCGGAGGTCATAGCGGTTTCGCACCTGTCGATGGAATAATCGCGCAAAGAAACGAATGGGCTGCGAGCATGGCTTTTTAGGAAAGAAAATCTAAAAAACAGCCTGAACTTGTAAAATGATTTCGTTTTACCTTTCAAAAGCTTAGCTTTTGGAACGTAAAAGGTAAGCTTTTGAAAGGCAAAAGGTCAGCTTTTGGACGCCAAAAGCTGACCTTTTGTCTTTTCCTGAATTCACTTGTCAGATCTGACGATGTTTTTCTGTTTTACTTGTCAAATATTTTCTTATTTACTGAATGACTTGACATTAACATTATATAGTTTAAATTTGAAGTCAGTGCACTTGCATAAAAGAAGATGGACAACACCTAAGTTCCGTCATATTTTCGGCA
>NZ_SDIK01000015.1 GCF_008016795.1 Prevotella brunnea
TTAGCGGACAGTAATAATTTCCAATGATGAGCAATCAACGTATCAATTCATATTTGAAAGAAATTGCCGACCTTTGTGGAATCAAGAAGAATCTCACCTTCCACATGGCAAGACATACTTTCGCCACTATGTCTATATCCAAAGGGGTTCCAATGGAGTCTGTGTCTAAGATGCTCGGACATACGAACATCAGAATAACACAGATTTATGCCCGCATAACCAACAAGAAAGTGGAGCATGACATGGAACAGCTTGCTGACAAACTCGGCAAGTTCAATAAGGCGATGGGCATCTGATAATATGATAATGTATAACCTAAAAATAACATGAATTATGGAAACGACAAAGAAAGAACTATCCTACTTCCGTCTGAAATTAGAGAACTATCTCGGTGAGCATTTCCCCGAAATGCTGAGTGACAAACCATTCATAACGGCAAGAGCCGATGAAGCACTTTCCACCTACTGCGATGCAGTGGCACAAGGCTTCTCGCATCCCGAAGCGGAGAGTATGGCAAACGAAGTGTTGCATCGAGGACTGCATTTTTCAAAGTATGATACACTTGTGTCTGTCTTGGAGAATGAGTTTGAGAAGGAACTGCCCTCTCCGCTCCCCGAAAGACTAACACCAATGCTTCTGAAGAATAAGGCTGTGCAAAGCGTTTTCGACAAGTATGAACTGACAGACGACTTTGGCGCAACACCAGAGTATGAGAGACTCTACACCGAATTGACAGGAACAATCGTTCTGCTCATTGAGGTCAATGGTCTGCCAACGATAGGCGATGAGAACATGACTTGATGTAGCACCATCTGGAGCTTTTGTAGTGTCAAGAGCCAAGATAAACGCTCCACTCCACACGCCAAGAGTTTTACAAACACTTGCCTTTGGGTCGTTAGAGCATATTGCCGGTGCTCTTGAAACTATTAAAAGCTCCGATTATGAATACAATCATCATGAATCAAGACGTTCTTAAAAGTGCGATTTCTCGCCGAGACAATAGAAGCGAGCTTCCATTGTCCTCACGGCTTAACGAAATCGTTCACACACCTGCCTTCATCAAGGCAGACGCATCGAACAAAACCGATAAGAACAAGCAGCAGCCGACTTCTCCCAAGCAAGTCCGCCGCTTCGGTTGGACACGCTTCATCGAACTTGGCTTCCTGCTTTCCATCGTTATCGGTGCCATTTGGCTGATCTCAAAGATAGTAACGGCACAAGTCGTAACTGTCGTGTCAGCCATTGCAGGTTTTCTGATACTACGCTTTATAGTCAGGGTAATTCTGAAAGTGGCATTTACGCTGCTGAGCATTCTCTTCTGGCTGGCGATTCTCTGTGCCATCCTGCTTTGCGTGCTTTGAGAAGCACGACGATGAATCTGTAAACACTTTCATTTATCGTTCATCAGGTGGTTATCTCACATTTCGAGATAGCCACCTTTTCTATTTCCCACTATGGGCGTTGCACTTTCGCTTCCTTTCCAATGCTCCACAATATGCGAAATGAAGAAGACGGATGCTGTTCCCTTTTTATCCGCAAAGGTAGTATGGGGCTTGTGGCTTTTTTCGAGTCAAGCTCTCAACAACTCGTCAAAAGGTCTGTGCCGCTTGGTTTGTCTGGAAAATCTCCACACCTACGGGTAGTATTTTCCGACAAAACCTTGTGTAAGCCCGCCCCGCTACCTCTATTTTGCTACAAAAAGGACGAGTTGTTGAGGGCTTGCCCGAAAAATCAGCATACTCCGATCTTTGGACACATAAAAAAAATGTCGCTATGGATAAGCAAAAAGTAAATACAACATCTTCGATGAACAGAAAAGGATATAGCTCCTTCTCTCATTACCGCATTAACCCTACGGCTGAAAAGAGTGAGCAAGTGTTGGCAATGAAGTTTGTACAATGGGACGTTTCCCCTTTGGAGAACCTTTGTAACAGCAAAGTATATCTCCTGCGTGCAAAACTCAATCGTGGCGAGTGTATGAGCCGTGAGGAAAAGAATTGGCTATGTGAGGCGGTGAACTCTAACACCTATTTCCGCACAGCCGTTCCCCTACAAGGCTATCGCTTTGACTTCTTTGACGTGCTGAAGAAATACCTTGTCAATCAGTACGGACAATGGACAGAGTATTACGCACCCGACAGAACAAGCCTAAGAACCTACCTATATGGGCGTATCAATCAAATAGTAGAAATCCCAAAATACTAAGCAATATGAAAGGAACAGAACATTTCACACGGACAATAGCCGAGTATCTCAATCAGCGTGCTATGACAGACCCTTTGTTTGCCCCTAACTTGATGAAACCGAACAAGAATATCGAGGAGTGCATCACCTACATTCTTAATGAAGTACAGAAAAGCGGTTGCAATGGCTTTGATGATGATGAAATCTTCTCTATGGCTGTTCACTACTACGATGAGGACGATATAGAAGTAGGTAAGGCTGTTTCTTGCCAAGTAGCCGTTAATCACATTGTAGAAATCACAGAGGAAGAAAAAGCCGAAGCAAGGCAGGAAGCCATTAAGCAATATCAGCGTGAGGAACTTGCCAAGTTACAGAGCCGTAACGCACGAGTGAAAAAGACTGAGAACATAGCAACCCAAGTACAACCATCACTATTCGATTTTTAAGCCTATGAAACCAAGAAACAAATTTGAAAAGGCAGTTTTGGAACAAAGCAAGCATCTTCGCCCGATAACCACGACACAAAGTAAGTGGGCATTTCGTGAGTGCATAGACCACTTCGCCTACCGCTTACCAAAAGGTCGCACTACTTGTATGGATTGTGGGCATAGTTGGATAATGGACAAACATAGAGAAACTTGCACTTGCCCTCATTGTAGGGCAAAGTTGCAGGTCAAGGAAACCTATGAGCGCAAGTTGCAGCAGAAGCAGTATTTCACCATACTTACCACTTGTGGAGAGTTTCAAGTATTGCGTATGTTCCTACTTATTGTGGGTATGGAGAAAGGTTACAAAGCACAAACTTCTATAATTGAGATTGGGCAATATTGGTGGAATATGCAGGGACGAAAAGCTATGGTTGCCATACAGAGGGTATTGGGACACTATGTTGATACCTTTTCCTATTATAGTCCTATGGCGATACGCAACGATAATGAAGCCTATCAGCATATTGCCTACTCACCGATATATCCGAAGTTCAAGGTTACAGACATACTTCGTAGAAATGGTTTTAAGGATAATTTCTATGGCATCGTGCCTACTAAGTTTATTCCTGCATTACTTACAGACAGCCGAGTGGAAACATTGCTAAAAGCAGGTCGCACAGACCATTTACGTTACTTTCTTGGCAACAAGAAGGCTTTTGAAGAATTATGGCAGTCCTACAAGATAGCAGTCCGTAACGGCTATGAGATAGCAGACATTTCTTTTTGGAGTGATTATGTAGATACACTTAAAAGATTAGGTAAGGATATTCATAATCCAAAATATTTATGCCCAACAGACCTTAAAGCCGAACACGACCGCAGACACGAGGAACTTCTCAGATTACGTGAAAGGGAAGAGATAGAACAGAAGCAAAAGAAGGCAATGGAAGATGAAAAGCGTTTCAAGGAACTCAAATCCAAGTTTTTTGGTATCACTTTCACGGACGGCACAATTCAAGTCCACGTTTTAGAGAGCGTGCAGGAACATTTGGAAGAAGGTGTATCAATGCACCATTGCGTATTTTCTAATGCATACTACCTCAAGGAGGACTCCCTTATCCTTTCGGCTACCATTGAAGGCAAGCGAATAGAAACCATTGAAGTATCATTACGAACTCTGGAGGTGGTACAAAGTCGTGGGGTGTGCAACAAGAATACGGAATACCACGAGCAGATAGTAAACCTTGTGAATGCCAATCGAGGTCTTATAAGCCGAAGAATGAAAGCAACAGCATAAAGTATGAACCATTAAATTATCAGAGATATGAAAACAGAGATTGAAAACATCATCTACAATTGGACGGATGAGATACCGCATATTCTCATTAGGGTTATCAACGCAATAACCCTATCCGACAGCAAAGAGGAGTTAAGGTCAGCTATCAACAAAATAGTTGAAGAAACAGAGCTTGACAAGTTCTTTGCATACGGCTATGGCGCACATCACTTTTGGCTCACACACCGCAAATTATCTAATGGAGAGCCAAAGGAATATAGATTATTAAAGGTTGAATTTTAAGATTATGAAGAAGAAATTTTACAGAGTTCGGACGCAATACATCTTTGAAGGAGTGTTTGATGTGGTTGCGGAGAGCAAGGAAGACGCACGGCAGAAAGTCCTGCAAAATTGTGGGTTGGTTATGGGTGGCAGCATTCACAGCACACTTCCCGATGAGGAAATCAATTGGGCTTTCTCCACACACCCCGAAGTAAAGACGGGACGGATAATCGTTCAAAAAGAGCACACAACGTAAAGCGGTCGGCAGATTTGCCGACCGCTCCTTTCTTTCGTGAGCTTCGGGCGGACAAAGAAAGGAGCAAAGAAACCCCAACAAAAAATACCTCGTTACTTTTGGCAGTGAGTTGAGACGGCTCAAAAGTAACAAAAAGCCAAATAACTAATATCCTGTCTTATATGTTATATCTAATTTGTTATGAATTATGGAAGCAACGACTAAAACCTCTATCATGGCTGATAATTGTGTATCCTCTGTCATTCTTGGAGTATGAGCTTTTGGATTACGATACATACTAAAAAAACCTTTTATAAAATTGCTAAACCCTTTATGTTCACTTTCCTCTGAAGGAGTTCTCAATGTATTAAAAGCCATAATTTTCTGTTGTTCGGGGAGCATTGTTTTTTCTTTTATTAAATCCATAAGGGATTTGAGCCTATTAACAGGACCTATACTTGATAAAATTCTTACGATATCTACATTTTTGTCAATTAATCTAAACAATCCTCTTATTCCTGTTTGGGTTAAATTTAAAAGCATCTTTTCATTATATTCTTGGGCATCTTTAGAAACTCCATAACAATTTCCTAAATAAGATAATAAAACTGCTTTTAAATAGGTGTTTAAGGATGCAATTGGAATTTCATATCCTAAGGCATCAAGTTCTTTGGCAAAATTTGGTTCATTATAAAAATTGTTCCATTCATAATGAGCATCTATGAGAAACTGAGCGTGTTTCTTAAAAATAACTTCTTTATAAGATTCTGGTATATAAGAAACACCATTAACTAGTTTTAAAAAGCTTAGTGCTTCATTAGCTCCATCTTTCCCTTTAACTTCTCGCAGAGATGCAAACTTAACAGCTATACTACTTTTTACATCTTCAGAAACAATATTCCATAATGATGGAGCAATCAATTTTACATTGTATTTTAGATTTGCATTACAATCAGGTTTGATATAATTTGAAAACAAATTATGTAAAATAGGACCATGAATTTTTGACGACTGATTTTCTATAATAGCACATATCTCCTCACCTTTCTCAAGTTTTTCTGATGACAAATTTTCTATGAGGTCTTTAATCTGCAATCCTGGAGCTGGTAGATCGTATGTAAGAACATACTTTATGCAATTCTTGATAAAATTAAATGTCTCTATCTTATCTAATGCACCCATAGGAAAATGAGCTGTTGAGAAATTATTCCGTATTTCTCGACACTGTTCAAGATAGAAATGGGCCTCATGTGGAATGATGCCGAGAGAAAAAGTACCAGAGATAATTTGATAATCTTTTACTTCTCTTAAGTCTTCAATTGTTTTTAATTTTTTACCCACCCAATTAATCGCACTGGAGAAATATTCAATACCATAGGAAATAATTTTACGGTACAAATCATAAATTGCCAAATTCCAAATATAATTTATTGCGGCATCATTTAAGCCGAAAGGGACGCCACAGATCGTTTCTGTGCAAAGTCGGATTTTGCCAAACGAGAGAATATATGTACCTTTGTATATGAGTTGGCACCTAACCCGTTTCGGGTGTGTACACTCTCAGGTCTTAATCCAATGACCGGTATACAGTCCCAGTACTATTCAATCAACTGTGTACTTTTTTCAGGAATCGCATAGACAATGCAAATGTCATTTACATCATTATTAAGTATAAGGAGGAATTTAAAATGAACAATTACAACAAACATTTATCCCACAGTCACCATAATCATGGCGACATGGATCATTCAAAACATGAGCACGTAAGCACGGAAGAACATGGAGACTATAAGGATCAACATCAAGAACATCATGCTGGGCATGATCACAGCGGGCACAGTGGGCATGATCACAGCGGGCACGGTGGGCATGAGCATCATCATCACGGTAACTTTAAGGAACTTTTCTTAAAGTCATTGCCACTAGGAATCATTATTATGCTCTTATCCCCTATGGCTGGGTTTGAACTACCATTCCAGTTTGCTTTTCCATATTCTGATATTGTAGTAGCTATTTTATCTACTATATTAATTATTTATGGTGGACGTCCATTCTATCAAGGGGCAGTTGACGAATTTAAACAAAAAGAACCTGGAATGATGGCTCTCGTTTCTTTAGGTTTAAGTGTTTCATATTTATATAGTATTTATACTGTAATAGCAAGCTACGTAACAGGTGAACAAATTATGGATTTTTTCTTTGAATTTGCTTCATTACTATTAATCATGTTATTAGGTCACTGGATTGAGATGAAAGCTATTGGAGAAGCAGGAGATGCACAAGAAGAACTGGCTAAGCTAGTACCAAAAGATGCTCATGTAGTATTAGATGACGATTCAATAGAAACACGACCAGTTGCTGACTTAAAGGTAGGTGATTTAATTCGAGTTCAAGCTGGAGAAAATGTGCCAGCAGATGGAACTATCGAGCGTGGCGAATCACGTTTAAATGAAGCTCTTCTAACTGGAGAATCAAAAGCAGTTAAAAAAGGTCCTGGCGATGAAGTAATCGGAGGCTCAACAAATGGAGAAGGGGTTCTTTATATTAAAGTGAATGAGACAGGTGATCAATCCTTTATATCTCAAGTTCAGAATTTAATCAGCCAAGCTCAAAGTCAGCCTTCCAGAGCAGAAAATATTGCTCAAAAGGTTGCAGGATGGCTCTTCTATATTGCTGTTATTGTCGCGCTAATTGCTTTTGTAACATGGATGGTTATAGAAGATGTGCCAACGGCAGTTATATTTACTACTACTACATTAGTTATTGCTTGTCCTCACGCTTTGGGTCTAGCTATTCCATTGGTCACCGCTCGTAGCACAAGCTTAGGGGCAAGTCGTGGCTTACTAGTAAAAGACCGCCAAGCCTTAGAAATAGCTCAAGATGCAGATGTGATGATTTTAGATAAGACAGGTACTTTAACAACTGGTGAGTTTAAAGTATTAGACGTTGAACTTTTTAATAACAAATATAATAAAGAGGAAATCATTGCCTTACTGGCAGGTATTGAAGGAGGATCTAGCCACCCAATTGCTCAATCAATTATTAGTTTCGCTAAGCAGCAAGGTATAAGTCCAGTATCTTTTGATTCAATTGATGTGATTTCCGGTGCTGGCGTAGAAGGCAAAGCCAAGGGCCATAGTTACCAATTAATCAGCCAAAAAGCATATGGACGTAATCTGGATATGGATATTCCAAAAGGAGCAACTCTCAGTGTCTTAGTAGAAAACGATGATGCTATTGGTGCTGTAGCTTTAGGGGATGAATTAAAACCAACGAGCAAAGAGTTAATTAAAGCTCTTAAAAAGAACAATATAGAGCCGATTATGGCAACAGGTGATAATGAAAAAGCAGCTCAAGGAGCAGCAGAAGATTTAGAGATTGAATATAGATCAAATCAATCTCCACAAGACAAATATGAGTTAGTAAAAACACTTAAAGAAGAAGGAAAGAAAGTTATCATGGTAGGTGACGGTGTCAATGATGCTCCTTCTCTTGCCTTGGCAGATGTTGGTATAGCTGTAGGCGCTGGAACCCAAGTGGCGTTGGATTCAGCTGATGTCATCTTGACTCAATCTGATCCAGGAGATATTGAATCATTTATTGAATTAGCACACAAGACAACTCGTAAAATGAAACAAAATCTCTTTTGGGGAGCTGGTTATAACATTATAGCTATCCCTCTAGCTGCAGGAATTTTGGCTCCTATTGGTATCACATTAAGCCCTGCATTAGGAGCAATTCTAATGTCTGTGTCAACAGTCATCGTCGCCATTAATGCTATTTTATTAAGTTTAGATCCAAAAAATAACGGTTAACAGATCGAATGATTGAAACTCCTTAAAGTATCAATATACAATAGTTTTACAGGAGAAAAAGAGATGTAAGTACTGGCTCTTTGTAAAATCGTGTTGGTAGAAGTAGACGATTTTTCTACCAACACGATTTTTAATTTATTATAAAACTGATTTCTTTTAAAATCCTATAAGCCATTGATTTTATAAGTTTTATAGCTTGTTATTCTATTTTCTTGACATCAATACTACAGTCTCAACCCCTATGGTTATGGGGAACATATCCACGCTCGTAGATGGAAACATATCAAAGATTGGCTCTCGTTTGTAGGAACATATCGACTGTAATTATTTCATTTTCAAGCCTTTATCGATAGCTTCCTGAATAATCTTATGACAACAAACTCCCAACGGATTGTTTTCTTTACAATTAGAATTTTTCATTGCCCCAGTGATGGCATTTACTTCTTTTACGGATTTCTCGCCATGCTTTACAACTGCTTCAATTACCTGATTTTCTGTGACTTCGCTACAATAACAAGCATACTTAGGATCTGCATCTTTCTTAAACCAGATAGGAACTCTAACTTGGTCTTTCAAGAATTTTATTTCATTATCTAAGTTATAGTAAACAACGTCGCAGTCCTCGTTCATGCAAATCTTATATTGATCTCCGTTAACAGCAGTACGATAATCATCTACCACTAGATGTTCAACAGTTACTTTACTAACGGAAATCCCTTCATTATTACATACAGGACAATTGTCTTTAATTTGATCCGGCTTTTCTGTTTTGCATCCACAACAACATTCATTATTAATCTTCATATTCTTAGCCTCCATATTTTCATTATAATTTCTTTTTTAAACTAGGTAAAACCAATTTTGTAGAGTCCAACAGCAAATGCAAATTTATGGAAAGTTTTCGAAGAATTTGTATTTAGGGGTATCAAAATTTAATTTTTCTCTTGGTCTTCTGTTTATTTTCTTTTGTATTTCCATTATTTTTCGGTCAGAGAAATCGTTGAAGTTTGCCTTTTTTGGTATGTACCTTCTAATGAGTTTATTTGCGTTCTCTACAGCACCTTTCTGCCAGGAGGAGTAAGAATCGGTGAAGTAAACCACCACCGGATTTCTTCCATTCATGCTGAGCCGCCTTGTTATTTCCTCGTGTGCGGCAAACTCACATCCATTGTCAGTGGTAATGGTAAGCAGTGATTCCCTATATGGAAAGAGCAATTTTGCCACGGTCTTTGCCGTTGGTAACGCCTTCCGTCCCTGCGGCAGTCTTTCCATGAGAATGTAGTTAGTCGAGCGTTCCGTTAAGGTGACAATGGCATGACCGTACGAGTCGACGATAGTGTCCAGTTCCCAGTCTCCGAAGCGCGTGCCGTCAGCCTGCATTGGTCTCTGGTGTATGCTTATACGGTTAGGGATATTGGTAGCCTTCGTAGGACGCAACGCCTTGCTCCTCTTTGTGTATTTGAGCCTATGTGGCATATGTGAAGCAAGTTTTCCGGTGGTGTCTGCATGGACGTGGTTGTAGATGGTCTGCTTCACGATGTGAATACCCTCACGTCTGAGCACGCCTGCAATTTGGCTGGGAGACCAGTCCTCATCCTCTATCATGCGGTCAACACGCCACCATAAGTCCTCAGGCTTGCGGTGATTGCCTTTAAAGCCGTGCTTGCGGGCTTCGCACTTGGATTGTGCATACTTCCACACATACGTGCCGTCTGGCTTGGAGTTTCGCCTGATTTCACGGATGACCGTTGAGCAGGACACTTCGATTTCCTTTGCTATACGGGATTTGCTCCATTTCCTTTGAAGTCCAAGATAGATTTCGTATCTTTGTGCTTCGATTAGTTGATTTGACATAGCAATACAAAATTAATTAATCTTAGGGAGATTTCGGTCTCCCTTTTTTTATTTGTATTGCTGATTGTTTCTTTACCTCGCCGAGAGATGCAGACAACCTCTCGCTACGCTTCGAGAACGTCTGCATCTCTCGGCGAGGGGTACTCTTTTATTGCACTTCGATTTTGAATCTGCACAAGAGTCATTCTGTGTAAAATCATGGAATATAAAACAGCGCAAACTCCACCTGTCTGCGTTTAACTAACCCATTCAAGGCTTTTCCCTTATATTGGCAGAACGAAACATACTCCCGATAGATATTTCTATCTCCTGCTTCTATCTTTCGTAGCAGCCTACTCTTGGGGTGCTTGCCATAACCAAGCAATCGTCCTACACCCACATTATAGGCAAGCAAGGTCAGCAGCAGGGCATCCTTACCATAGCCTTTGAAGTGTTCAAAGCATTTCCAAAGGTCGGCACGGAGCAGTGAGTCAGCCTGCCGTTCCGTCATATCCGCAGTGAAACGTTCTCCTGGTTGCAGCTGATGACCATATCCAACATACGGAAAATCCTTCGGCTTATTATGAAGTCCCTCAAAGTATTTAACAACAACTACCGCACGCTCAAAAGGTGGCAAGTCTGCCAGCCGTACTCTGCGTTGGGCAAGAATCGGATGGCAGAACAAGCACACCATACAGAATAAAGCAAAGCGTTTAACCGTTCGTATCGTTCAAGGCTTTGGTAGCTACTGTGCGGTGGATTTTTCCTTATCCTCCTTCTCATTATTGAAGCTGAAGGTCAGTCGCTGCATACCGCCCATATTATCCTCCACGTACACGTCAATCGTCTGACGGTCAGATGACAGCGAGGTGTAGTATAAGCGGAACACATCTTTGGTGAGCGGATAGCAATCGTTGGGCTTAAACACTGTGCCATCGTCCATCCTCAATGTTCCCTTTCCATCGGGCTGGAAATAGCGGATAGTATAGCGAGTGTCGGCAAACTCACCGCCTCTCTTCAGTGTGCAGCGTATCTCAGCCGTCTGTCCTCTTATGATGTCCTTCTGAACCGGCATTGTCTCCACCGTAAACGGATAAGACTGCTGAACATCCAATTCCCTATCACAAGCAGATAGGCAAAACACGGCAAGAGTCAGCACACCCATTACCCAAATAGTACTCAATATTTTCTTTTTCATTGCTTTTACCAGTTAAAGATTAAACCTAAATCCTGCCGAAAGCGCAGGACGGAAACGATGCACGTCAGAGCCGAAGAGCAACCGCCCTTGTGCCTTGACAAGAAACAGAAGCCTGTCCGTAAGGAATACTTCCACCGATCCATGCACGGCACCACCATAGACAAAGCGGGAACGGTCGAGCAGCGTAGCCCCATCGGGCAGCAGCTTTTGATCCTCGTTGATTTCTTCATAACCACCTAATGCGGATATGCCACCATAGAGGAACACGTTCTTGCCATTGTCGGAGAGTATCTGGTGCATATAGCCTACCTGCAAAAGCGCATCCTTGAGGTTTACGTTATAACTCCTGTACGGCATATTCTGCTGTTCATACTCTGCCATAACAAAGGTGTAGTTCTCCTTTTTGAGATAACGGGGAAGCGATATGCCTACACCGAAATTATCACCTGTAAAAAGCTTCTCTCCCTTGATAAGCGGAACACTCCCTACGACCTCTATTCCCCTTTGCTTGGGGATAAGTCGCTGTGCCTGCGATGGCAGACTGAAAGTCATAGCCACCGCAACGCATACTGTCAAAATGATATTCTTTTTTTTCATTACCATTTCAGTTTGAGATTATCAATCTTCTTTGCCAACTGCAGGTCTTCTGCCGTTACATAAAAAGTCAGTGTACGACCGCCATTTCTCTCATAGAGCGTCACTTCAAGCTGCTTGTCTTCTGCAAGAGAGAACTGTTCGAGCGCAAACACAGCGTGTTCACTACCCATGCCACGCACCTGCATCACCTGATGATAGGCACGAAGCGGCTGCATCACCTGCTCTTGTATGGCGGTACGCTTTGCCACCTTCTTATCAACCACCTTGAACGTGATGAAGTCCACCGAGTATGGCATATTCGTGCCGTTTTCCATACGAGTGTGGAAATACAGCAAGCCGTTATGGGCATACAAGCCACGGAGCAGGAACTTCATACCGAACTGCTGCGAGCCGATATGTTTGACGGTACGCCTGTTGTTCTGATAGATGGTCTGCATCATCAGTTTGACGAGTACGGGCGACTCGTTGCCGAGTTCCTTGAAATAGATGTCGGCACGGTTGCTCGGTAGTCGTCCGTCCGTTGGTGACAGGAAGTCCTTCATCTCGATGCTTAACTTCTCCGGCTCATCGGCATATTTGACATTGAAAGCGTAAAACGAGCCGTCTTCGCAAATCACGCTCATGTTGGTTTCCTTCTCAAAATCCTTCACGGCAGCCTTCACGCGCAACACGTTCTCTGCATCCTCCGCCTTGCCTGCAATCAAGTTATTGCTCCCCAAGTCCACATAGCGAATGGCAGAAGGAAAGATAAGATGCACGGTCTTGTCAAAGGTAACCTCCAGACCATACGGTAGTACGACACGTCCCGTTGGAATAGCACGGCTCATACCTTGAAAAAGTTCTCCCGAAGTAAGCGGACGGCTTGGTGTCAGACCATCATTGTTTTCCTGTGCTGTGGCTGTTGCTCCCACCATGGCAAGCATAGCCAGTGATAAAATAATTTTCTTCATTGTTCCTTTTGATTTGATGTTATTTTTTACTTATCATTTTCGATTGTTTTATTTGGACTGAACCAAGAAAAGGCGGTAACCCCCTTTGAGCGTTACCTTGACGGTGCGCAGCTTCTTCTGAAGTAGCTGACTTGCACCCTGCATCACTCCACGGGCAGCCTCGGAGATAATCTGGTCCTTGGCAGAGGAAGCGAAGGTAAAGGATGTCCCCATTGAACCGCCGATGTTCGCTCCAACTTCCTTAAGCGCATTGATATCCTCCGAGCCAGGTATATACACGCCCTCTTGTCCGTCCGTGTCGTATGCCGAGAGCTTGACGGCTATGATATGTCCGTCCACCTCAATGCTTTTGATAAGCAGGTGCATACGGTTGCCTTCAATCTTAGCAATGGCTATGAGTCGGCTTTGACGTGGAATACGCAGTCCCTGCACCTTGGCAGTCTCCAGCAGACGAAGCACCACATTGTCTCCCTCCTTGAGCGTGGTCGTTCTGTCCACCACCACTTTGAGCGTGTTGCGCATCGTGGGTGCAGCCGTACTTGTTAGCGAATGGAAGCCCATGTTGCGTGCTCTTGTTCCATATTCCTTGATAAAATCCGCATCGCTCATCGGCTGACCGAGTGAAGTCACCACCTGTTTGCGCTCCGCCAAGACCTCCATTGACGGTGTACCAACTTGCGCAGCCTGCCCTTTAGTCACACCCATATCGGTGGTAGAAGTGGTGTTTCTCTTGCTTTCCGTAAAGGCATTACTCAATGACGACGGCACGGATGATGTCTTGGGTAGATACTTTGCTGCCATCTGATAGCTCTTTTCCATCAAGACAAGCTGCCGTTTCTCCTCATTGTCCTCCCTGCTGTCTTTGGAAGCCAATTCCTTTTTGAGGTTGTCAATCTCCTGTCTCATTGCCTCACGCTCCTGTTCATGCGGATCGGGAGCGTAAAAAGAGTTCAAGAGGCGATTATTCTCCTCATAGCGGTGCATGGAGCTTTCTATCTTCGCTGTCGATGCAGCCACCTCCGCACGCTGTGCCTCTGATGGAGCAGTGTTCTGTGCGAAATAGTCCGATAGTCTGCCCATCTCCTCACGGGCCTGCTCTTCCTCGTGTGTCTTGTCGCCTAATTCGTAGGCTTTGAGCTTGTTTTCGGTGAGCTTTTCTGTCGTTGCCTGCGGGATGCTGTCATTGAGCCCCTGTTCCGCAGCAGTCTTATCCTTGCCCGAAGGTGCGAAGATAAACCACATCGAAAGGGCAAACAGCAGTCCCAGTCCTCCAAAGACCAGGCCTTTTTTCATTTGTTCTTTCTGTTTATTATCCATTTTCTTTGATTGTTTGATGATGTTGTAGGTAAAAATTGCCGTGTAACTCTTGTAAAGTACTGTCCGTCTGTATCGGACTGTCCGTCAGCTTTCCCGTGGGGATGGGTAGTTTCTCCTTCTTTGGAGGAAGGAAAAACTGCGCTATCATCCAAAGCGAGCAGAGCAGATAGATGAAACTCAGCCCATAGACGATTTCCTTTCTCTGCCTTATCGTGAGCCTTTCACACCGATGGCGAAGCCATAGGTGAAATCTCAGATAATGGTGAGCGAGCAAATAGTTTACTTTTCTTGCCATAGCCTTATCGTTTATAAGTCTGTATATCCCTGTTTTCCTTCACAAGGAAGTTCTCCATCAGGAAGCCTTGCGGGTTGTTGTCCGAACGGACTGAGTTCTGCAGCGTGCAGGTCGTAACAAGACTGCGCTCTGTAACGTTACTCTGACGGACGATAAACTCCCGTGCATAGGTCGTTACCACATAAGGGTAAGTATTAAAGTTGCAGTGGATAGAGTCCACCTCTATGCGCTGGTTGACATTGCCCGATATGGCACGGTTATAATACCCCTTCTCTGCCAAGTCCTTGTAATAGTTGAAAGCCGACTTGTCGCATAGCAGGAAGGCACGCTCCATGTTCCTCTCGATGGCATCCTTGTCGGGTGCAATGGTAAAGAAGAGTTCGTGGAAACGGCGGACGTGTTCCCTTGCCTCCACGGGACGGTTTCTACTTGCATCCTGACTGAGAGCCAGCATGAGCGACTTTCCCTGGTCAAGCACATAGATTTTCTCCCTCTGCTCCTTGGCGAAGCTGTACGAGGCATAGAGGGCATATCCGCTCACCGCCAAGCAGACAAAAGCAAAAACAAAGGCATAGAGCCTTATCTGTCTGAATGAGGTCTCGATATTGTTAAGTGATTTGAATTCCATTCCTTTTTCCTTTTATAGCTGTTGATGAATTAAGTATTGTTGATCCATTTCTATTTCCCTTTGAGCAAGGCTCCCTTGATACGTCCACCGACATTTCCTACAGCAGCACCTGCGCCTGCCATAGCAGCCTTGCCACCTGTATATGCACCTTGCGCACCACGCTGTGCCGTCTGGTTGACATTGCGACCGTAGGAGCCAATACCGCCACCAGCTTCAATGATCCACCCTGCCACGGTAGGCACGCAGAAGTAGCCCACAATACCAATAAGGAAGAAGACGATGTAATACCACGTTCCCGAATCAGGCAGATAGTTCGGATCGCTGAGCGCATCGATGTCTTTCTGCATCATCAGCACCTGTATCTTGGTAAGCAGTGCCGTAAGAATAGAGCTGACAGGCAGCCACAGATAGACCGATATATAGCGTGAGAACCAAGCTGTAAGTGAGCCTGCAAGACCATCCCATACGGCTATGCCGAACACGATAGGTCCGAGTATCGAAAGGACAATCAGAATAAAGGTGCGAAGCGTGTCGATGATGAGTCCCGAAGCATGGAACAGTAATTCCAAAAAATCGTGTACCAATTTCATGACCCATTGCTTGGTCTGATAGGCAGCACGCTCGGCATACATCCCCGCTATCGTCACGGCATCCTCCGGACCGATGATGCCCATTTCCTCTATCTTCTGGTCGAACTTTTCGTTGGAAACCAAATAAGCCGTTTCAGGATTCCTAAGGTAGGCTTCCTCCTGCAGCTTATCTCTTTTTGCGGTCAGTTCCGCCAAATTGCCTTCCTGCTGGTGTACCATCATCTCCGTTCCTTGCACCACAGGTGAGAGTACGGCGTTCATCGTACCGAGTACGACTGTCGGAAAGAACATGATACAAAAGCCCAGCACGAAGGGACGGAGAAGCGGAAACACATCGATTGCCTCGGCACGGGCAATGGAAGCCCACACCCGAAGGGCAATATAGAAGAGTGCACCCAAGCCCGCAATGCCTTTGGCAATGCCTGTCATCTGGGCACAGAGCGGCATCATCTCGTCATAGGTTGAGCGTAGCAGCTCATGTAAACTGGCAAAATCCATAAGCAAAAGTTTTTTTATGAAAGTTCTTTCAAGTTCTTTTTTGTCTGTGGATTTACCAATACCTGCTTGCCGTATTGCCGTAGAGCGCCTTAACAGAGGCAAGGTCGTTCTTCTCACGGGCACGGACATAACTCACGGAGATATTCTTCCTTGTATAGTACGACACCAAGGAGCGGTACTCACGTAGTGTTGTATAGATACGGTCTATCTGCTGCATGCGCTCGTGGTCGTTCATGGAGAATACATTACTCTTGACGATGGACTTGAGTTCTTTCAGGCTCTCACCGCTCTGCTCGAGCAGCTTGGTGTAGCCCGAAGCCATTGCGGCGAGTTCTGTCGGGCGGAAGTTCTTGTCTGAGAGCATTTTCTTATATGAGGTAACATAAATCTCCGAGATGTCACCCACCATGAGAATACACTCCTTGACCTTATAGGCATCGCCAATAAGGTTATTCACTTTCTTCAAGGCATCGTAATACTTCTTGGTGTCGTTGTAGAGTTTCTCCACCTCCTTGAATCCGTCAAGGGTATTCTTTACTGTCTTCGAGGCGGTAGCAATCTCTTTGACCGTATTGGCAATATTGCCGGCAAAGTTACCCGGATCATAGACCGTCCACTGTGCGTGGGCTTTGGGAACTGAAAGGCTCAATCCTAAGAGAGCCATGAAAATGTACTTTTTCATTGTTGCTATAGTTTTGATGGTTTATTACTTATTTCTTTTTATTGCTTCTTTTCTCTATGGCAAGCTGGCGGATAGCGGTCTCGATGTCGCCACCGAGCTGTTCCGCACGCTGCATGACCTCTACCTTCTCGGTTTCCTCAGTGGTGTAGGTGAGGTATTCCTCCATGCTCACTTCCGTGGCATAGACGGCACTCTGCATACCGCCCAAGCCTATCCACACTTCCTTGTAGAGTCGGTTGGGGTCGTTGTTCTGATTGATGGAGAGTATCTGGCTCTTTTCCTTTTCCGAAAGACCGAGCATCGCCTGTATACCATCGAACTTGGTCATATACTTGCGCTGGTCGAGCAGTATCTTGCAGTCGGAGTTGTTGATGATACTCTCCTTGACAATGGGCGACTGAATAATGTCATCCACCTCCTGCGTTACCACAATGGCTTCCCCGAAATACTTTCTGACGGTCTTATACAAATATTTTATGTAGTCCGCCATGTTTGCCGAAGCGATGGCTTTCCACGCTTCCTCAATGAGTATCATCTTGCGGATACCCTTTAATCGGCGCATCTTATTGATGAAGGCTTCCATGATGATAATCGTTACCACAGGGAAAAGGTCTTTATTATCCTTCACTTGATCGATTTCAAAGACGATGAAGCGTTTGGAGAGCAGGTCAATATTCTTGTCCGAGTTCAAAAGGAAGTCGTAACGACCGCCACGATAGTATTGCTTCAATGTAGTTAAGAGGTTGTTAATGTTGAAGTCCGAGAGCGTTACCTTGATGTCACGCTTTTCCATATCCTTGCGGTACACGTCCCGCAGATACTCATAGAAGGTATTGAAGCAGGGAACGATGGTATGATCCGTCCTGATAAGTTCGATATAGGCATTGACGGCAGAACCGAGTTCGCCTGCTTCGGTCTTGGTGATATGTTCATCAGCACTTTTCCAAAGTGTAAGTAATAATGTCCAGATACTCTCCCTTTTCTCAACATCGAAGAAGTAATCATCCGTATAAAAAGGGTTGAAGGATATCGGATTTTCATTGGTATAGGTAAAATACACACCGTCCTCACCTTTGGTCTTGCGGTGGATAAGTTCACACAAGCCTTGATATGAGTTTCCGGTATCGACCAAGAGGACATGCGCTCCCTGTTCGTAATACTGACGTACCATGTGGTTGGTAAAGAAAGACTTACCACTGCCCGAAGGACCCAAGATGAACTTGTTACGGTTGGTAATCACGCCGCGCTTCATTGGCAGGTCGGAGATGTCAAGGTGGATGGGCTTACCCGAAAGTCGGTCAGCCATCTTGATACCAAAGGGAGACAGCGAGTCCTTATAGTTCGTCTCTGCCGTGAAGAAACAAAGGGCAGGCTCGATAAAAGTATAGAATGACTCTTCTGCAGGAAAGTCTGCCGCATTGCCGGGAATGCCCGCCCAGTAGAGCGTTGCCGCATCAATGGTATTGTGGCGAGGGTGGCACTCCATCAAGGCAAGGGAAGAACCCACATCGTTCTTGATCTGGCGAAGTTCTTCCTTATCACTACTCCATGCCAGCACATTGAAGTGGGCACGGATAGAGGTCAGTCCCTGTGAGTGGGCAATATTGAGATACTCCTGTATCCACTCCTCGTTGATTTGGTTGCTACGGCTGTAGCGTGCCAGCGAGTGCATATTCCGTGCCTGTTTCTCGAAGCGTTCCAAGTTGGCATCGCTGTCTTCGATGAAGAGATACTGGTTATAGATGTGGTTACACGGTAACATCAGACCCACGGGAGCGGCAAAGGAAAGACGGCAGTCGCTCCTGTCGGTGGATAACCGTTCATATCGGCTATCAGTACTCACACTTGTGGGCAAATCATCTGTATCGCTTAATGTATGTAAGCAGAGCATATTGTCGCCCACACGCACAAGGTCTGCACCCAGACGGATGTCCTCCAATGAGGCATGTCCCTCTTCTGAAAGAGAGAAATACCTGTCAAGCAGGCCGCCCTTTTCATTTGTGCTAACTAACTCATCTTCAGTCATGCGGACAATCCTTATCTGCTCGGTATCGTTGATGATACGCTCGAACTGGTCTACGGCTTCCATGAACTTCATCACCTCATCCTTGTTGGTAATTTCCTTGGGCAGCAGATGTCCACGACAAAGCGAAGAGAAGTTACTCTGCTGTGCCATACGCTGCTTGTTCGTCTTGGTTAGGAAGAGATAGACCGAGTGGTGTAGATACGGACGTTCGTTGAAGTGCCGTTCAGAGGAACGGGCAAGGAAACTCAGTCCGCCATCGAAGAGCTTTCCTTGATAGTCCTCCTTAATAAACCAGTCCTGCTTGTGTACGATACTGTAATTGGGTAGCACCTTGATTGCCTTATGCCAAGCAGAATGCATCGCTTCGTATTCTGTAGAAGTGACGGTAAAGAGTTCGGGTAGTTCCAAACGGAAGGCGACCGTAATATCTGCGTCCTTGCTCACCATACACCCCTGCTCGACGGAGAGCAGCGGGAACTTCGATTCCAAGGTAGTTATCTTACTGTTGTTTCTCATTGCTTCTTTCTTTTGGGTTGAAGGTTACGGATAAGGTGATAGACCGTCCGGCGGTTCAAAAGGTAGCGTGGGTGCATTCTCACGGCTCCCTTTTTCATGAGTCCGTATTGCCCATACTTTCGGTTCATGGCAAACGTTTGCCACACCACGAGGGTGGCACCCACTATGCCTATGACCAGACAGGTTATCTGGCTCACTCCACAGAGATAAAGAATGACCACGAGGATGAAGACGGCAAGCAAGCCTCCTGCAAAGAGGAAGAGGTACTGCGCCTTCAAGCCCTTGAACTCCACCGTCCGACCTACACCTTTGTTGATTTCCCAACTCGCCATAGTGGTTATAGGAAGAAAGAACGTAGGATGGTGGCAGCCACGATGAGGAAGATGCACGCACCGAACCAAGAGGCGGCGGTCTTGCTCGTATCGGGGTCGCCACTAGAGAACTTGTTATAGACTTTTATTCCTCCGATCAAGCCCACCACGGCACCGATGGCATAGATAAGTTTCGTACCGGGATCAAAGTACGAGGTCACCATTTTGGTGGCTTCGTTGATACCCGCCATGCCGTTGCCCTGTGCGTACGCTCCTGTGGCAGTGGCGGCTATCAGGAGCAGCATTGTGATTTTCTTTTTGTTGTTCATTGCTGTTTTTATTTTAAGTTGTTAAACAAATTATTTTCTTTTTAGGGTGAAAGTGGCAAGGGGTAGCTCGGTTTTATCGTATGACAGATATTGGTTGATTGTTTTACTTTTGAGCCACCCCCGCATCACTTTACACTTCTACAATATGAACATTGGTTTTACAGATAGTATGACAGTGGACGCTCACCCATATCGTCAGTTTCCGTCATCAGATTGTCAGAAGAGTTCTTTCTGGAGGCATCGAAAGTGGACAATTCATCTGTCTGCTCTTCTCCTTCCTCTGCGCTTCGGATTTTATCCAGCAGGATGGACTGCTCACCTTGCATTTTGGCGACATACTCCTTGTATTTCTCCATAAAGTCAGTGCCTTTAAGTTGACCGACAATTTCCTTGACTTCGGCATCATCTACCTCATCACTGTTCTTACGCCACTTTCTCATGCGACCTAAGTCACGTGCGAGGATAGATTGACTGGATACCTCGCCATCTTCAGATGCGGACTCAATGGGCAGACTCAGCTCCTCGCGAGCAACCTCGTTTTCGTCCTCTCTTTCCATCTCGTAGCTAACCTCCATCTCGTTATCCTCTTCCTTCATGTCATCTTTATTTTCGGAGTTTTGCGTTACAAAATTATTACTATTCTGCTTTGAATTTTCTAATGATGAAGCAGAGGGAACTTGTGGGATAATAGGGGAAGTGGAACGGCTTTTGCCAATCAGTACAAACTCGGCTTGATCTTCTGTTCCTTCTCCTTTTTGTCCGTCTTTTTTCTTCGTCGCTTCATTCTCCTTAGTCTGCTCATTGCCCTTTTTATTTTTCTTGATAAGGATGCCATACGGAGATACATACCGCATATAGAAGTACAGGATACCCAGCATTATCCAAATGATGATGAGTATCAGTATAAAACTGAAAAGTATTGTTTCCATCATAGTGTTATTGTTGTCTTGCGTCTTTGTTTTGCTGCCGCACTGTTGAGCAATTCCAAATGTTCACGCAGGTGTTCCCTAAGAATGTTGTCTATATATGCGGCTATGGAGACACGCTCCCCCAAGTCCTGCAATACGTTGCGCAGGTTCTGCAGCGTTTCCAGATTTATAGAGAAGGCTGTCCGCATTTGGGAACGGACGGGATGAAAGTACAGGGAACGGTAGTCCTCGATGGAAAGGGAGGATACGCCGGGCTTTTCCATTCTCGGCTTCCTTTCCCGTTTCTGTTCCGTGTTCCCCGTTTCCTCTCTTTCTATTTCATCTACCGGTTTTTCTTTTGCTGTTTTCGTTTCTTTCGTCTCTTCTAAATTATTGTCTTCCTCCCCTGATGTTGCTGGGGAGGACTCAGTATCCTCGGAAGGGTCGAAGGAGTTTGGTATCGTGACAGGTTTCACCACGACATTGTCCTCTGCCATTTTCTTCAGCTTGTTTTCCAGCTGTTGCTTTCTTTCTTCAATCGTTGCCATTTTCTGTTTTCGTTTTTAGTTTGAGACGTTGAATTATCTCATTGACGAGTTCGTCCAGCCCTGTACCCATTCGTAATCCCCTTGCAGGAGGCTGATAGGTAGAGCGGAACAGTCCGTATGTGGAAAGTTCGTGAGAGAAGCGGTGCGTGGCATACACATAGCCGGGCAGGAGCGTGAGTTCGTATTCGTCGATGAGCTTTGTATATTCGTCGATGATGATGTTCCTTACTCTTCTGTCCACCTTGTTCCAGAACAGAATAATGTCCTTTATCCGGGAGTCGGACATCGAAACTCCAATCTCCGTGATAGTCTTGGCGTATGCCAGACATGAAACCAGCGACTGAATATCGGCTTCAATCGGAGAAAGGATATAGTCCATCTGAAGGGACAGTTCCATCAGTTCGGTTGTTCCAGCATGTCCCGGGAAATCAAATATAACCAACTGGTACTTCTCGTTGCTGATACCGTCGATTTTACTTCGTGCAGTCCTGACGGCTTCCTTGGGTGCAGACTTGTAAATTCTGTATGCTTTTTTGCCAAGGTGATGAAAGTACTCCTGCATGGATTTGGAAAGTTCTTCGCTCTCCTGAACGATACTTTTCTCACGTTCCCTCAGTTTGTAGAAAGAGTCTTGCGACAGGTCGCAGTCCATCACGAAGAGGTTGATGCCTTGCTCGTAGTACAATATGCTGCTTACGATTTCGGCAAGAGTACTTTTTCCCACTCCTCCCTTTTGGGAAGAGAAGCCCAGAAAAAGGGGGCGTTGTTCTTTGTTCTCCATAATGATAATTTCTTAGTTCATATTATTTGTCTATTTGATGTTTGGATGTTCTCTCATTATTAAGAGTCATCAGCAGACAGTTTGCTCTGACTGTGTATGGTTTGGGCGATAGTCCAAAAGGACGATTTCAAGTTCTTACAATTTGTTGTATTGACAATAGTTTGTCATGACAATAAATTGTTATGAATATGTATTGTTCCTTCTTGTCATCTTTGGTGCAAGCAGGCGATAATATGATATATCTTTTGCTTGTGTTATCATACCATTGTTCGCTCGTTCTGATTGCAAAATAAATGATATTTCGGCTGATTTTATGATGCCTATGAAATGCAGGGAAATGAAAGGAAAAAGAGTGAATGTCGCTGATAATGAGATATTTGAAAATCCACTGTAACTTTGCAGGCAGATAGAAAACATGGAGGTAAACTATCCGAAGCGGACACCCTTACAGGTGGATGCTTCTATTGCATCAACTCTTGATATTGGCAAGGTGTGTCTTTGTAACACAAACCGACGTTTGTACCACAAATACCCTTGCCCCGAAGGGGAGATGAATTACTCCAAAGTCGTAATTAGAAGCCAAAACGAATATGAAAAAGGAAACGGAACACGGTTCAGAACAAAAGACGGCAGAAAAGCCACGTTGGGACAACTGGCATGTACGGTTGCCCAACCCCAAAGACCAGCAAAAAGTCATTGAACTTTTCCATAAATCCGGTGCAAAATCGAAGTCTGATTTTGTGCGTGGCTGTATTCTTGGGGAGAAGTTCAAGGTGATAACAGTAGATAAATCCGCTGTGGATTATTATCGTAAACTCTCGGAATTGATTGCCGAAAATCATCGGATAGGCGTACTCTACAACCAAACAGTACGCGCAATAAACTCTTATCACAGCGTGAAAACTGCACAGATTTTACTTGAAAAATTGGAAAAAATCTCTGGTCAAATCATCACGCTACAACAGAAAGCCATCCAACTGACGGAACAATTTGATAGTCGATAAAGGAATATGATTGCAAAGATTTCTTCTACCGAGAACCTTGGAGGAGCATTGGGGTATAACTTCAAAAAGATGCAGCACAACGAAGCGGTAGTCCTCTGCGTGAACGAACTTCGGAAAGGCTTCGATGGCACTTTTCAAATGGATAAGGTACTTGCCGATATGCAAAAGACGATACCAGAGCAATGCAGGACAAAGAAAACGGTTTTTCACTGCTCCCTCAATCCGCACCCAGACGAGAAACTATCTGATGAGCAACTCACGCAGATTGCAAAGGAATATATGGAGGCACTCGGCTATGGCAAGCAACCCTACATCGTCTTCAAGCATAATGACATTGCCCGTGAGCATATACACATCGTGTCGCTTCGGGTGGACAGCAAAGGAAGAAAGATGAACGATAAGTTTGAGAAGCGGCGGAGCAAGCAGATTACCGATGCCTTGGAAAGGAAGTATAATCTTATTCCAAGTTCAAAAATTAGTAATAAGGCAGAAACAGAAACGCCCAAGGTGGATATGGGTAAAGGAAACATCAAGGAGCAGGTGGCAAGCGTCCTCCGCAGGGTGCTGAAGCATTATCGCTTCTGTTCATTGGGTGAACTGAACGCCGTTCTCTCCGCATACAATCTTGCAGTGGAAGAAGTCAGGAAGGAGTTTCGGGGAAGGAAATACGACGGGCTTGTCTATGTCTCGACTAATGACAAGGGAAACAAGGCAGGCACACCCATCCATGCCTCAGACATCGGCCGTGGTGTAGGCCACACTGCCGTGCAGAACAGGATGCGGAAATCGAAGCAAGCCATCAAGCCGCTGATACCAACCGTTAGAAGAAAGATATTGGAAGTTATGCGTACCTCTCCAAAGACAGAGGAAGAACTTCGACAAAGATTGGAGGAACAGGGCTTGCGTGTGGCAATCCGAAAGAATGAAAGCGGACGTATCTATGGCATTACCTTCATAGACGACGAAGGAGGCGTTGCGCTCAACGGCTCACGATTGGGGAAGGGATATGCCGCCAATAAGTTTAACGAGTACTTCTCTAACCCTGCTCACAATCCATTCTTGGATGAATCGCTTTATGGTAATCCGTCCGTTAGCCATGAACAGATAAATAACATGCAGTTATTACAACAAGACACAGAGGAAGGCGACAACCTTGTTGATGAACTAATCGACGATATGGTGGGAGAAACTTTCTCTGCATCGGGCAATGATGATTGGAAAGAAGCGGCATGGCAGCGTAAACTCCGAAAGCAAAGTAAGGTAAATCTTAGACGAAGAAAACATTAAATAAACGAGCAATTCCAACTCCCCTCCTTTCGGAGGGGTTGGGGGGAGGCTACAAATACATTATTATGGCACAAGAAGATGATTTAAGGGCATTGGGTAAAGTTATGGACTTTATGCGGGGTATATCTGTGATATTCCTCCTGATTAACTGTTATTGGTTTTGTTACGAGGCATTCCAGCAATGGCATTTCACATTGAGCATCATCAACAAAATACTGATGAATTTTGAGCGGACTACGGGCTTGTTCTCGTCCATCCTTTGGACGAAACTCTTTTGTGTGGTTTTCCTTGCGCTCTCCTGTTTAGGTACAAAAGGCGTGAAGGAAGAGAAAATCACATGGCCAAAGATTTGGACGGTGCTTTTCGCAGGTTTTGTGCTCTTTTTTCTGAATTGGTGGCTGTTGGCATTGCCCATTGGTAAGGTGGGTACTGCTTCGCTCTATATCTTTACGCTGTCTGTGGGCTATATCTGTCTGCTGATGGCAGGTGTGTGGATGAGCCGACTGCTCAAAAACAACTTGATGGACGATGTGTTCAATACCGAGAATGAGAGCTTTATGCAGGAAACTCGGTTGATGGAGAACGAATACTCGGTAAACCTTCCTACACGATTCTACTATAAGAAGAAGTGGAACAAGGGCTGGATCAATGTAGTCAATCCATTCCGTGCCTCGATGGTGCTCGGCACACCCGGCTCTGGTAAGTCATACGCTATCGTGAACAACTACATCAAGCAACAGATAGAGAAAGGCTTTGCCATGTATATCTATGATTATAAGTTTCCCGACCTTTCCGAGATTGCCTACAACCATTTGCTCAACCACCTTGATGCCTACCAAGTAAAGCCTCAGTTCTATGTGATTAACTTTGATGACCCACGCAAATCGCACCGCTGCAATCCTATCAATCCTGCTTTTATGACGGATATATCGGATGCCTACGAGAGTGCCTATACCATTATGCTTAATCTGAACCGTTCGTGGATTCAGAAGCAAGGAGATTTTTTCGTCGAATCACCGATTATCTTGCTTGCCGCCATTATCTGGTTTCTGAAGATATATGAGAACGGCAGGTATTGCACCTTTCCACATGCCATAGAATTCCTGAACCGTCCCTACGCACAGATATTTCCGATACTTACTTCCTACGATGAGCTTGCCAACTACCTTTCTCCCTTTATGGATGCTTGGGAGGGCGGAGCGCAAGACCAGCTACAGGGACAGATTGCCAGTGCCAAGATACCGCTTTCACGTATGATTTCGCCAGCTCTCTATTGGGTAATGACAGGTGATGATTTCTCACTTGACATCAACAATCCCAATGAGCCGAAAGTCCTTGTTGTGGGTAACAATCCCGACCGTCAGAATATCTACTCGGCTGCACTTGGTTTGTATAACAGCCGTATCGTGAAGCTCATCAACAAGAAGAAGCAACTCAAATCCTCAGTGATTATCGACGAGTTGCCGACAATCTACTTCCGTGGTTTGGACAATCTGATTGCCACTGCACGAAGTAATAAAGTAGCAGTGTGTCTGGGTTTTCAGGACTTTTCGCAGCTTACCCGTGACTATGGGGATAAGGAGAGCAAAGTGATTCAGAATACGGTAGGCAATGTTTTCTCCGGGCAAGTCGTCGGAGAAACGGCCAAGACGCTTTCTGAACGATTTGGAAAGGTTCTCCAGCAACGACAGTCTATGACCATCAACCGTAACGACAAATCCACTTCCATTTCAACACAGATGGATAGTCTTATCCCTGCAAGTAAGATTTCCAACCTTACACAAGGTATGTTCGTTGGAGCAGTATCTGACAACTTCGATGAACGCATCGACCAGAAGATTTTCCATGCTGAAATAGTGGTGGATAGTGTCAAAGTCTCCGCTGAGATGAAAGCCTATCTATCAATTCCTGTGATTGTTGAGTTCACAGATGAAGAGGGGAAAGATACTCTCAAAGAAACAATAGAGGAAAATTATAAACGAGTGAAGAGAGAGGTTTTAAATCTTGTTGGCAAGGAAACGGAAAGGATAAAGTCTGATCCATCATTATCACATCTTATCAAAGATTAATTCAGGGTGAAAAAGGAAGAAATATCCTTAAAAAGAACGACAGAAGAAGGATAAATTTTATCAGATAAATTTTATCCCTCTTCTGCATATAAAAGATAATTATTTCTTGGAGATCTCAAATACAGAACCTTTCGTTATGGTGAATGGAGCATCAATAGTTACAATATTACCATATGTGAACTTCAAATATGAATTGCTTGTAACATTAAAATTTTTTGCTTTAATAATCCATCCTGCTACATTTCTATTGGATGTTACTGTTTGATCATAGAAGTAAACAATCCCTCCTTGTGCTGCTGAAACAGCTGAAAAGGCATCGCAGATACCATATCCCATTTGCTCATTCCAAGTTCCATTCGTTCTATCAGGTAAAGTAGAATATACATAATTTCCTGCCTTTTGTGCAGTTTGTTCTATTATATCTACAACATCTTTTCTTGTCAATTCTGGATTAATAGATAAAACTAATGAAGCGATGGCACTCACATGAGGAGCTGCCATAGAAGTACCACTCATCTCATCAAGACCATTGTTAGGAACTGTTGATAAAATATTACTACCTGGTGCAACAACATCAAGAGCTTTCCCATAAGATGAAAAACTAGATTTTTTATCCCTTTGGTCTACGGAACCAACAACAAGAATGTCTGGATGGAAATTTGCGGGATAATCTGGCACTGATTTATTATAATTTCCAGAAGCAAAAACAACAATCATTCCTTTCCCATTCCTACCAGAAGTCATTGCGGTCCTAATAGCATCTTCCAAGATAGCACTATGCATTTCTTTGTAAAAGGCTCCACCCTGATCTCCCCAAGAGTTGTTGATAACATCAACATTGTGAGATGTCGCATATCCAAACCCTGTTGCTAACTCGCTACTAATAGTTGGCGAAATGTACAATCCATGACTGATGGATAAAATTGTGGATTGAGGGGCAAGACCTGCTATTTGAATTCCATTATGGTTTGCACCTATAATACCTCCTACATGAGTACCGTGCCTTCCACGTACAACAGATGGAGAATGACCATTATGTATGTCATATGACAATGGACTATAATTATTCGCGAACTCTCTATGGTTTTGATCTACACCTTGGTCTAAAACCGCAACAGTAATTTGAGGTTTGCCTTTAGTTAATTTCCAAGCATTGCACGCATTGACCTTTTCTAGTCCCCATTGCCGATTAAAATCAGGCTCAGAGGTACAATTATTTGTCTTAAAATTAAACATAAAAGCAGGGTCTACATCCGCAAATTTGCCTGTTTCGTAGAATTTGTTTGAAGTTTCCAAACCATTAGAATTTATCGGCGACTTTAGAATGTACCAATTAGGCATGTAATCAACTTCCTTTATAACCTTTGCGTCAAAGTCTTTCGCAACACTTTGGAGAAGATTATAGTCTTGAGATGATTTTAACTTTATATAAAAGTACTCACTTGTTGATATATAGTCTTGTTCATCAAGTCCAAACACTGGCGCAACTTGAACATCTTTGTTTCCTTTCAATTTTTGTATCATTGAACTAAGAATTCCATTCGTAGTTACATTGCCAACTGGTCTTATTTCAACTATTTTCCAAAAACGCGACTGAGAGCCTTTTTGGCTTTGTACTGCTTGCTTTGTTGTAATTGTAGAAACAGCAGAATTTTTCAAGTCAATAGCCACTAACTTTGAACTATCGGATGATGAAATATAGTATAAATTTCGTAAAGAAGATATTTCTATTTTTTTACCATTATACCAATAATAATAATCCGTTGGGCGTCTGTGGCTTGCTCGTGTCGAAATTTGATTATCGGACTTGTTAATGATATTATTATCTATTACATCACTACAAGATATAATTACCACAGAAGAGCAAATCAACGCCGTATAAAGTAGTATAAAATTCTTGTATCTCATAGGATTCTATTTTTTATTTTTAAGAAGTTCTATTTCCGTTTGTAAAGATTTGATAGCGTCAATCATTACAGGGATAAGTGCAGTATAGTTAATCAATTTCTTACCTTCCGCATCAGTTAAAACTACATTAGGTAAAACTTTTTCAACCTCTTGTGCGAGTAGACCTATTTCCCTTTCATCTCCTCCTTTCCTTAGTAAAGAAGCCTCTCTAGTAGGTTTATCTGAAAAAGAGTATGACACGGGACGCAATTTGAGAATGCAATTTAATCCATTTTGTAAAGAACGAATATTAGATTTCGCTCTTGCATCAGAGTAATTATAAACATCCTTAACTTGAATACTGTTGAAAGTACTTGTCTGTGTATTGTAGAATACAACTTGGTCGGCATGACTAGCCAAACGGGTACCAACAGGTGAGACGTCAATTTGGAAAAAATTGCTTGTCTTACACTTGAAGTACATTCCAAGACCTTCAATGGTTTGTTTGTAGAAACCATAGGGTGCAGTATTGCCAATTGTTAATTGACCATTACTGTACAATTTCATTTGTGCATTTGCAGTTACACAAAAAAGAGCAAAAACTAAAGCAGAAACAGCCTTCTTAACCATTAAATTTTTCATTGCTGTCAGGTTTTAATTAATAATTTGAGATTATGAAATCGCTTTTCGGAAGTAAGATTACCTTGTTTAATAATTTATTATGATAATAAATAGAAGCAAGACGTTGTGAAAAAATTACGAATATAGGGTATTTTCCCAATTGTCGGATGTAATAGGCGAGGCCTTAACTTAAATTTCACCTCATAATGCGGATTTATGAAAAACAGAGTTCTATCAAGAACTCTAAATTTCTTTTCTATCAATTTCTCAAAAAGCTCAATAGGACATTTTGTCTTTTTGATGCTAAGTAATTCCTTAATTGTATCTTCTTTTTCTCTCCCAAGTTTGAGAAGGCTTTCGTATAAAATTTTAGGTAACAAATGAAACCAAGGAAGATGAGAAAGGAACTTTCCTCTACAAATTTGTTGATGTCCTCCAAACGGCATTTGCCACGCAGGAAAAGAGATAAAAACAACCCCTCGTGGGGCAAGAAATCTTTTTAAGGAAGATATAAAAAAAAGACTTATTCTCTATATGTTCTAAAACATCGTGACAAATTATTAAATCAAAAAGCCCATCCTTCCCTTTAATATCAAATATATCTGAAGCAAAAAATTCTCCTGCAGCATTGGCTTCATGAAAGAACTTTTTAGCATCACTAATTCTGCATTCTGCCAAATCAACCCCAAGAGTGTTGCATCCCTTTTTAGAAAAAGGCAAAAGATTTCCTCCGTCACCACAACCTATTTCCAAAACATTTATTCCATGAGTTATTTCCTTATATTTTTCGATATAAGGAATAAAATATTTTTGGCTTGTTGTGGAAAGTTCATGAAAATATAGCTTTCTATCAGATTGTCGGTATTGCATATATTCTTAACTGTATTAGTTCTTTTTACAAAGAAAGCAAAAAAAACAAATAAGCAAACTAATATCATTATTTTTTTTGCAAGTACCATAAAAATACCAATAAGACGGTATGACTTGCGGAGTTTTTACAAAAAAAAACTTATCTGTATATACCTAATATTGGTGATATTATTCTATATAGTATGTATCAATGGTTTAATATTAAATCTGCCTCATCCAACATTTGGTGTGATAGAGTGTAATAACAGAAGTTCAACATCTCCTTTTTCATTAAAACTTCATGTTCTCAGATAGCGAAGAAATCGACATCATATTTTGGTAAGTAATCAAATTAAGGTTTACAAAACACCTTTCAATAATACCTTTATTTTCCCTTCTTTTCCCGTGAATTCTTTATGTTATAAACAATCTGATTATTGCTTATATCTTTGTCGTTCAACATAGTAACTCAATAACAAATAAATAACAAATAATTATGGAGCCAAAAGACAATGACAACTATGTGCTGGTCTTGGAAGACCGCACTGAGGTAAAGAACGAGAAAGAAACGGGAAAACTCTCCGTAGTATCCGGTATTGACGACAAGGGTAACCTTAAAACCACCGAAGTAATCGCTGCCAATCAGGCAGCGTTCTTGAAGTTTAACAACAAGGACGGACTTCTAAAAAACTTCATGAGCAATTTTCTACGTCAGTTCAACGAGCCGTCCCGTTTCGGACTCTACAAGGTAGTAGCTAACAACGTAGAACAAGGTGTGGCATCGCTCCACACCATGCTTCAGATCCACGCATACGCCCGGACGCACCCCTACCTCAAAGCCATGATGCCTGTAAGTTCCGGCAGAACCGACGGGAGTGATGTAGTTGTAGCCGAAACCGCCGTCTAAATACAGGTTGAACAGTCCTTTATGCAGATAGTAGTAGCGTACGAAAGGTGACAGTTTCAGGGCATGGGTTTTCTCTCGTCCGTTCTCGCCACGTTCCGAGCCGAAGGCATAACCCAACATGATGCCCGTAGCCCATGTCTCGTTGAACCGCCAGCCTACCTCGGGATACAACTGTAGCGTAGTGGCTTTGGTCTTGGTGTTGTTCTAATAAGTGACGGCACCGCCTGCAAACAGTCCTCCCTCGTGGTCGTCCTTGTGAAAAGGCGAAACGGTCTGTTCCTGTGCCCACCCGAAAAAGGGAATGAACGATAAGATAAAGGTGAATATCGTTTTATTCATTGTTGAAAATAACGAGATTTATTGGAAAAGTGAACAGTATTCATTACGTGAGATAAAAAAACGCATTATATCATTAAGACAAGTGCGTTTCTTATAATGATAAAAGGCTTACGCCTCCTTATACCATTTCCACGACTCATAGGCAAGCGTTATGCTCAGCACAACTAGCATGGGGTGGATAAAGAGCTGTGGAAACTCGAAAGTGAATATAAGCTCCGTGCAATGTGCTGTGCAAAACAGTGCAATGAGTGCGGCAAGGCAGAAATGCACTAACTTATACCGACTTTTACAGGCATAGAGCGAAAGCAGCAGTCCCGTCATCGGCAAGGTGACAGAAACGACCGCCATCAACACAAGCATCGACATAGGAGCCACACCGTCATTGGAGATTGCTATGTTTGCATTCCAGAAAAGGGGTATCATATCCATTAATGAATGTGCAGACATACCTGCAATTATCGACACCCAGAGAATAGAGATTTTGAAATTTTCTTTCATCGTTGAAGTTTTTTTATCAAGACCGGCTATCAAGCCGTCTTTTGGGTTTATGATTAGGTTTGCTATATGCGTGGAGTTCAATCATTCGTCTTAGCTCTCCTGTGCTGTTTGCTCTTTATCCAAAGATAAAAGCCGAGAACAATGAAGACCGCGAGGATTGCAATCATCTGCAACCTGTACTTCTCGGGCTCAACCCAGAATTCCTTAAAGAAATTGATGCGACCGAGAATTTCCACGGGCGTCCAGAATACGATGACCGTGGCTATCGCCATACGTATGTTTGCTCCCCACGAGGCGATGCGCAGTTGTTTAAGGAACATGAACACTGATGCCACGAGGCAGCCCAGGCCCACGAAAAACGTCACGGGATGGTGGTCGCCGACGAAGCGTTTGTCGTAACAGAACATCAGCAGCAGGTACAGTCCCCACAGCATCATGTTGAGTTCCATGAACGTCACGATGCTCGTGTGGCGTGTCATGGGCTGGGCAGCGATGACCTTGCGGCGGCTGCGGAACACCATTTTCTGTATCCACGTGATGAAGTCGCAGCCGTTCTTGGTGCTGAAGATGTACATCGTCATCACCATCATCCACAGTCCGAATGAGGCCGGCATGATGAGATATTCGGGCTTGGTCACCACCACGCCGTTCTCCATTTCAGGCTGCACGCCGTAGCGGCGGGCATAGTAGAGGAAGAGAAATTCCACCCATCCCGTCCAGAAGAGCAGTCCGCCGAAGAGTCCCCACAGCGTCTGGCGGGTGTCGCCTTTCACGAACACGCCGACGATAACGAGGACAAGCCCCACGAAACCCATCGCAAACCCTGCTACATGCATGGCGCCCTCGTCCATAAACTTCTCCATTAGTATCATCAGCGCATGTCCCAACGGCATGGCAAAGAGTACCAGTAAGAACGATACGATAGTGCGCCAAGGATATATTTTACGTTTTGTCTCCATTGATGATATGTTGTTATTATTATTTCAGTTCATCGATGTAATAGCTCATCTGCCCGCCGCCCTCGTCATCGATGGACGACTGCTGGTTGAACCAGCTCACCACCTGTAGTTTGAAGCACCGCACACCGTCGGCACAGCGTATAACGTAGACGTGATAGGACGGCGTGTAAGTCATGGGAGGTCCCTCTATTTTGATGCACTGCTCCAAGAGCGGATTGCCACTGGTGAGCCGTCGTGCCGGTCCGCGGTTGGGGTCAAACCATGGGTGTCCGTCGTTGTCGGGTGTGCCGTCGGGCTTGAGGTAGTGAGTGTTCACGTAGTTGTACCACTCGCGCTGCGAGTAGGTGACATAGACGGAGGTTGTGTCGTCCTCCACCCACTTCACATCGTCGGGAATCTGCACTCTGTCCTGCCAGTGGTCGTAGTCGCCGAAACCGAGGTCTGCCGCCGCCCCCTTGCCCGGACCCGACGTGCCGCCATTGGTGCGGATATGCGCTCCGCAGAAGGCGATGTCCCAGTCCAGACGTTTCAACTGGTCTCCTTCTGTGATATCCTGATTGGGAGCGGAAAGATTGAACGCCTTGCCCGTTCGCAGGTTGAAGTAGAGCCAGTCGTCGGTAACTCCCGTATAGGCACCTGTGGCGCGAGGCATCACCTTTCCTTCGAACTCGTCGGCATCGTAATGCACACAGCTTCCGAGTAATATTGCAGAGGCTGCTGCCATGAGTATGCCGATGGTCTTATCTGTAAGATTATTCTTCATCATTACTTCTTGTCGATTTTTACTTCAAATTGCACGTAGAGCCTTGCACCCGCCTCCGCCGGTACGCTAAACGTGGTCAGTCCTGAGCCTAAAGTCTTGGGCTTGTAGTTCAGCAGGTTGTTTACACCCACCGAAAGCCGGTACTTGTCACTGAAAGTCTGTGCTACGTTGAGGTTGCACAGCGCATAGGCCGGTAGCGTGCAGCGGAAATAGGCATCGCGCCCGCGTCCCTCGGAAGGGAGGAAGAGACGATCCTGCACATCGTAGCGTTTCTCACCCATGATTTGGGCAGAGAGCGTCACGCCGAGGTTGTAGCCGCGGCGGCTATATTTATACGTCGCATTGGCTGTCGCCGCATGGGGTGAGGTGGTGGAGAACCGCCGCCCCTTCTCCGCAGTGATATACACATAGGAGTAGTTGGCATCGAGTGTGAGCCACGTCCACGGTTTCCATCGTGCCAGCACGTCAAGGCCAGCCACGGTCTGCCGTGCGAGGTTGGTGTAGAGGAAGTTGTACTGCATATCGTAAATCTTCCACACGCCCTCTATTTTGTCGCGGTAGAGGTTGGCGTAGCCGTTTGCGTTGACGAAGAGCTTAGGCGAAGCATACTCCACGCCCAAGGAGAGGTAATGGTTTTTTTCGGGCTGTAAATTTTCGTTTCCCCTGATGACGAACATGCCGAGGTGGTCCCAGTTGAAGAACAGTTCCTTGATGCTGGGTGAGCGCGAGCCCTTGGAATAGACCGCACGCAAGGCCCAGTGAGTATCTGGTTGCCATTTCACTGCCACCTTGGGCAGCCATATCAGTCCGAACACGCGTGAGTAGTTGGTGCGCAGTCCTGCCGACACCGTCCACTGCTGCGTGGGCGACCAGTCGTCCTGCACAAACCATTCCATCTCACTCAGGGTGCGTGTGGTCACCTTGTGATTCACGAAACGGTCAGAGGTGAGCACGTCGTCAAACAGTTCGATGCCGGCGTTCAGCTCGTGACCGTCGAAATAGCGACTTTGCAGCGTGAGTCTCGGCTGAAGGATTCGCGACTTATAGACCGGCTTGCGCTCGTCTCGCCGCTCGTGTCGCTTGAAGCTGGCGTAGCGGTCGGTGTGAAGCATGAGTTTCGCCGTGAGATAGTCCTTCCATCGATACGATGCCTTCAGACCGTAAGTCCAGTCGCGCGCTTGGGTGAACACGAGGTCCTGCACCAGGTCGTAACTATTCATGAAGAAGCACGACCCATAGAGCTGCACCGACAGTTCTGCCATGGGTTCTACCCACAGTTTCTGCGAAGCCACTATATGTTCCCTGCCCTCGATGCCCATCGGCGGGCGAGGGAAGGTGCTTTGCAACACAGTGTCTTTGTGCAGCCATGGATTAGCTTCGCGCGAGTACACCTTGCGATCGCCCACTTTCTGATAAAGATAGAAGGCATCTGTGGAACTATACCACACATCGGTCTGCGACGTGAACCAGCCCTGGTGTGCACCCGCTGAGAGCCACGCCGAGAGGTTGGGACGGTCGGCATTCTTCTCGAACATATAGATAAAATCCTTCTTCTTGGGATTCCTGTAGTTGCGTTCGTTCATCTGTCCCCAGCGCACGCCCACATCTATGTCAAGAGGCTTGTGCGTCTTCTTTCCGATGACATTGATCACTGCTCCGGATGCACGGCTGCCATAAAGCGTGCTGCTGGCTCCCTTGACGACTTCCACGCGGTCTATGCCGTGAATATTGAACCTTTCGTAGTCCAAATTACCAGCCATATCGCCCGTCATGCGCTCACCATCTTGCAGCATCACCACATGGCGTGCATCCATGCCGTCCATACTCATCTCGCTGCCGAAAGCCACCTTCTGCACATTGAGTCCGGGCGTGAGGTGCTGCAAAGCCGATTGAAAATCTCCGAAGCCAGCATCTCTCATAACCTTGCCACTGAGTAACTGCGTGGTCACGGGAGACGAATTCACAGGGCGTGGCGTACGTGATCCCGTTACTATCACCTCGCCGAGACTCCTCACGCTGTCTGCACTGTTTATATGCGGCTGCTGTGCCACTACCCCAACAGGGAGGAGACACAGCAGCAACGGGATGGATAATTTCCCGTTCATTTCACTCCACTTGTTATTTCGTACAGGTATCTTCATTACATTAGAGAATGCCATGCTCTTTCTTATACTTCGCAAGATCCTCTTCGTACTGCTTGAAGTCCTGTTCATAAGTAAGTTTTTTAGAGTAATCAATCTTTTGTCGGTAGACAAAACTCTGCATCAGCATCACGTTGAAATTGGTTGAGAATTCTATCTCTTTGGTGTCTACGTTGAGATAGCCCACTACGGTGCCCAATCCACCTTCTCCATCGGTGTAGATACCCTTCTCGTCTTTCTCGTTAGGTATGTATCCCACGTCGCCTTTCTCGCCTACGAACTTTATCCATCCGTCGCCCTTGTACTCGTCGCGTTCCCACTTGTTAAGCGGAATGAACTTGCAGTGGATGTTGAAATCTACCGTGAGTGGCATACTTCCTACCGTGAATTTGATGAGTTTGATGTTGAGCGGACGGTCGGCTTTACCTGCAGCGGTGTTCCACGAGAAATAATATTTAAGCGGACACCCCTCGGGCAACCGCGTCTTGTCCTCAGGGCCCATCATCGCGCGTGCACGAAGCACTATAAATTCTTCCTTGGTCAGCAATTCCTTGGCTTTAGCGAGTATCACCTCGTCCTGAATGGGAGTGGAGTTAATCTTCTCGTCGCTATTGCACGACGAGAAGACCAAACAGGCGGTGAGTGCCAAACCAAGTAAAAGCGAAAACTTTTCCTTAGTCATGTCTCCTTACTTATTACCATTAAACTCGAAGATGGCCTTATACGGCTTGCCAAGTACACCACCAACTACATCGCACTCCAACCTGAGATTGAGGACTCCGTCCCTTGCGTATGATGTGCCAACGGGAACTGTTACCGTGAAATCACTGTTCACCCAATCCTGTTTCCAAACGGACACTCTGATATGCCCTTTGCCAGTCGCGCTGATGATGTTGCCATTGGCATCGGTGTTGAGCGTAACCCGTTCGTCCGAGAAGTCAATCTCGTGTTTTGCAGGTCCAGCTTGGAATTCCAAAATACCGCGAAGTGCGTACATACCGCCTCCCCTGTCAACCAGTTCGAAATTCACATAGTCTTGGAAACGGTAGGCCACATCCTTCTTTTTGTTCATATAGGCATGAATGATTTTGCCCGTGTAAACTCCTGCCACTTTCTCGCTTCCTTGTGCGAAAAGAACGTTGTTAAACCCATTCACCTGCGCATTGGCAGTGAATAAACTTGTTGCGATAAACGCAAGCATCAAAAATAACTTTCTCATGTTTTAAAAAATCAAAAAGTTGTGAATGAATAAAATGAAAGAACATAAGTGGTGAAATCACTTAATAATCCTTAGACCAGTCATAGGCTTTCATTTTTCTTGCCATTTTGTCGAGAACGGAGTTCATACAAGAAAACGACGTGCCACTACGCAAAGTTCCCTTGTTTTTCATAACATATTCCTTTGCATTAGTCGCATCAAACAATTCCTTGGAAATAGTAAATATAGCCTCTTTTTTCTCAGTTGTGCCATTAGGCATTGTAACTGTATGCTCTTCAAGCTTGTTCGTCGGATAAGTTATTTTACACTTAGGTAAATCGTATAGGTCCATGTTTGGCACAAAGGCGAAGTTCGCAAAATTCAGCTCTTTCAAGTTCGGCAGTGCAATGAAACTCAGTGTACTGGTGTGCTTCGCTTCTTTTGGTAGCGTTATCTTCTCCAAATTCGCACAGTTCACGATTTCCATATAGCTCATCCCTTCAGAGGCTATTTCCGTCTGATAACCTCGCTGTCCCCATGCCTTTACCATGCTAAAATCCAGTTCCTTGAGAGATGGGTTATCGTTGATGCTCACTTTCATGAGATCCGTGCAAGCACTGATGTCTATACCATTTGGCGTACTGACATTGGTCAATATCAAGCCCTGCACCGTCTTAGGAATCTTGAGATATGGTATCGACGTTGTAAATTCTTTCTCGCTTTCCGTGTAGGTAACAACTGTAGTACCTCTCCAGCCCTTGTTGTGTATGATATATTGCAATCCCTCGAAATTATTAATATCTGCCTCCATAAATGCCGTTGGCATGACAGCCTCCTCTGGATTAACAATTCGTTTGGCAATATCTACCTTGTCGCCAGTAAAAATACTGGGGAAAACCTCTTTCATACCCTTGCGCAGCACTTCGTCCGGCACCTCGCGCAGTGTGTTGTACTTCTGCAAAGTTCCTTTTTCATCGCTCATCTGCATATCAACGTCTTTTGCAGTCGTGAAGAAATTCACGATTTCGTCCTCGTTGTATTTTGCACTGTTGGGCAGGTAAAGTTTGTTAAGATGATGCAATATCGTGATATTGCCGGTTTCGTCCTCTTTGGTCAACCCTGTAAACTCATAAATCTCATTGCCGGTTAAATCAACACCGGTGATTTGCGAGGGGAGTTGTGAAAAGTCGAATGAAAGTTTATAGTCATTGTTCGACAGCTTCACCTCCTTCAGGTTGGGCAGAATGTCAAGTCCGCTGAGATCTTTGAGTTTGGTTCCACTTAAATCCAATGTGGTGGTTTTCTCCGCCAAGTCGTTGAGTTCCAACTTGCCGTCTTTGTCAAAGGCAAAGCCCCTCTTTTTCAGAATGTCCATCAACTCTGTGTTTTTAAGGGACTTTGTACTGTAATTAATTGCCTCGTCCTTGTTGCATGAGGCAAGCCCCATTACAAGAAATGCCATTACTGGCAGTGCGATTTTTCTTATGGTTCTCATTTTTTTATATTAATTAAACTGTTTTGGTGCAAAGATAGGTTATTTATAATGATGCCACAATACCCAAAATCTATGATTTTAGCGGACAACTCCCTATCCTCATTTATGAGGATATAACTATTTGTGGTGATTTCCCTCTGATTTACGCTTACTTATGCTAAAACGGTATCTCAAAGAGAGAAGGACATAGCTTCTGATTTGTGGACGATAGCTCTCGTGATAACCGTATTCCGTAACAGAGCGCATAAGGGGGGTGCGCCTGTTCAGAATGTCGTTCCACTTGAACGAGAGGGTTGCCTGTTTCTTTTTGAGGAAACGCCACGATGCTCCGATGTTCAGCAGCCACTGGTCGTCATCAGTCACCGCATAGGTTCCGCGATGCAGGCGACCGTTTGCGTCGCCCCAAATCTGCACATCATGGGGAATGTCGATTGTGCCACTGACACCAAAATCGTAATCAAAAGTGTTGACACGAATGTCTGTCAGAAGGTTATGTGAACGACTCGTCTGCAAACTGCCATGCAGGTCTATACTTCCCCATTTAGGCTGATAACTGCCTCTAATGGAGATAGAGTTTCCGTATATGTGCGTCTTACATTTCGAGGAGTTGCCTTGCGTTTGTTCGTTCAGGAAATAGACGTGGTTCTGAAAAGAACCTCCTGTACTGCCCGACAGCACGAGACGCTTTATCTGCTTTTGCCATTGCAGCATTCCGGAAACGGAATAGTTTCCTCCAACGTTTACCGTCCTGTAGGTCCGTGCGCCCGTATTTTCTTCATACGACACCTCGTTCGCAAGATCATTGAATGTGTTCCTCCAGTTGCCCGTCAGGGTCAATCCGGATTTTTGATGATCCAAACTAAAAGACAGCTGCTGACGAAATGATGGATTAAGGTTAGGATTTCCCAGTCCATGGTAAAGCGGATTACGCTTGTCGTCAATCGTCAATAGTTCCTGAATGGAGGGCAGCTGACTGCTGCCGCTGTAACGCAGTTCCATATCCAGGCTTCGTCCGTTCCATTTCACATTGAACATAGGCTTGTATTCAACGGCTCTGACGGTGGAGTCCACGGCTTGCAGTGTGTGCCGGCGGCTGATGTGGCGCTGCTGCCACTCCACATTAATGCCTCCGTTGATTTTCCATCGACTGCCCTTATAGTCCATTTGCAGCCTGATCTGCTGTCCCAATGTAGATAGTGCGCTTTCATAGCTAAGGCTGTCGATATGTAGATGCTGCATGGCATCGTCATAAGTATCGCTTGTGTTCATGCTCTTCTCGTTTCGCAACCCATAACTGACCTGCAATCTCAGCTGTTTGCCAATGGGCTGTGTGTAGCGCAGAGACATCAGGGCTTCGTTTCGTCGTGAAGGCATCTGCTGGCAGAGGTTGCGAAGGAGAACGGAGTCATTACCTAACGCATTGAGCAGATGATGGAATCTGGTCTTTGAAAGGCTGCTGTTCTCCGTTCTGTCTGAACTGCCGCTGAGTGATGTCTCAAAAGTGATGGAGGCTCCACCCTTACCGATGCGTCGGGTGAAGTCGGAAGAAAAGTAATATTTCCTGTTGTTTCCCTTAGCACCGCTTCTCAGCATTCCCGAGGTCAACGTGTCTGCCCTCGTGCTGTTTTGCTCATAAAGAGAGGTCGTGTTGTCAGTCAGGTTGTCCGAATTCCCGAGGATTCCGTTGAACATGACATTCAACAGTGTCTTTTCGTTGATGTTGTACTGAAAGCTTATAATTGCCGAATGGTTATGACTTTTACCAAGGAAGAATAACGTGGATTTTTGATAATTTGTTCCAGATGTAAGGTATTGCTCATAGAAGTCGTCGCTCGTGCTTTCATTATGGAAGGTGTTGAGCGAGAGGTTAGCATTAAACGTAATTTTTTTACCGAATTTCTTCACGATGTTTCCCGCCAGTATATTCTGAAAATTATCTTTTCCCACGCTCGTGTTGCTCAGGTTGTCTGAACGGATTGTCAGCGTCGCGTTTTCGCCATTCGCATTGAACAGATTACCCTGCATCTCATCCTTACGCCTGTCTTGGCTGCCATGCTCTGCCGTAAGAGAACCCGTCAGGCTGCCATTATAGGAAGATTTCGTCTTGATATCCAGCACGAAGTTGTCAGCCCCGTCGTCCACACCCGTCATTTTCTCTAGAGCACTGAGCATGTCGTATAGCTTCAGCAACTCCACGGCATCGGCAGGCAGGTTTTCCAAAGCAGCAATGATGTCGTTGCCCATGAACTTTTCTCCGTTGATATTTACCCCATTGAGAATTTTTCCCTTGAACGACAAAGTTTTGTTGTTCCTGTCATACTCCATACCCGGAATTTCCTGTATCAGGTCTTCCAGATTAGCTCCCTGTCTCACCCGCAGACAATTGGTATTGATAAAGGTCGTATCCTTCCGCATTGTAATCAGTTTGCGCTCGCCGATAACCAGAACTTCATCAAGTTCTATCGTTTTTTTGAGTAAAGAATCCGACCTGAGTGTGGGGGATATGGTATCACCCACAACAATATCCAATATGATGGAATTAGCTGTGAGATTAAACAGAAACAGAAGGACAAATGTCAAAAAAGGCCTTAGAGTCATCATTTTTGCAAAGTTATGGTTGTCAATCAGAATATGCAATACCTTAAAATGGCGATTTTGCAAAAATCATAAATACATAAATTTGTATTTTTAATTCTGCTTTTGATTATTGTTTGCTCAACCAATAATTTTCTTTTCCTGGTATTTCCTACTACTTCCCAACATTTCCTCATTTCTAAATTCATAATATTATTGCTATAATTTTGCTGTTCGATAATGAATTATTCATTCAATAATAAATGATTTATGGAATCGAACAACAATGACAATTATGTGCTGGTATTAGAAGACCGCGCGGAAGTGAAGAACGAGAATGAAGCTGGGAAACTCTCAGTGGTCTCTGGGATTGACGACAAAGGCAAGCTCCAAACAACGGAAGCCAAAAACGTGCATCAGGTAGCCTTTTTGAAGTTCAACAACAAGGATGGCTTGTTGAAGAACTTCATGACCAATTTCCTCAAACAGTTCAACGAGCCGTCCCGTTTCGGACTCTACAAAGTAGTAGCTAACAACGTAGAACAAGGTGTGGCATCGCTCCACACCATGCTTCAGAACCGTGAGAAGCCAGAGAACAAGCAGCAGTTGGCAGATAGTCAAGTGCGCTTTGACGACTTCCTACCCAAACAGAAGAATGCCACTGCGATTGACGAGTCAAAGATAGATTGGAAGCAGCTCGACAACCTCGGACTTACCCGTGAGCGATTGGAACAGAGTGGAGAGTTGGCAAAAATGCTCAACTGGCAGAAGAGTAACCTTGTTACCATTGCCATACCTATGGGTGATACCACCATCTACACCGATGCCCGTTTGGCATTTCGTACCGATGGCGAGGGTAATATCGGCTTGGCAGTTCACCCGCTTCGCAAAGAGCCACAGCTCGACTTCCCCTATATGGGACACAAGTTCTCTAATGAAGAGAAAGAACAACTCCTTGCAACGGGTAATCTTGGAAAGACCATCGAGATAACGCCCAAAAAGGGCGAACCTTTTGCCGCATACGTCTCCATTGACCCTCAGACCAACGAACTCATTGCCCTTCGTGCCGACCGTGTGGCTATTCCAAAGGAAATCAAAGGCGTTACGCTTTCCGATGCGCAGTACAAAGACCTTGTAGAGGGCAAAGCCGTGAAAGTGGAAGGAATGACCGCTAAGAGTGGTAAGTCCTTTGATGCTACCCTGCAAGTCAATGCCGAGAAGAAAGGCATCGAGTTTATCTTCAACAACAAGCAAGGCTTGAAGGAGCGACAGCAGCACAGCCAACAACAAGGCGCACCACATAAGCTCTGCGGTTTGGAACTCTCCGACAAGCAGCGTGAAGCCTTGGACAGCGGTCGCACACTTTATCTGAAGAACATGGTGGACAAGGAAGGGCAACCTTTTAATGCCTACGTCAAGATGGACAAGGAACAGAACCGCCCGCGTTTCTACAAGTGGAATCCAGACAAGAAGCAGGAGACCGGCAAGGAAAAGGTGGTAGCCGTAGCCGAAGAACACAAGACACAGGTTGCAGTGAACAACCAAGGCAAGACCAACGAAGCCACCAAGAACGTGAACGAGCCGTTAAAGTCCGGGCAGACACAGCCCACTGCCGCCCAAAAGCAGAAACAGGACGAGAAGAAACAGCAGCGCCGTGGACCCAAGATGTAACCCTTAAAACCAAACCCGACTATGATTACTTGTATTATTGCCGAGAAACCCTCGGTAGCCAGAGATATAGCCCGTATAGTAGGAGCTAATACCAGACAAGACGGATTTTTGGAAGGTAGCGGTTATGTGGTAACATGGGCGATGGGACATCTCATCACCCTTGCCATGCCCGAAGCCTACGGTTTTGCAGCCTATAAAGCCGAAGATCTGCCCATCCGTCCCAATCCTTTCCAGCTTATCGTGCGACAAGTTCGTAAGGATAAGGACTACACGTCAGACCCCGCAGCACTCAAACAGCTCAAAGTGATACGCTCCTGCTTTGACAAAGCAGACCGCATCATCGTAGCCACCGATGCAGGACGTGAGGGTGAACTCATCTTTCGCTACATCTATCAACATCTTGGTTGCAGAAAGCCTTTCGACCGTCTTTGGATTTCATCATTGACGGACAAAGCCATTCGTGAAGGACTTTCCAATCTCAAACCGGGAAACAACTACGACAATCTATATTACTCCGCCAAGTCAAGAAGCGAAGCCGACTGGCTCGTGGGTATCAATGCCAGCCGTGCATTGTCCATCGTCCGCAAAGGCGGCTATTCCTTGGGACGGGTACAGACTCCAACCCTTGCTATGGTCTGCCGTCGGTACATAGAGAACCATGATTTTTCTTCCGTACCTTATTGGAAACTCTCCGCACTCATGGAGAAAGAGGGCATATCGCTGAAAGCCGTTGGCTGTAAAGACTATGAGAATGAAGCATTGGCACAGACTGCTCTTGCCTCGCTTCGCAGTCAGAGCCAGCTTAAAGTTGAATCGGTCGCAAGAAAGGTGGGACATACGTCACCACCACTCTTGTACGACCTTACTGCCTTGCAGAAGGAAACCAACAGACGCCACGGCTTTTCAGCAGACAAGACCCTCTCGATTGCCCAGAGCCTCTATGAGAAGAAAATCACGACCTATCCCCGCAAAAGATTTCAGAATTTTATATCTTTCAGATAATCAATAGAATAACACCGAATAAAGAAGAAAAGGGTTACGATTTGGAAACGAGCGAGTTTCTTTCCCCTTCTTTATTCTGCAATGTCTCAAAGACCACTTACCTAACGTTGCAAAGGTAGTCTTTATTTTCGATGAAAACAAGAGAAAGCCACACTTTTTTATCAGTCCGTTTCATTTTTCCGCACTTGAATTGCCGTTTTATGCCCAAAGCCCATCTCATCGTGAATTTGCTGTTAAAAACTTCCTTTTTATTGTTCTTTTCGCCCTTTTATATATCAAAAACAAAAAAATCCATGCAATTCCTTGCAAATTAAA
>NZ_SDIK01000016.1 GCF_008016795.1 Prevotella brunnea
AAGGGCTGATACCTCGTGAGAAGTGTCAGCCCTAATTCATAAAAAATGTGGGATGTTTAGCGGACAGTAATAATTAAATAATAATACTTGACGTGTTTTGTTCCAATGCTGAATAGCACATATCCACTCATGTCCCCAATTCGTATTCAGGTGATGGCAAACAGATGCTTGATAGCGAAGATTCGACCCGACCGGCACCATGAAATTATATTACAAAAACCATATCTGAGGAACGTTTTGTAATCTATTGATAATCAGAGTGATATTAATTGCGATTTAAAAGCTTAGCTTTTGCATTCCAATTCATGACCTTTTGCATTGCAAAAGCTAAGCTTTTGGAAAGTGAAAGCTAAGCTTTGGATAGATGAGTGAAGAATATTTAGGACATTATTGAACTTTTCCCATATCGGAGGTAAGGATTTTCTCGTTTTCAACACCCCATCTAAATAAAGAATATGTTTGTTTTTGTCTTGCCCGGACAGGCGCAGGTGTTGAAATGAGTTTATAGCGTATGGCTTTTGGTTACTAAATTGCTGAATAACAAACATATATAATTGAATGTTTCTAATGGGCGATAGGGATTCAAACGAAATGGCGCGGCATAATTGTCGCGCCATTCTGTTTGTCTTAAGAAAAGATAAAATCTTTGTTCGCTTCTTTCCTATTCTCATGATTATCGTTCTGTTGAAGTGTGAAGAGGGATGAAAACATAGCCATACTATTCCCACTCAATAGTCGATGGTGGCTTGGAAGATATGTCGTAACAAACTCGATTTACACCTTTTACCTTATTGATAATTTCATTTGAAACCTTTGCCAAGAAATCATAGGGGAGATGTGCCCAATCTGCTGTCATGGCATCAGTGCTTGTAACGGCGCGAAGTGCCACGGGATGTTCATAGGTGCGTTCATCGCCCATCACTCCAACGCTGCGTATCGTGGAAAGGAGAACGGTTCCCGCTTGCCACACTTTATCATAAAGCACTTTGCCGTCTTCACAAACATAGTTGTGCATATTCTCAATATATATGTCATCGGCTTCTTGAAGGATACGTACTTTTTCGCGAGTGATGTCTCCCAAGATGCGAACTGCCAGTCCGGGACCCGGGAACGGATGTCGCTTGATGAGACGCTCCGGCATACCCAATTCATAGCCCACGCGTCGAACTTCGTCCTTGAACAGCCATTTTAATGGTTCGCACAACTGAAGGTGCATATCCTTGGGCAATCCTCCCACATTGTGGTGGCTCTTTATTACCATGCCTGTAATGCTCAAACTCTCAATGCGATCGGGATAGATGGTGCCTTGTGCCAACCATTTGGCATCGGTAATCTTCTTTGCCTCGGCGTTGAACACTTCCACGAAGTCGCGACCGATAATCTTCCGTTTCTTTTCCGGGTCGGTAACACCTTTTAAGTCTTGGAAGAATTTTTCGGATGCATCTACACCGATAACGTTCAACCCTAACCCTTCGTATGCCTTCATGACTTTGGAAAATTCGTTTTTTCTGAGCATGCCGTGATCTACAAAGATACAAGTCAGATTCTTTCCGATGGCTTTGTTCAACAACGTGGCACAAACCGAAGAATCTACACCCCCCGAAAGTCCGAGAATAACCCTGTCGTTACCTATTCGTTCGCGCAATTGCCGAACGGTGGTTTCAACGTATGAGGCTGCGCTCCATTCCTGCTTGCTGCCACAAATATCAACAACAAAGTTCTTCAGCAAGGTTTTGCCTTCCAGAGAATGATATACTTCCGGATGGAATTGCACTGCCCACAACCTATTCTCTTCTGAGGCGTAAGCGGCATATTTCACGTCGGATGTGGAAGCTATCGTTTTGCAATTCCCGGGTATGGCGGTTATGGTATCTCCGTGGCTCATCCATACTTGCGAGTTCTCATGAAATCCCTTGAATAGCGAATTGTTGAGATCAATTGTGGAAAGGTTGGCACGCCCATATTCTCGCGTTCCCGTTTGTTCCACCTTTCCTCCGTTCTTGTGTGAGATATATTGTGCGCCATAGCATATTCCCAGTACCGGAATTTTACCCACAAACTGTTTCAGGTCCACCTGAAAGGCCTCTTTGTCATGAACGGAATAGGGCGACCCGGACAGGATGACACCAATCACGGATGGATCATTGTTGGGAAATTTGTTGTAGGGAAGAATCTCACAAAATGTATCCAACTCGCGTACACGTCTTCCGATGAGTTGGGTTGTTTGAGATCCGAAATCCAGGATGATTATCTTTTGCATATTCTAATGTTGTTTATATGTGTTTGGGAATTAATCTTAATTTATTATTCGTTGTATGCTTTTGGAATCTTCCTTGCTTATGGGTTTGAGGATGGAAGATTATACCCATTTCTTATAAAGTCCTCTGCTTCGCAAAGCTTATCAAGTTTCCCCACATCCATAAGCTTCAAGTCTTCTTTGATGTACCCCATGAAGTTCATTTTCTTAGCATTCTTCAGGTAAAAATCCATAATCGGAAACTTCTCCGGATAGTTTCTCATAGCTTGAAATATAGTGGGGCTCACGGTATGGATGCCTGAAAATGCGAGCAACCTGTAGCCGTGTTGTGTGTTTGGTTGCTTATCTTTGTATGGTGGCTCGAATTTCAAATGAACAATATCCTCAAAAGGCGACTTCACCTCTCCCGTTTCTACATTAGTCCACCCCATCAATCTCATGGCTTCGTTGAAAATCAGGTATCGCTTGGTGTCTCTCTGGCTCACCAACAACAAAGCGTCAACTCCACTTTTCTTGTTCAGTCTGATTGCGTGATGATACAACGATCGTAAATCCGCGTTGCTGAGAATATCTACATTGTGAATAAGAATGGGCAGAAAGGGATTAAAAAATGAAGCAGCCTTTTTAATTCCTCCACCGGTGTCAAGAAGTTGCATTGTCTCATCGGAAATGCGAATGTCAATACTGAAATCTTTTGATTGCAGATAATCAATAATCTGGTTGGAGAAATGGTGTACGTTTACAACAATGGTTTCGCTGCCTGCTGCCTTTAAGGTTTCTATCGTATGTTCAATAAGTGGCTTACCCCCTACCTTTACCAACGCTTTCGGCATTCTGTCCGTAAGCGGTTTAAGGCGAGTGCCGAGACCGGCTGCAAAAATCATCGACTGCATCAGCTACTGTTTTAACGCGTGCAAATTTACTAATTATATTTCAGATACCGAAAGAAAACAAGCTAAAAGCCTTTTTCTGCTCAATCCGTTCGGCATACTCATTGAATGGAATATTTTTTCAAGAAATACAATCTGCGTTTTTCGCTATCATTGTTTCTTGGTTGAAGCCAAAACCTGACTGATATCTTGTTCCCTATGAACGATATGCACCTCAATGCCGTATTTCTGATTTAAGTGTTCCCCCAAGTGTTGAGCGCAATATACGGAACGATGTTGTCCGCCCGTGCATCCGAAACAGAACATTAAGTCGGTAAATCCGCGTTGGATGTACCGTTCCACATGATGGTCTGCCAACTTGTAAATGGGTTTTAAGAAGTCGAGAATTTCTCCGTCGTCTTCAAGAAACCTAATGACAGAATCATCAAGACCATTTATCTTCTTGTAAGGCTCGTAACGTCCCGGATTGTGTGTGCTCCTGCAATCAAAGACATATCCTCCGCCATTTCCGGACGTATCTTCCGGAATGCCTTTCTTGAACGAGAAGCTATAGATACGCACTATCAATGGACCTTTTCCATCATATTTCGAGAAAGTTGCCGGACCATCAAGAGGGTTGGCTTGATAGATATCTTTTTCCGCCGTCTTATATCCATCAGTACGATTGGCGGCAGGTTGTTCTATTCGAGCAAATCTCGGAAGTTGCGTCAGCTGCTTGAGAATTTCCATCAGATATGGATAGGGGAATAGACTTTCGTCTAAAGTTAAAAGGTCTCTGATGTTTTGGATGGCAGGTGGTATCGAATCTAAGAAATGTTTTTTTCGTTCGAAATAGCCCCGAAAACCGTATGCACCCAAAACCTGAAGCAACCGAAACAATACGAATAGTGAAAGGCGGTTCACGAAATGGCGTTTGGAGGGCACTTCGGTATAGTTTTTTAAGCTCTGATAATACTCGAAGACAAGCTCTCTTCGCAATTTGAATGAGTATTGTGCACTTGCCTGCCATAGGAATGACGCGAGGTCGTAATAAAAAGGTCCTTTCCTCCCACCTTGGAAATCAATGAAATAGGGATTGTTCTGCGCGTCCAGCATGATGTTGCGTGCCTGAAAGTCCCGATAAAGAAAAGAATTCATTGGCTCCGATGTCAAGTCTTTTGCCATTATATGGAAGTCGGCTTGGAGCTTCAGCTCGTGAAAGTCCAATTCGGTTGCTTTCAGGAAGCAATACTTAAAGTAGTTCAAATCGAACAACACCCCTTCTTCGTTGAATTCCGGCTGTGGATAGCACTGATTAAAGTCGAGTTCCCGAGCACCTCTCAGCTGAATATTGGGTAGCTGTCGAATGGTTTTGCGCAATAGGTTTTGTTCTGCGAGATTATATCTTCCGCCTGCCTCGCGACCTCCCGCAATGGCATTGAACAACGAGCGATTACCCAAGTCGGATTGTAGGTATCGTGTCTCATCATCCGAAATTGCTATAATTCGTGGAACGGGCAGTCGGCGTTTTGTGAAATGATTGGCAAGATAGATGAAAGCATGGTTCTCATCTCTGCTCGTGCCGATTACTCCGATGACAGTATCTCCGACATCATTAAAAAACCGATAGTACTCTCTGTTGCTACCTGCTCCGGGAATCTTCTCGATGTTCTTTGGATTTGCACCTGCCCAATTCTTATATAGTTCTAAAAGTTTTTCCATTCCTTTCGATTATCAAGGTTGCTCTTCCTCATTATTTTCTTTCAGATGTTTTAATATCTCTTTTGATTGCCGTTCCCCTTTCTTTTTTAATTCGTATTGGCGTAGCAACCCATCAACTAAAAGAAGAAGCATCATGATACCTGCCGTTATCAAGATGTTTCGCGTAATGTAATAGAGTCCTCCAATAACGATGAAGAACAATAGGAACATTTTCCAATTTAACTTAGCCTTCATTTGGCAAAGATACAAAAAACGATTAGATGAGGAAAATAAAAACACGGAAACCTCTTTCCTTGAGCTTAAATAATTGTTTGAGGACAGTCCTTACCGGGGCAGTTGTTTCGTCTTATATTGAGTGGAGGAGCACAAAAAGGGGAGTCGTACAGACTCCCCTTTTTTATGCTTGATAATTGGTTGTTACATCATTCCACCCATTGCTGGGTTAGCGGGCATTGCCGGTGTCTCCTCTGGTTGATCTACGATGAGACATTCAGTTGTGAGGAACATTCCAGCGATGGAAGCTGCATTCTCGAGTGCCACACGTGCTACTTTTGCAGGGTCGATCACACCTGCTGTGCGCAAGTCTTCATAGCGGTCGTTCCGAGCGTTGTAACCGAAATCGCCTTTACCCTCGCGAACTTTATTTACTACCACAGCACCTTCATCACCTGCGTTGGCAACAATCTGGCGCAAGGGCTCTTCAATGGCACGGCAAATAATGTTGATACCTGTCTGCTCATCTGCGTTTTCGCCCTTCAAATCTTTCAAAGCCTCTTGAGCGCGGATGTAAGTGGTGCCACCACCAACTACAACACCTTCTTCCGTTGCCGCGCGTGTAGCACAGAGTGCGTCATCAACACGGTCTTTCTTCTCTTTCATTTCCACTTCAGAGTTTGCTCCGACGTAGAGTACGGCAACACCACCGGAAAGTTTGGCAAGTCGCTCTTGAAGTTTTTCCTTGTCATATGTACTTTTTGTGTTGGCAATTTCGCTCTTAATAAGATTTACGCGGTCGGCGATGTTCTGTTTCGATCCCGCACCATCAACGATAGTGGTGAAATCTTTGGAAACAGTAACTTTCTTGGCAGAGCCAAGCATTTCAAGAGTGGCCTTGTCGAGTGTCAGACCTTTATCTTCGCTAATCACTACGCCACCTGTCAGTACGGCGATGTCTTCGAGCATGGCTTTGCGACGGTCGCCAAAGCCCGGTGCTTTCACGGCGCAAATCTTCAGTCCGCCACGGAGACGGTTTACTACTAATGTTGTCAAAGCTTCCGAGTCAACATCTTCTGCGATAACCAGCAACGGGCGACCGCTTTCTGCTGCCGGTTGAAGGATGGGCAAGAAGTCTTTAACGTTGGAGATTTTCTTGTCGTAGATGAGGATGTACGGATTTTCCATTAAGGCTTCCATCTTGTCGGTATCGGTAACGAAGTAGCTTGACAGATAGCCTCGATCGAATTGCATGCCTTCCACAACATCAATCGTGGTGTCGCGGGTCTTGCTTTCTTCGATTGTGATCACGCCATCTTTTGACACTTTGCGCATGGCATCGGCAAGCAACTTACCGATTTCAGGGTCATTATTTGCGCTTACTGTTGCAACTTGCTCGATTTTATCATAGTTGTCGCCAACGATCTCGGCATTGTCCTTTATGTAGTCCACAATCTTGTTTACTGCTTTGTCAATACCGCGCTTCAAATCCATTGGGTTCGCGCCAGCGGCAACGTTTTTCAAGCCTTCGGTAACAATCGCCTGAGTAAGGATGGTGGCAGTTGTCGTACCATCACCTGCATCGTCTCCGGTCTTGCTTGCCACGCTCTTTACGAGTTGTGCGCCTGCGTTCTCAAAATTATCCTCTAACTCTATTTCCTTTGCCACGGTAACACCGTCTTTCGTAATCTGAGGCGCACCAAACTTTTTACCGATGACCACATTGCGACCCTTAGGTCCTAACGTTACCTTTACGGCGTCAGCCAACTGATCTACACCACTCTTAAGCAACTCGCGTGCTTCTTTATCGAATTTAATATCTTTTGCCATTTTATTGTTTGTATTTTGTTTCAATCGTTCAAACGATTGTTAGTTGTGAAATTATGAACGTTATTGTATTTTCATTTTCGGAAATTACTCCACCACGGCGAGCACGTCGCTCTGGCGCATCATGAGATATTTCTCGCCCTCGTTCTCAATTTCCGTTCCGGCGTATTTTCCATAGAAAACTTCATCGCCGGGCTTTAAGATCATATCTTCATCTTTGGTACCGTTGCCTACTGCTATTACTTTGCCACGCTGTGGCTTTTCTTTGGCTGTGTCCGGAATAATGATTCCACCTACTTTCTGTTCTGCCTCGATGGGTAGAACAAGCACTCTGTCTGCTAATGGTTTAATTGTCATAATTCTATATGTTTTTAGTTTAAATCTTTCAATTGCGGTGAAGAACTGCTTTTAGTGTCTTCGCCAATACTATTACGAAAACCGTGCCAACTTTTTACACTGACACGGCTGGCATGACAATTCTGACATTGTTGTCAGTTGTTTTATGTTTCGGATTTCAGCTCATTAATTATGCTGTGGGAAAGCTCTATTGTCCTGTTTTTTCAATGTTCGTTTTTCATTTCCTTAGCTTTTGCGTTCCAAAAGCTAAGGAAATGGCTCACAAAAGCATAGCTTTTGCACATCAAAAGCTATGCTTTTGAAATGGATTTGTAAGGTCTTGATTATAAGCAGTTTGTAAATGCTTATTTTTATTTGTCGTTGTAAAGATAATTCACAAGTCGAGTTACTTCTTCGGTCAGGTTTTTTTTGGCGTATGCCGGCTGAACGGCTTCTTCCAAGGGAGTGTTGGGAGGCGTTATGAACCGCGCGGAGGCGAAACCGGCAGAAAGCAATTGCTCTTTGTCGGCTATTCTTCCCGCCAAGAGATGAACGGGAATGTTGGCGTTTTGCCCATACTGCAATAGTTTAAAAGGAATTTTTCCCATTAAGGTTTGCTTGTCTGCACTTCCTTCACCGGTAATAATGAAGTCTGCACCACTTATCTTTTTCTCAAATTGTACTTCGGAAAGCAACAAGTCCGCTCCCGAAATCATGGTGGCATTAAAGAACTGAAGAAATGCGTAGCCCAAACCGCCGGCAGCTCCCGCTCCGGGTTGTTGTGCATGGTCTCTTCCGGTTTTTCTTGCCGACATTGTCGCGAAAGTTTTCGCTCTCCGATCCAATAACACGATGTCTTTGTCAGTCGCTCCTTTTTGCGGACCAAACACATTGGCAGCCCCCATGAAACCGTACAGAGGGATATTTACGTCTGATGCCAACCGGATTTTCAGCGCGGAGAGTTGTCGATGCTGAAACCAATCTTCCCCATATTCTTCCTTTAATGCCAAGAGCATTCCTAATCCGCAGTCGCTTGTGGCAGAGCCACCCAAACCAATGATGAACTCTTTACAGCCCTGCTTGATGGCGGCTATCATCAGTTCACCAACTCCATAAGTGGTGGCTCGCAGTGGGTTAAGCTCTTCCTTTTTCAATAAATTAATACCGCAAGCTGCTGCTGTTTCAATTACACAGACACCATCTTCTCTTACCAAGAAAGTTGTTTTGATAGGTCGCATTAGCGCGTCGTGGCACTCGGCAGCAACAGATTTACAGTTGAAAAGGGCATTATACACCGACAGCATCCCATCTCCACCATCAGTAACGGGAATTTTAACCACGTCAATGGGGTAAGGAAGGGAGCGAATAGCTGTTTCGGCAATAGAAGCCGCTTTCATAGAGGACAAACAACCTTTGAAGCTGTCGAAGGCGAGTATTATTTTCATTTCTACTACTCGTTACATTAAGAGACTTAAATAAATAATTTGTATGCAAATATAGTGGTTTTCCACGAGATTTGAGAGGAAGGGTAGGGAAACCACGCAAAAAAGCCCATACTGTCGGTAAAAGTTTTAATTGATTTCAACATTTTAACAAAAAATATTATTGGCAGATGAACTATTCACTACAACTCAAAGAACACCGACTATTCGTTGAAAGAGTGCAACGTTGGTTCGAGACCGGGTTGGTTTTGAACCTCAATAAACACATCGGCTTCATGCCTCATGTAGGTTTTGCAGGATGGAAAAATATAAATTCGCTGATAATCAGATATTTAATCAATTTTTATTAGTTGCATATAGTTAATTCTTTCTCTCTCATTTTTAAACGATTACATTGGAATTAACCGAATATTGACTTATAAGTTCTAACAAGAAAACATAGCTTTATGAGTATTGCCAAACCACATTTCCTTTGTAGTGTTTCGAGCTGTTGACGAAGTTACGTCAGCGACTTTTTGTCAGGTGTTTTCTAAAGAAATCTCAAAAAGTTTTGAGATTTATCGTTTTATGCTTATCTTTGCAATTATATAGATAAGGTGTAAAAGATAGTAAGCGTGTGTTGTCTGCTGTGGAATGCCATTATCTCCCTTAAAATAACAAACCGTAAAAACAACCTATATGAAAGATTTTTTTAAGAATGTACTTGCGACGATGGTAGGGGTTTTCCTTGTCGGCGTCATATTTGTTATTTTCGGAGTTATCAGTCTGGTTGGAATGATAGTTTCAAGTGAAACCGCTGCGGATATAAAGGATAATTCCGTACTTTCGATAAATCTTTCCGGAAAAATGACAGAACGTTCGGAAGACGGCATCATTTCGAAAATAACAGGTCAGGTTGCCAATGACATCAGTCTTGAGGATTTTGTCTCGGGGGTGAAAAAAGCCAAAAAAAATGATAAGATAAAAGGTATTTATCTTGAAACAGGTGCCTTTTCAACCGACTCTTATGCTTCTTTGCAAGCTGCTCGCAATGCCTTGCTTGATTTTAAGAAGAGTGGCAAGTGGATAGTGGCTTATGGAGATATTTACACACAGGGGGCTTATTATTTGGCATCGGTAGCGGATAAGGTTTATTTAAATCCGCAAGGACAAATCGACTGGCACGGACTTGCTGCCCAGCCCGTATATCTTAAAGATTTATTGGCAAAGGTAGGAGTAAAGATTCAGGTTGCGAAAGTGGGGACATACAAGAGCGCGACCGAACAGTTTACGGGAGATAAAATGAGCGATGCGGATCGTGCTCAAACAACGGCATATCTAAATACTATCTGGCGCAACATAACTAAGGAAGTGGGGGCAAGCAGAAAGATTTCTGTTGCCAACTTAAATCGCTATGCCGACAGCTTAGTGACTTTCGCTTCTCCGGAAAAATATAAAACCATGAAGATGGTTGATGATTTGCTCTATACAGATCAAGTAAAGAAGGAGGTGAAAAAGTTGTTGAAGATTAAGGATGAAAAATGCATCAAACAGGTTTCGTTGGCAGATTTGAAAGCAGTCGATGATGATACTGATGGAGAGGAAATAGCAGTTTATTATGCGTTTGGAAATATCGTTGATGGAGCTGCGGGAGGACTCACAACAGAAGGTCATTTGATAGATGCTCAAGTGGTTTGTAAAGATATTGAGAACTTAATGAATGATGACGACGTGAAAGCCGTGGTGATTAGGATTAATTCCGGTGGCGGATCAGCTTATGCTTCAGAACAGATATGGCATCAGATAACGGAACTTAAAAAAGTGAAACCGGTGGTTATAAGTATGGGAGGAATGGCTGCATCGGGCGGTTATTATATATCCGCTCCGGCAAATTGGATTGTTGCCGAACCTACAACCATTACCGGGTCGATAGGAATTTTTGGAATGTTTCCCAACCTTGAAGGGTTGTTTACTGAAAAATTAGGATTGAAATTTGACGAAGTAAAAACAAATAAGAACGCCGGTTTCGGAACAATGACAAGAGCTTTTACACCCGAAGAAATAAGCTATCTTGAACGTTATATCGATCGAGGCTACAAATTATTTAAAAATCGAGTGGCAAAAGGTAGAAAACTAAGTGAAACTCAAGTGGAAGCCATTGCTCAGGGACATGTCTATTCCGGTGAAGACGCATTGAAAATAAAATTAATAGATGAACTTGGAGGCATAGACAAGGCGATAAGCAAAGCGGCGCAAATGGCAAAGTTGAAAGAGTATTATACGAAAAGTTACCCTCTTCCTACGGATTGGATGACACAACTCATGGAACAAGCGAACAATAACAATTATTTAGATGAGCAACTTCACGCAACGCTTGGTGTCTTCTATGAACCGTTTACTCTTTTGAACTCACTTAATTCACAATCAGCCATTCAGGCGAGAATGCCTTACTATCTTAATATAAAATAGAACCTTATTTTCATTGAAAGGTATGTTGAGGCTTATTCTCTAAATTGAATTTGAGACACATATATGGAAGGCGATTTCATTAAAACAAATAAATGGTTACTCCCACTAAGCTGGTTATATGGCTTGGGAGTAGGCATTCGCAACGAACTCTTTGAATTGGGCATACTAAAGAGTAGAAGTTTTGATGTGCCTGTAATATCTGTCGGAAACCTTACTGTGGGAGGTTCGGGGAAGACGCCTCACGTGGAGTATCTTGTGGAGCTGTTAAAAGACTATATGCAGGTTGCCGTGCTTTCTCGCGGATATAAAAGAAAAAGTCGCGGATACGTGTTAGCAGATGCGGAAACACCCATGAAGGTGATAGGAGATGAGCCTTTTCAGATGAAAAGAAAATATCCTGATGTGTATGTGGCAGTGGATAAAAACAGATGTGCGGGGATAGACAGGCTGACAACGGATGAAGCAACGAAAAATACCGATGTGGTGATACTTGATGATGCTTTCCAACATCGTTACGTAACACCGGGTATTAATATTCTTCTTGTTGATTATCATCGCTTGATAGTTTATGACAAACTCTTGCCGGCAGGGCGTTTGCGCGAACCACTGTCAGGGAAGCATCGTGCGGATATCGTCATTATCACCAAATGTCCGAAAGACCTAAATCCCATTGATTATAGAGTATTGAGCAAAGCGATGGATTTATATCCTTTTCAAGATTTATTCTTTACGACAATTGATTACAAAGCATTGAACCCGGTATTTGAAAAAGAGGCAAGCAAAGACTTGATACCTTTGACGAGTTTAGCTAAATTCAATGTGATGTTGCTTTCTGGGATAGCCTTGCCCAAACAATTGGAAATGGATTTGGAACAATATATGGGAGAGAAGATTCCCATGGTGCTTTCTTTCCCCGATCATCATGCATTCAAGGCGAAAGACGTGAAAATGATTAATGCCTCGTTTGCACAAATGAATCAACCGAAAATCATTGTCACAACGGAAAAAGACAAAGCACGCCTTCTCAATCTGGAGGGCTTAGACGAAGAAGTAAGAAAGAATATTTATGCTCTGCCTATAAAGGTGAACTTTATGCTTGAAAAAGGAGAGCGATTTAACGAAAAAATATTATCCTATGTACGAAAAAATTCAAGAAACAGCATCTTGGCTAAAAGAAAGGATGAAAACAAGCCCCAAAACGGCAATCATTCTGGGAACGGGCCTCGGACAATTAGCTTCCGAAATTACTGATACTTACGAGTTTTCTTACAAAGATATTCCTAACTTCCCGGTATCTACCGTTGAAGGTCATGCGGGCAGTCTTATCTTTGGAAAACTTGGCGGTAAAGATATCATGGCGATGAAAGGACGCTTTCATTATTATGAAGGTTATGGAATGAAAGAAGTTACTTTCCCAATTCGCATCATGCATGAACTTGGCATCGAGACACTCTTCGTATCGAACGCGTCGGGAGGCATGAATCCGGAATTCAAGGTTGGGGACTTGATGATAATCACCGACCACATAAACTTTTTCCCAGAACATCCTCTGCATGGAAAGAATTTTCCCACAGGACCACGTTTCCCCGATATGCATGAGCCCTACGATCATAAGCTTATCAAAATGGCGGACGATATAGCAAAAGAAAAGAATATCCGTGTGCTGCATGGTGTTTATACCGGAGTGCAAGGACCTACGTTCGAGACACCGGCAGAATACAAGATGTATCGAATTTTAGGAGGAGATGCAGTGGGGATGAGTACAGTTCCCGAAGTAATCGTGGCACGTCATTCGGGTATCAAAGTCTTTGGTATTAGCGTAATCACTGATTTGGGTGGATTTGATGTGCCGGTAGAGGTCAGTCACGAAGAAGTACAAGAAGCTGCCAATGCCGCTCAACCACTTATGACGGAAATTATGCGTGAAATGATAAAACGGTCTTGACGATAAGGCGAATCACCGGAAAGGGCGTGTATAAGAAACGATAGAACGCATGAAGAAGACCCGATAGTCTTTATTCGTGCCAATATCCGAATATACACGCTCTTTCTTAAAGATGAAGATTTAGATAGTAAGCTGGAAAATAAATGGAAATAAAAGAATTGGGTGAAGTCGCTCTGATTGAGCGACTTACAAAAGATATAAAGATTTCAAATCTGTCTACTCATTTGGGCATAGGTGATGATGCGGCCATCGTGAATCATTCCGACAAAGAGACGCTCTTAACTTCTCGACTGTTCATGGAGGGCATACAATTTGACCTTACTTACATCGATATGGAACATCTCGCTTATAAATGTGCGATGATTACGATGAGTAATATCTTTGCCATGAATGGTCGTCCCACACAGATTATAGTATCTATCGGTCTCGGAAAACGTTTCAAGGTGGAAGACTTGGAGGACTTCTATAGAGGACTGAAAACCGCTTGTTATAAATGGAAGGTTGATCTTGTGGGTGGGGATACCACTTCTTCTTTCACCGGGCTTGCCATTAATATGACATGCATGGGCGAAGTGGAGAAAGAAAGTATTGTCTATCGTAAAGGAGCAAAACCTACCGATATTATATGCGTGTCGGGCGATTTGGGAGCAGCCTATATGGGACTTCAAATTCTTGAGAGGGAGAAAACTGTTTACTATCAGCAGGTTGAAGAATATAATCGAAAACTCAAAGATGCCACATCATCGAATAATAAAGCGATGTTGGAAGGCTTAAAGGCTGAACGTGAAGCTATTAATCATTTTCAACCAGACTTTGTGGGAAAAGAGTATTTAATCGATCGTCAATTGAAGCCGGAGGCTCCTGGTGATGTTCTTAAACAACTTAGTGAGGCCGACATTCATCCCACCTCAATGATTGATGTCTCTGATGGATTGGCGAGTGATCTAAAACATATATGCAAGCAAAGCGGATGTGGCTGCAGAATATATGAAAATAAAATCCCCATTGATTATCAAACAGCTTCTGCATGCGAGGAGTTTAACATGAATCTTACTACGGCGGCACTCAATGGGGGAGAAGATTATGAATTGCTCTTTACCATTCCAATTGAGGAGCATGCTAAGATAGAACAAGTGGAAAATATTCACCAGATAGGGTATATCACAGAGGAAAAATTGGGAGAATATATCATAACGAGAGATGGTAAGGAATTTGAACTCATGGCGCAAGGATGGAATAAACAATAACGGTAGGGGGAGGGATTAGTTAGCGATAGGGTGAGGTAACATTGCTCAGCACACCATTTTTTTTGTAAAGAAAGGTTAATGTTGAAAATAATCTTAGCATTATTTGCGACATTAAAAAGAATTGGTTATCTTTGCACTCGCAATTCAGAAATGACTAAAGTTAGACATGAAAAGCAGTTGGTGCCATAGCTCAGTTGGTAGAGCAAAGGACTGAAAATCCTTGTGTCCCCGGTTCGATTCCTGGTGGTACCACTTCCTCCTTTCATTAGGGCGGTTCTCGTAAGGGTCCGCTCTTTTTTTATCTCAAATCGACCATTAAAAACAAATGTAGTTCATATTTCTAATGACCACTATTAGAAATATTCAATTATATATGTCTGTTATTCAGCAATTTACTGACTACCTCCCCCCATACTCTTAAACTTATATCAACACCTGTGCCTGTCCGGGCAAGACAAAAGACAAACATATTCCTTATTTGGAGGGTCTTTGAAAACACGGAAATCCTTCCCGCCGATATGGGAAAAAATCAATAATGTCCTAAATTTTCTTCATTCATTTATCCAAAGCTTAGCTTTTGCTTTCCAAAAGCTAAGCTTTTGCAATGCAAGAGGTCATGAATTGGAATGTAAAAGCTCACCTTTTAAGTCGCATTTAATATCATATTGATTATCAATAGGTTGCGACGCGTGTTCGTGATGTGGTTTTTGTTATATAATTTCGTAGTGATAGTTGGGAGCGAATGTTCGCTATCAAGCATCTGTTTACCATTATCTGAATACGAATTGGAGATGTGAGGAGGTTGGCGCTATTCAGCATTGTAACAAAATACGTCAAGTTTCATGATTTGATGCAACTTTATCTTCTTTGCTTTAATATTTAGTTTTCTGTCAATCTTTGGTTTGTTTTCTTGCCTGTTTCTCCGACTTTTTATACCTTTGCATCAGTTGGTCATGATGGATATGATGAAAACCATAAAACTGTTATTATTATGTTGTCTGTTAGGTGCTTTTTCGGCATGTGTTAAAACAGGCTTGGAGGATTTTGAAGATAAGAAAGAAAATCCGGAAGAGAAAACTGACGATGCTGATGATAATACCAATGATGAGGGGGACGGTGACTATCTATACTCTGTTGCTCAATTTATGGCTTTGGATATTACAGGTATGAAAGTAGGGGTAGTAGGATACATTGTTGGTGATTGTACAAAGAATATAAAAAATGCAGAATGGGAAAAGCCTTTTTCCTATGATACTGCAATATTGTTGGCTGACGAACCGGGGGAGACCGATTACCATAAGGTGATTTCTATTCAACTGAAGACAGGAGAGATGCGTGAACTTTTTAGTCTTCATCGCAATCCGGAACTCTTTGGGAAGAAAGCGTTTTTTTATGGTTCCAGAAAAAAGTATTTGGGAATCCCGGGAATGAAAGATGATATAGAAGGATATGAATTGGTCGATGAAAGTGAGGATGGTTCGTAAAATCTCGTTAAAAGTTTGTCTAAAAAGATAAAAGTAATTATATTTGCAAAGTAAATACAATAAATCTTACCATCAATAAAAAATAAGAGCCTATTGAAACATCATTACTTATGTGTAAAATGTTTAAGGAATGAAGAATCTAAAGAATATGTCAGACGAGGATTTGGCCTTGTCTTATATTGATGGAGATAATAAGGCTTTTGATTTATTGTTATCACGAAATCAGTCAAAATTATTCTCTTATATCTTGTTCGTTGTGCATGATCGCAATATCGCCGATGATGTGTTTCAAGAGACATTTGTAAAAATCATAGTTCGATTGCAGCAAGGAAAATATCTACCAACCGGGAAATTTTCCTCATGGGCCATGAGAATAGCGCATAATGTCATTATGGATTGGTATCGCGCTCAAAAAGTTGATAAAATAATGGAAGCTCCCAAGGAAAATGATCTTTCCAATATTGGTGGGCTTGACGTTCAAATCGGAAATATCGAAAATGAATTTGTAAGTGCTCAAACGTTATCGGATATTAGGAAAATGATAAATCACCTCCCGGCTCCTCAAAGAGAAGTTGTTTTTATGCGTTTCTATCAGGAAATGTCCTTCAAGGAAATAGCTGAAACCACCGGGGTGAGTATTAACACGAGCTTGGGGAGAATGCGATATGCAATTATTAATTTAAGACGCATGGCCAAGGAACATGGCGTGATTCTGCAATTGGCGTAAGAAAACAATAAGAAGAGGGATTTTATAATGCAATAAATCTCCTCTTCTCACTACTCCTATATTTCCTTATGGAATAATTACAGATTCTTTAATGAGCGGATGGTGCTAATGGGGTCATTCGCCTTAAATACATGGCTTCCGCTAACCAGCATATCCGCTCCCGCATTCACAAGACGTGGAGCCGTTTCGGATTGCACTCCGCCGTCTATTTCAATAATTATCTTTTTCCCGGACCTTGCGATCATTTCTTTAAGGCGCTTCACTTTATTAATAGTATTCTCGATGAATTTTTGACCACCAAACCCCGGATTTACACTCATGAGAAGTACTAAATCTACATCATCGAGGATATCTTCCAATAGTCCTACAGGGCTGGAGGGATTGAGTACAACGCCGGCTTTCATTCCTGAATTTCGAATTTGTTGTATGGTTCGGTGTAGATGGGTACAAGTTTCATAGTGTACACTCATGATCGCAGCACCTGCGTCTGCTGTTTGTTGAATGTATTGTTCGGGATGGACAATCATGAAGTGCACGTCCATGGGCTTTTTGCATGCTTTTCCAACTGCTTTGAGTATGGGAAATCCAAATGAGATATTGGGGACAAATATTCCATCCATTACATCCATGTGGATGTAATCGGCTTCACTTTGATTAATCATTTCAATGGCTTTATCCAAATGGAGAAAATCAGCCGATAGAAGTGAGGGGGAAACTAAGGTGTTCATTTCAATTTAAACAGTATGATTCTAATTTGTCATTTACTTTTAGCGTACGATAAGTGTACGCGAATTGGCGGATAAAATTTAATGTCTTTTCTGATGGATTCATTTCTTCATGTGTAAAAATATCTATCATAGGCTGATTTTTTAAGTGTATAACTGAATAAGGAACGCTATTCCATTCTTTTTTATTGTGAAAATATTGCGGTTTTTATGATATTTCTTCAAAATAGAAACTTAAAAATGAAGAAGAATGTTCCTTTTTCATTAACTTTGTAAAATATTTCAATGAGTGTAGTGGGGCGTCTTATGACCTGCCTTGAGTTTAAGATTTATATTTGATAGTATGATTATAAAGGTTTGTGGAGTGCGTGATTCTCGTAATATTCACGAGATCATGAATTTGGGAGTCGATTGGATAGGTTTTGACTTCAATCCTAAAAGTGAAAGATATGTTCGTCAAGTATCTTCTCAAGCGGGGATAATACCTGATTATGGAACGATGGATGCCGCAAATGGCAGGGTTGAATCTAACGAAGCTTTGAGAAATGGGGAATCGATAAAGTTGTGTGGAGTTTTTAAAAACGATATGCCACAGAATATCATTACGCGAGTTGTAAATTTTCATTTGGATATCGTTCAATTGAATGGAGAGGAAAGCTCCATTATGATTGATAACCTTCGCAGAACCATCGACCCTGATATTCATCCGGGACTGAAGGTGATGAAAAAACTCTCTATCCGTACTCAACAAGATGTTCTTAAATATAAAGAGTATGAGCATACTGTAGATTATTTTCTTTTTGAACTATATCCCTCTACGGAAAACTTGCAATATAACAGTTATCATATTCTGGATAGTTATGAGGGACATGTTCCATTTCTAATTGGAGGCGATATCACACCGAAATGTGTAAATGAGTTGCGAACTTATCAGCATCCACAATTTTTAGGAATCAATCTTAATGAACAAGTGGAGGATAAACCGGCATTAAAGAATATTGATAAACTAAGCGAATTTGTTTCAGTGGCACGATAGACCATTGCTTTCTGCTCTAAATTAAGAAGTTTTGTTATGAAGTGCGTACTCATCGATAACTACGATTCTTTTACATTTAACCTTGTTCATCTTGTTCGTGAATTGGGAGTCGAGGTTAGCGTACTTAAAAATGATGAGATAGAGCTTTCTCGGTTGAAAGACTATGATGCCATTCTGTTAAGTCCCGGACCAGGTGTGCCATCTGAGGCAGGGCTTTTGATGGACGTGATTAGAACTTATGCTGATAAAAAGCCAATATTGGGAGTTTGTTTGGGACATCAGGCCATTGCGGAAGTCTTTGGGGCGAGATTGGAAAAATTACCTGATGTGTTTCATGGTATATCCGATGAAATACATACGACTATGGAAATTCCTTTATTTTCCGGATTAGGTTCTTCTTTTGTTGTGGGACGTTACCATAGTTGGGTGGTTTCACGAATTGATTTCCCCACTGATTTGGAAATTACCGCTGAAACTGTGGATGGAAAGATTATGGCTCTACGACATAAACATCTCAATGTTCAAGGCATACAATTCCACCCGGAGAGCGTTCTGACACCAAAGGGAAAGGAGATGTTAAATAATTGGCTTGTTTCAGTAACTTCAAATTTATGAGCTATGGTATAATTCATGAGAAAGCTACGTAACAATAGAACCTTTATCAAGCCAATTCTTCAGAGTGATTCCGTTGGAATCTTTTGTGATTCGGCTGGAATCATTTCCAATATTCTTGCATTTTGATATAATTGGATATATGACAATGTGTTAAACTGTTTTGCTAAACTTTCACTTTGCAGTTGTTTTTGTGGTGGTAACACACCAGTAACACATTGTGTATATGACCCAACAAGAATCATTAGCACAGATTCTATTGAGGATGTTTTTAACTTGGTCAAGGAGCTACACAACCATATTTTATATCGAAGTGTTTGAGGGACAAGGTGCATCAAAAATTAAAAACTTAGCATAACACCTACTCCATCTAAATAACGAAACAAAGATAGCTGTTTTTCTTGAATATGACAACTAAACTCATAAAAGATTCAATCAAAGAATACAAAAATAATCATTGAATGACAATAAAGAGCATCAACAATTAAGGTAGGTTCTATATAATTCATATATTAATCCTGAGGTTTGAACCTTGAAACCTGAAATATGGAAATTGAAACAAATATTTTCATAGTTGGTGCGGACGATTGGACGGCGGCTGCTTTGATTCATAATTTGTTCAAACACAAAGTAGTGTTTGGAATATGCAATCTTTTAGAATCAGGTTTAGAAACAGCTCTGAAAGAAGCACAGAAAGTAGGTACTAAGAGGTGTTCATATGAAGGGGCGCGTGGCATGATGCAGCAATGAAACACTAAAGGATGGAGATATAAATGGAATAACAGCAAAAATCAAATTGCGAAGTGCCACATCAAGCAACCATCCTTTGGGTATCAGTCCGTCAAAAAATGGAAACAACACTGAGTTCACGATTTTTTCTGTTTGTAATGGGAGCGTCAAGCTTACAGGCATTGCATCTTTACGGTTGAGATACGATTCGTCATAGCAGAAGTGGTATTCGCCACCATATTCTGTCAGGATGCCAGCAAGGATTCTCTTTCAATATACCTCAGCTTGTCTCATTGTCTCTGGTAGCCGTTAATACGTAATCAAACCTCTCACGCCCCTATAGGGCTCGTCCTGAATTTTTCCAGAGGTGTTTTTGTATTTTATTCTATTTTTAAAGTCTTTGTAACTTCTGCTGACTATCTTTGTGCCATTTATCAACCATCCAAGCATGAAGAGCTCAAAGAAACTTTCCCTTGTCCATGGGGTACGGCGGCTGGCCTACCTCCTCCTCTTGTCCGCATGCCTCCTCGCCTGTTCGTCTGAGGAGAACGGTACAATGCCTGGCACACCCCTTTCTTTCACGACACTGGTCTATATGATGGCCGACAACTCCATGGATTCACAGGTGGACTATGCGGTCGGTCAGCTCAAGCAGGGAATGAAAAGCAAGGACGTGGGCAACACGGTGATTTATCTCGACCGGCAGGATGCTTCACCACGGCTGTTCCGCATTTCAAGGCAGGGAGAAGAAATACCCCTTAAAGACTATCCAGAGGAGAACTCGGCCAAGGCGGAAACGCTGGTGCGTGTCATTGGTGAGACTAAGCAGCTTGTTCCTGCCGACCATTTCGGGCTTGTGTTGTGGGGACATGCCACGGGCTGGCTGCCGGGAGGCTATTCGCACCACATCATGCAGGTCAGCGTCCCTTCACGTCAAAATCTCAACACCCGATATATGGGCCTTGACGGCACGCCCAACGAGGCAACCACCTCTCCATTGATAGAGATAGACGCCCTGGCCAAGTTGCTGCCCGACCAAGTGGCTGACTACATTTGGTTCGATGCCTGTCTAATGGCGAATGTCGAGACGTTCTACCAGCTACGCCACAAGTGCCAGTACCTCATCGGGTCGCCCACGGTAGTACTTGCCGAAGCCCAGTACGACGTTTCGGGCATTCCCTATGCCAAGGTGCTGCCTTTTCTGTTCGGTGGAAAGGATGCTTTGGTGCAGGCCTGCAAGACCTATTATCGTCACTATGAGGGAAAGAAATACAGCAATATGCGCTCTGCCACGATTACACTGGTTGATGCGTCCAAGATGGATGCCCTCTACCAGCATGTGAACGTCCTTTTGAAGGATAGGCTGTCCTGCGTGGAGACGATGGACACCCGCACCCTGCAAGCCTACCACCGCGACAATGATCCACACGTCTTTTTCGACCTGGCTGACATGGTTCATCAGTCAGCGGACCAAGCCACTTCGGCATTCGACAAAGCTCTGTCCGATGCGGTGCTCTACAGGGCCGCCACCAACAAGTTCCTTGACCAGCTTACGCTCGTCCCCAGTCATTGCTGTGGGCTGAGTGTCTATGTCCCTTTGAAACAATGGAGCGCCACGAAAGAATACAAGTATTATTTCAGGGAAATGGAGTGGAGCAATGTGTATGGAGCTAATACTCCTTGAACATCAGTAGGGTATGGGAACATACCCAGGAGCAGGGGATGCGGACTCCTCATTCCAAACATACGATGCTGGTTTCCATTCCCTGGAAGTCATATCGTTTCATAGAGCCGAAAGAGAAAAAGAGGGGTTCCGGAGTAATCTGATAGATCTGCATGAATCCTTTAGCAACATCTTGTGGAGTTGGGACAGCCTCCCTACCGTCCTTTGCCGAAACAATGCACAGTCGGTGGTGGAACGAACTAATATAGTCTTTGACAACACTTGATTTACAAAGCAACTCCAGTGCCGCATTCAGTTGTTGACGAGCTCTTATCTTTTTTTTGGCGATTTTTCCTTCTGATAATTCTTGGATAATAAAATATTTCTTGCCTTCATCTGTATTATAAACTATTAAGTCTGGACGAGGTTCTTCCTTGAGCATGGCGACCTTCGCGTTCCCTTGCCCATCATTGAAGACAAACTGATTCATATATTCCTCAAAGCAGACAAATCTAAGTGGATAAGTATTATCTGGAGTTCCATTGATATAAGAAGCTGCCCCGGATCCATAGGCTTTCTTGATAGAGAGGGAGCTGTTTTTGGGGTCTTGGACATCAAACAAATATTCGCTTATATCTTCTATCCGAACTTCAGGTACAGACTTCCATTCAGGTGCTTGTCTTATCCTTTTCTTGTTGATAACCTCCAAGACATCCGACCGTAGGTAATCTTCCAATTCCATCCGTGTTCAATTATTGTATTCCGTGTACATTTCTGCAATGGGATCAGACATCAGACGGGCATCAATAATCGTGTCGCCTTGAGCTGTCTTCATCTTCAATGAAACGGCGGTTCCATCCATAATAGCATAGACATCCACTTTATCCGGATCCATACAAGCCTTCGTTTGCTCGCCTTTGACAAGCCGCTTCATCAGCAAGTTGAGATAGTTAACCAAATATGGACTATGAGTGGCCATCATCAGCGTCATATTGTACGGATGGTCGGTCCTAAAACAACGCTCAACAAGAAAATCCATCAATGAAGCCTGATTGTCAGGATAGAGGCTCAGCTCAGGTTCCTCTATCAGGATATGAACATTCTTTTGCTCTATTTCTCCAATATTCTGAGCAGTGTTAAAGTATTTCAACCGATCTCCTGCCTGCAAATACTGAAACAACGAAGTATCCATAGATTTCTTAGGGTCGAAATAGCGGGAATAATATTCTACGATCAAGCTCATCGGAATGACATTCTGCATTCCAGAAGATGCGTTCTTCAGACTGACATTATAAGGTTGGTTGTCCTGATTTTCACCCATTACTTTATATTTGGCAGCACTGCCACTCTTTTCCACCTTGAACTTTACGCCGAGATAATCTACAGGAAATTCCTCGATGACTCCCTGCGCCAGCAGAAAATTTTCCATCGTATCCTCTAGATAATAATTAGCATTTTTTCTATTAAATTTATTGTCAACCAGATCCGGTAAAATCACTCTCTTGTCGGACAAGAAGCATATTTTCTCCAGACTCAAATCTTTGGGACTTATAGTTATGGTGGCATCCAGTTTACCATTGCGATAAGCAATTTCGTATTTACCTCTCCGATAGATAATCTTCGTCTTCGTCTTCGTATTCTTCTTGTCCCTATATTCTTCGAGACCAGATGTGCGAAGCAAAGCTTGAAAATCAAACCTAATCCCATTATCATTGATGTCGGCCTGTTTTACATACGAGCGAAGTACGACCCGTTTATAAATCCATCGGAACATAGACAGCAATTTCATAACGGTACTTTTTCCGCTTCCTGATTCACCAACAAGCAATGTCAGTTGAGCTATATGATCTAATTCAACATCCACGATGGGACCGAAATGCTGGATTCTTATATATTCATTCATGATGATATTTCTTTATGACAAGAGTTGTTTGGTGCAAAGATAAGCAATATATATAAGAAAACAATATTATCTTTATAAATAATACTCTCTTTACGGGCTTCTTCTCACTCCGTAAACATCAGCAGGGCTAAGAGGGTGTAGCCACCTTGGATCAGAGCAAGGCGGATATTCCTGCGCATGAGGCTATATTTCTTATAGACAGTGGCTTCCGTATAGCCTACCATCCTGCCCACCTCACGGGCAGGGCAGCCCTCTTCCATCTTGCGGAACACGATCTGTTCCCTTTTCCTGTATCTTTTCAATACTTTCGAGACGATGGATTCAATCTCCCGACTGGCTATGCCACCTGAGGCATCCGCCGACTTATCCTTGACGTTATAGGCTACAGTTTTAAACTTTTCCTGTTCATCTAAAGAAACAAGTCCGTATTTCTTGTGTAGTTTTTCTTTTCGATACAAATCTATGACCTGACAGCGGGCTATGTTCATCAGGAATCCCTTAATCCTGTCCGACGATTCGAGGTACGTCAATTCTTCTGCTCTTTCCAGGAGGGTAAGCCACAGAGACTGCGCCATGTCGCTGGCGGCCTCCTTGCCGTGCGTCCTGCAATAATAGGTAATTAAAGTATCCTCATACCGTGTGTAAAGAGTGGAAAAAGCCTTCTGCCACCCTTCACATCTTGATGCAATCATCCGGAGCGCTTCAAGATCATCCATTTCCGTTGTCTCACCTACGATCGATCGCTGTTCATAGACTAACATGCGGCAAAGGTAGTTTGGGATTGTTAAAATATCAATACAATTTTATGAATAATTTGTTATAAAAAATAGAAGCGTTCATGCGGCCCTTTCTTCTGGAAAGCCTTTGAAATAAGGGCTTTGCAAAATTTAATGTAATTGTAACGTGATTTTCGGTAAAGATGCCGCCCTTTCTACGGTATTATATATGGAGGGCCACCATCACGGGGCATCCATACATTTTAAATATAGAACATCAACCCATATATGAGTGAATTAAGAAATCAACTGATCAGGGAAGCCTGCGACTTTTACAACCGGCACATGAGGCATACCGACGATGCTCCTGTTCTGGAGACCGACATAGAGGAGGAGCTGTCGTCGGCTCTTCCCGTCTCTCCCGACTGTCGGCGTGAGATTGAGGCTTGCAAGCGCATGACGCGTCGTGCGCTGTCTCGCCGATTGGGATTCAGGGTCGGTGTCTCCCACCGGAACAATACCGTCCGTATGGCATGGAGGTACTGGGGTGCGGCGGCCATGCTCGTTCTCCTTGCCGGTGTGGGGTTTCTGCTCGTGGGGCAGCGGTTCTCCTCCCCGTCTCCCCGCATGCAGCTGCTGGCCCGCTGCGCCGCCGACACCACCGTCACCCTGCCCGACGGCACGAGGGTGGATCTTCAGGGTGGCAGCTCCCTCTCCATCGCCGACGACTTCGGGCGCTCTTCCCGTGTGGTCGCCATGAGCGGACAGGCATTCTTCGACGTGGCCACCGATTCTGACCGCCTGTTCACCGTCGAGGCCGGGCAGCTCCACGCCGTGGTCCACGGCACTTCTTTTAATGTGCTCGCCCATCCGGGGCAGACTGTCAGCGAGATTACCGTGAGCAGCGGATGCGTCGAGGTGAAGAAAGCCCACGGCGGACACTCCTTCGGCCGCTATCGCCACGGTGACCAAATCACCTACGATGCCTCCACCAGCCGTGAGAGCGTCGGCAAGGTCGATGTGGGAGACATGACGGAATGGCGGAGCCACGAGTTCCACCTCACCGATGCCACGCTCCCGCAGTTCCGCGAGAAGATGCGCCGCTATTTCGGCGTGGAGGTCACCGTGGCACAGGGAGCCATCAGCCCGTCTGCCCGCATCAACTGCTCGGTCACGACCACCCGTCCCACCGTGGGCAACGTCATGGAGGCCGTCTGCACCATCTTCGGCGCAAGCTACCGACAACAGGGTAGCCGGATCATCATTTATCCGGCAAACAACATATAGCACGCCTTCCCTTCCAAGCGCCGGAAGAGAGAACTCAACAAAGTTTGGCAACACGGATGTGCAGGCAGGAAGCCCGCACGGACAGGAGTTTGCCCTTCGGGGCCGACAGCCACAGGTATGTCTATCATCATAATATCAAAACATAGAAAAGAAAATGGAAAAAAGGAACTACACCTTTAAAAAGACCCTCCTTGCCGTGGGTCTGCTCTTTCTCACGGGAGGATTCAACGGCTCCCCGTGCCATGCGGGCACACCGGCAACCGCCGTCACTCTCTCCCAGCTCTCCGCCGGCTATCCCAAGGAGAGTCTCAGCAGCCGTCTCGGCCGTATCCGCCATCGCTACGGGGTGGACATCAACTTCGACTCGTCCAAGATGGGCGGCATCACCGTTGCAGCCGGCAAGCCCGCCGGTGCGGAGCAGGACATCCGCGCCTGTCTCGCCGGCACCGCCTACAACTACCGCCAAGGTCCTGGCACCAACACCTACACCGTGTTCAGGGATGCCGCCAAGAAAACGGCACAGCCGTCCACCCAACCCACGGCGAATAGCCAGCAGCCCCAACGCCTTGCCGTGAAGCCCGACAATGCCACGGCAGCGCACGGCACCATTTCGGGAACGGTGCTCGACAAGGAGGGATTCCCCGTCATCGGCGCCACCGTCATGGTGGTGGGCATGAGCGGCAAGGGCGACGCCACCGACCTCAAGGGCCACTACGCCATCACCGGTCTGCCCAGCCGCTCGTTCACCGTCGAGGCCTCGTGCATCTCCTATCAGAAGATGCGTGTCTCCGATGTCAAGGTGCACGGCGGCAGAACCACCAAGCTCGACTTCATCCTGCAGGAAGCCACCAGCGAGCTGCAGGGCGTCACCGTCACGGCGTCCTACAACAATGCCACGGCCAACGCCTTGCTCGCCCAGCAGAAGAACCGCATGGCCATGAGCGATGGCATCAGTGCAGACCTCATTCGTAAGACCCCCGACAACAACGTGGCGCAGGTCTTGGGCCGCGTCTCCGGCGTCACCATTGACAAGGGTAAATATGTGGTGGTGCGCGGCATGAGCGAACGTTACAACAACGTGCAGCTCAACGGGGCTGCCCTGCCCAGCACTGAGCCCAACAAGCGCAACTTCTCTTTCGATGTCATCCCCGCCGGACTGGTGGACAAGGTGACCATCGCAAAAACCTTCACCCCCGACTTGCCCGCCGAGTTCACGGGCGGATTGGTGGAGGTCAACACGCTGTCCGTGCCCACCAAGAAGTTTCTCAACGTGAGCATCGGCACGGGTATCAATACCATTTCCACCGGCAAAACCATGGAGACGGGCATCAACTACGCCTCCGACTATCTCTTCGGCAATATCAAGGATCGCAAGTGGGCCACCGAGGACCATTCCGCCGAGGCAGCTGACGTGTACTGCAAGAACGCCGCACAGCGCAACCCCATCCAGTTTTTCAAGTACAAGGCCTTGCCGCTGCAGACCTACTCGCTCACGGCAGGCATTCCCATCACCCTGCACAACGGCCACAAGCTCGGCGCTGTGCTCGCCCTGACCTACCGCAACGAGCAGACCATCCACAACATCAAGGAGGCACGAATGATCAGCGCCGACTCCCTCTTCCGTACCAACCGAGCCTACAACTTCGTCACCGCCACCGGTGCCGTACTCAACATGGGCTGGCAGGCGCGCAACCACAAAATTACGTGGCGCAATCTCTTCAATAACCGCTTCACCCACACCACCACCGACCGATTTATCGTCACCGATTACACCGCATGGTGGACCAGAGAGCTCTACAGCAACCCGCTGCGCACGTTGATGTTCCAGACACAGATGGACGGCGAGCACAAGTTCTGGGAGGATCAGCTCATCCTCACCTGGAATGCCTCCTACAACAAGGTGAACCGCACCAACCCCAACACTGCATTGGTCGAAGCGAATATGGTAGGTGACCGCTATACGACGAATATCTTTGGCTGGAGACCTGCCAGTGGCAGCGCCAGTCAATTTGATCTTACCAGTGGTCATCTGATGTATTCCGACCTGAACGAAAGCAAGAAGACCGTAGGAGTCAACGTGGAGCATCCTTTCGAGGTGGCAGGCAACAAGCAGCGTGTCAAGGCTGGTTACATGGGTACCTTTCGCCGGTCCGACTTTTTCCAGCAGTACATCAAGCCCCACATAACAAGCCCTACCGGCCAATTACCGGATAAAGGCTTACCCCTCAACGATGCCTTCAATCCCAAATGGTTCGAACAGGGCTTTGCGGTATATTCGCCGGTCGGCATCATGGGTTCATACGCTGACTATTACGAGGGCAGCCAGGACGTGCATGCCGCCTATTTGATGGGCGATTTCACTTTCTTCAACCGTCTCCACCTCACCGCTGGCGTGCGTATGGAGGATGCCCAAACAAGCACCACCACGAGAACAGCCATCCTGACTTCTACGAGTGTTAACTGGAACGACACTACTATTTCCATTAAAAACACCGACTGGCTGCCCGCTGCCACCTTGGTCTATAACATCACGCCCACGCTCAACGCCCGCCTGGCCTTCAGCAAGACCCTTGCCCGCCCTGAGTTCCGTGAACTCACGTTCACCCCATACTATAGAGTGGAAGACCGCATGATTACCTATACAAAATTTGGAGATTACGTCAAGCAGTCCAAAATCACCAACTGGGACCTGCGCTTCGAGTGGTACCCATCCCTGGGCGAGGTGGTCTCATTGAGCCTATTCCACAAGAAGTTCAAGGATCCGGCAGAGGTCTATACCTGGCTAAGACAGGACGGTCACAACTACGACGAGATTCATGCCAATCTGCCCGAAGCCACCGCCAAGGGCATCGAGCTGAACGTGCGCAAGTCGTTAGGATTCCTGCTGCCTGGCTCCTTCCTCCGTGACCTTTGGTTCACGGGCAACTTCTCGATTATCGATGGTACAGTGAAACTCAACTACGATGAGAGCATACAGAACAGTTATAAGAATCGCAGACGCCCATTAATGGGAATGTCGCCCTACACCGTGAACGCGGGGTTGGGCTACTTCGGTAAGAAGTTTAGCGCTACAGTCAACTATGGGCGTAAAGGACGCAGTCTGCTACTATCAGCGGAGAATGACGCGTATGACATCTACGAGAATCCGCGCAATGTGCTTGACCTACAACTTGCCGCCAAGTTCCTGAAAAATCGGCTTGAGGTGAAGTTCAATGCCAGTGACCTGCTTCACGAAGACTACATCCTCTACCGCAACTGCCACGGGTACATCGATACAAGTGGCAACTGGTCGGATATTGTCGATTGGACGGACAAGGGTATGGACTATACCCCCGGTGACTGGGTCATCAGCCGCATCAACAAGGGGGTGAATCTCTCTCTGACGGTAAGTTATCAACTTTAATTCACCCGTAAGGGTACTACATCAATTCGAGATAGTATGCAAAAGGACCAGATACGAGAAAGTCCAGCCAAGTAAGATAACAACAGTGGAACTTTTCATCCTTGACGGTCCCGAGGCATCTATTAATAATCATTTATTAACTAAATTCATTCTATTATGAAGAATTTTAAAAAGTTCGCCATGCTCCTCGTAGCAGTCATGGCAGTGGGAGTCACAATGACTTCGTGTTCAAATGAGGACGAAACAATCCCTGTAGTGAACAATGTACGTGCAACGGAAACGCTGTCGAGTATCATCAGTGCTGACAAGACGTTGTACAGCAATGTCACCTATCAGCTCAGTGGAAAAACCTACGTCACCAACGGTGCCACGCTCACCATTCAGCCGGGTACACGCATTGAGGGTCTTTACAACAGTGAAAACACCATGGCTTCTGCTCTAATCATCACCCGTGGGTGCAAAATCATGGCTCAGGGTACAGCCGATAAGCCTATCGTGTTCACAGCCCAAAATGGACAGAAAGGCGGATGGGGCGGTCTCGTCATTCTTGGCAAGGCTGTTGTCAATCAGGGCACGGAGTGTGCCATTGAGGGCATCGACGCATCCACAGCACCCGCAGGCGTGGACATCCATTTCGGCGGTACGAACGACAACGACAATTCTGGCGTGTTGAGCTATGTACGCGTGGAATATGCCGGTGCCAGCATTGCTGCCGACAATGAGCTGAACGCCTTCACCTTCGGTGGCGTGGGTCGTGGTACGCGGCTCGACCACTGCCAGGCATTTCATGGTGCCGACGATGCCTTCGAGTTCTTCGGCGGATGCGTCAACGGCAAGTACCTTGTTTCCACTGCCACCGACGACGATGGTCTCGACTTCGACTGGGGGTACACAGGAACTATCCAGTATGCGCTGGTCACCATCGAGCCTACCATGAAATATTCGAAAGACCCGAATGGTATCGAATGTGACAATGACAAACTTGGTTCTACAAAGACTCCCTTCACTCATCCCGTATTGAGCAATTTGACGATAAAAGGAACTACAAAAGGACAGGTAGCGCAGGTTGGTGAAAGTGGAACTGCTCTGAAGTCTTGCGCTGATTTCCGTCGCAACTGTGAGTTCACATTGATCAACAGTGTGGTCTATGGTTTTCCGAGAGGCATTCTGAGAGAAACCAAGAACTCTAACTATGTTTTAGAAAACAATGTTATTTGTGCTGCTTCAAATGGACAGGTAGCTGGTATTAACTTCAGTGCCGACAAAGCTACGAATGATACCTTTACCCCATCGGCTTCCAATGTGGGACTGACGGATTATAGCCTCATCAAACTTAACAATCCATGGGGCAATTACAAGACTAAGGCTTTGATACCGCTTGGCAATCCTGCCATGACGGGGGCCTATTCTCTCTCCGGCATTGAGGCTGTCAATTATAAAGGTGCGTTCAACCCCAGATTAAAAACAGTCTGGACGGCCCAGGCTTGGGTAAGATAAATATAAAATATTCTCAGGATAGTAGGCCAGCCAAGGTTGGCTTACCATCCTTTGATACGTTTAATTAAAAAGAAAAACAAATGAAAACCAAAAATTTACTTTTTGCCCTGCTGCTACTTGGCAGCGCAACTGTTGTTAATGCGCAGGAGAATCTACTTAGTAATCCAGGGTTTGAAGGTGAGACAATCGTCATTGATGAGGTAAACGGTATCATTCATCCGAAAGGTTGGCTTGATCCATGGGATTTTGAAGAAGGGGATGCTCATTTCAACACAATTATCTCCGAAGCTCATTCCGGCAACGCAGCGCTGTATATGATGTATGCTTCCGACGGTTATCCAAGTGGAGGTAATGAGATACAGTGTATAGATGCCTCTGTTACAGGGTTAGATAAGGTATATACGTTTTCTTTCTGGTACAAAGTAATCAAGGCGAAAAACTATAAAGGGAGGCCTATAGAATGGGAATACTGCATTGGAATGTGGCACACCTCCGACAGCGATGAAATAGGTAATGCAGATGCTGTGGCAGAGCAAGGCATAGATTCACAAGGCATAGTCACAAATGGAGAGGCTATAGAGGGAGACTGGAAGTTCGCTACTGTCGATTATGATTTTGGAGACCGTTTGGCAAGATATGCTCCAAGCGAATTTTATACCTACGACAAGAGCAAGATGAAATATTTATTAATTGGAGTGAAAGTTATTTTTGGCGACCTCTTGCTCGATGACTTCTCCCTGACTGTGAAGGGTGGCACGAGCGGTATCGAGACCACAACCGCCAATCAGCCTTTGCCCGTGAAGGTAGATGGTGGCGAGCTGTATGTGGGCGGCGTGAAAGGTAGCCGCATCACTGTGTACGACGCCATTGGCAGGACGGTGGCCAACACTGTGGCAACCAGCGAAACCACCCACATCGGCAACCTGCCCAAGAACCAACTGTTGGTGGTGAAAGCCGGAAACAAGACGGCAAAGGTAATGATGAGATAATTCATAATGCATAATGCATAATTACTTTCCGTTGGTCAGTGACCTGCGGTTCATAATGCACAATGCATCATTATTTCCATCCAGACTGTTATCATGCACTTGGATAAAAATGCTATCGGTCGGAGGAATCATAACAACAAGGTGGTGTGCCGCACACTCTGCTGGCAACTCCGCCTTGTTTCTACCAAAATATTGTAAAGAATGAAAATACTCAATCAAATCTTTCTCACGGCAACAGCCGTGGTGCTGCTTGCGGGTTGCAGCTATAACGACGAGCCCTTGGACGGCGGCTACTATCATCTGACGGTGGCAGAGCCCTATTCGTATGACTCTTGCTATTTCATGCTGGATGGTCAGAGTTTTTCTGGTAAGACAGCAAGTCTATCTAAGGATAGGGGTTTCACGAACAGCACCTACCGCGTCCGCGCAGATGCGAAGGGCGTGTTGCAGGGCTTTCGCAAAGGAGCCGACCAGCCCGATTTCTCTATGAACGTGGACCTGAGCCAGCAGCGTGACTTCACCTTCGTGCAATTGCCGGGGCAGAAACTCATGACACCCGACGAGTCGGAAGGTGGCGAGCCGATGCCTACAGAGCCAGGACACGTCAAAGCCCGCTTCTTCTACACAGACAAGACCTATCCCGACATTCACCACATGCGTGTGCAAATACTCAGTGGCAAAAATCCGTTTTCCAGCAAGAAGCTCTTATCCGTGTTGTTGGAACAGAACGTGCCGGGGCAGTTCGTGGAGATAGACACCACGGCTGTGCAGGGAAATTTTTATTTTCGCCTGTACAATGCCGACGTGACACCCGAGAAGCGTATCGGCTTTATGCCCACGCTGATGAAGTTTGACAGCGATGCCCGTCAGACCTTGCAGGTGAATGGACATTCGGGAAATATTGAATATGAGTTTTAATGAACAATGCACAATTCATAATTCATCATGCTCATTACTTTCCGTTGGTCGGTGACCTTCGGTTCAAAGTTTAAAGATCAAACCTCAAAGTTCAAAGTTCAAACCTCAAAGTTCAAAGTTCAAACCTCAAAGTTCAAAGTTCAAACCTCAAAGTTCAAAGTTCAAAGTTCAATGTTCAAAGTAAAAAATATCTTATTGATGCTCTGTATGTTCTCCATCACCACTCATGCGGAGAACGGGAGCGTGGTGAAGGCTCCATCGGCTGCCTCGCACAAGACGGTGGTGACGGCAGCCGGAGCAACGCTGCCCCTGCCTTTCTACAACAAAGCGTTCGAGTTGTACTGGGAGAAAAACGACGTACCCGTGACCTATGCCGGTATCGGCTCGGAGCGGGGTCTGAAAGCTCTGCAACGCCGACAGATCGACTTTGCGGGCGTGGACGTGCTGCCCACCAAAGCAGAGCGCGACAGCCTGCCGGGAAAGGTGCTGGCACTGCCCACCTGTATGGGGGCGGTGACCGTGGCCTACAACCTGAAGGGTACGGACAACCTGCGGCTGACGGGCGAACTGCTGGCCGACATCTTCATGGGTAAAATCGTGAAGTGGAACGATGCCCGCATTGCAGCGGTGAACCCCAAGCTATCACTGCCCGACCGGGAGATTACCCCCGTGTTCCGTCTCGACGGCAGCGGCACCACCTACGTGTTCTCCCAGTATCTCTCAAAGGTGAGCGACGCATGGAAAAACGCTATGGGCGTGGGCAAGAAGATAGGCTGCAAGGTGGGCGTGGCTGCCAATGGCAATACTGGCGTGGCAGGCCTGGTGGAACGCATACCAGGAAGCATCGGCTATGTGGCGACGGAATACACCACCGCCTTCGACACGCAACGGGCATGGCTGCGCAATGCCGCCGGCACGTTTGTGCTGCCCACGCAGGAGAGCATCATGGCTGCTGCCGAACAGGAGGGCAATGCCACCGACATCACCAACGCCACCGATGCCGGGGCATACCCCATCAGCTGCTACACCTGGGTGTTGGTGTATCAGGAGCAGAGCTACGCCTTGCGGTCATATCATGAGGCACAGGAGACGGTGAGCGTTCTGCGCTGGCTGCTCAGCCCAGAGGCACAGGAGCTGACCACCCGTCTGCTCTACTCGCCACTGCCCACCCGCACCGCTGCCGCCGCCGCACGTCTGCTGGACAGCATGACGTATGAGGGCAAGAAGATGAAATAGCTCCCCCCCGCCTCTTTGACGTCCTCAAAAGAAACATCCCCTCATGAGGACTCCTCATGAAAACTTTTTTATTCTTCATAACTTGAACGCTTGTGGCGCACCGCAACTTACCCCTGCGGTCGTCCACAGGCGTTTTTGTTTGCCTTGTAGTCTCGATGGCGGAGAAAATCCTGAACCTTATCAAAAATTCCTGTTGAGTATGAATATTCCATCCGTGTCCGTCAGATAATTGACAAAAGCAGTCTCACTCCTTCTTCATAGGAAGCGTTGGGTAACGTTAAATACTTGGTTGGTTGGTCGATTTAAACTGATTGGTTTTCGTTTTCCACCATTTTTGCTTATATTTTTGTAGCAAAAATTTAATTTCTATTTCCTGTCAAACCATTTTGACCCAAGAAAGGAAACCAGAAATTCTACATTCGATGAAACGGAAGCCATGGAAGGATTTTTTGCATTTTTGATATTCCCTCAGCAAGATAGATGCTCATTCTCTTTTGGATCTCAGTGCAATATTGCCCTCATTTAAAATCAGAAGATTATGCCAAAAGTAGAAAGAGTTATCCATCCAACGACATGGATTAGGGAAATTCATGTAGGCCAGTTGAAGATCACCAATGTATCACTGGACAAGCGTCACAGCTTTGTGAACATGATCAGCGATTACAACCGCTCTTGGGGAGCCATCGCTGGTAAGTTCATCCATTACAGCTACAACAGCTATGGCTGCCGGCTGGCCATCTATGCAGTATCATCAGAGGAACGTAAACAGGAATTAAACAAGGAAACAGATGAAGGAAAATGGAAAGAAAAACTCCCCATTGATTTCTACGGAAAGAAAGAATGGGAAGCGGAAAGCGAGCATGACTGATTTCATGGCTGCCAGTCATGGAGTACTTAACACCTCGGACACGGTCTATACCGTGCCCGACATCGCCCTTATGCTCGGACGCAAGGAGTGTACCATCAGGAAGCGCATCGAAAAAGGCCTTATCCCAGCTCATAAGATGGGTCGTTGTTGGTATGTCCTGAAATCGGAGTTCATTGCAGAATTAAGAGATACTTAGCAAATCCTCTAAATAACAAGTGACTAAGTAGAAGCCCTTGGCCGACCCGCTGAGAAGCCAGTCGGCTGAGGCATTTTTTTGTAACCCCAAACATGATTAGAGGATGAAATGATACCCAAGGCCATTATAGAAAAGATACTTGATGCGGCGCATATAGAAGAGGTGGTGGGCGAATTCTTGTCACTCCAGAAGCGAGGCATCATCTATCGTGCGCTGTGTCCTTTCCATCAGGAGAAGACACCGTCGTTTACAGTTACGCCCAACCGCAGCATGTTCTACTGTTTCGGGTGCCATAAGGGAGGTAATGCGATTACCTTCCTGATGGAGCATGAGAACATGACCTACCCAGAGGCCGTGAAATGGCTGGGCAGGAAGTACGGTATAGAGGTGGAGGAACGTGAGGAAACCATCGATGAGAAGCAGCAGCGCCTGAGACGTGAGTCGCTACTGATTGTCAATGCCACCGTACATAAGCATTACCGTGAGGTGTTTCTGCGCTACAAGCCTGCCCAGGACTATGCCTACCGCCGCTGGGGGCAGAAGTATTGCGATGAGATAGAGATCGGTTTTGCGCCCATCGACGGCAAAGCCCTCGCTCGTCTGCCCTTGCAAAAGGAATTTCTCCAGGAGTTGGGACTCATTAACAAGCAGGGCTACGACTTCTTCCAAAACCGTATCGTCATCCCCATCAAAGACCGCTACCAGCACATCATCGGCTTCACAGCAAGGGTGATGGACGACAGTCAGCCAAAGTATCTCAATAGCAAGGAGTCGTTTCTTTACAATAAGCGTAACACGGTCTTTGGTTTGGACGTGGCATGGCGGGCGGCAGGAAAGGCCGAGCAGATGTACCTTGTGGAGGGAGCCCCCGACTGTATGCGTCTGCATGCCATTGGTGTGCAGAACGCCGTAGCCGACCTTGGTTCGGCATGGACAGCGGAGCAGTTTCAACTCATCAAGAGGGCAACCAGTAAGGTGTGCTTCATTCCCGACAACGACCCACCCAAGGGCGGCGCCGATTATGGTACGGGTATCGAAGCCGTAATGAAGGCAGGGAAGCTCGCCACTGAACAGCACCTTATCGTATCGGTCAAGGAAATACCCACCTCCGAAGAAGGTAAGAAGGAAGATCCCGATACCTATTTCAAGAATCAAGCGCTCTTCAAGGCTGTTGAGGAAGAGGACTTTATCCTGTGGCTGGCCGCCAAACTATTTGAGACGAGCGGCAACACTGAGCAAAAGAGTGATGCCGTGAAGCAGATAGCCCACCTGTTGTCTTTTATCGATGACGACACCAAGCTCACCATGTTCATTGATGCCCTCACCAAATATCACCGAGGAAAACTCTTCTGGCAGAAAGCCGTCGAGAACGAGAGGACGAGGCGCGACAGCCCAAAGGAGGACGAAATCGACCTAAACCGTCAGTACGGTTTTTGGATAGACCACGGCAAATACTTCTCCACCACCGAGAAGGGAGGAGTGATTGAATGGAGCAATTTTACGCTGACACCACTCTTCCACATCAAGGACCCGCTTATGGCCAAACGACTCTTCTTGCTCACCAACGAGTTGGGCATCAAGGAAATTATAGAGATGGAGCAGGAAGACCTTATCTCGCTGCAAAAGTTCCGCCAAAAACTCGAATCTCTCGGCAACTTCATCTGGAAGGCTGGCGAGAAGGAACTCATTAAGCTGAAGTGCTTCCTCTACGAAAAGACCGAGACAGCAGCCCAAATCAAGCAGCTCGGCTGGAACAAGAAAGGCTTCTATGCCTTTGGCAACGGCATCTATTATGGAGGGAAGTTCAGTGAAGTCAACGAGTATGGTATCGTACACCTGGACGAGAAGGGTAACTACTACCTGCCAGCCTTCTCTCAGATTTATAAGGAAAACACTGACTATTTCCGTTTCGAGCGTCAGTTTGTGCATTTTAATTTCTCAATGATTTTGCTCCGGGACTTCACCCGTCAACTCTTCCTCGTCTTTGGCGACAATGGCAAGATAGGCTTCTGCTTTTATCTCGCCACCCTTTTCCGTGACATCATCACCCTCACCACACGCTCATTTCCCATCCTCGATCTCTTCGGTCCGAAGGGTTCTGGCAAGAGTGAGTTAGGACACACCTTGATGTCGTTCTTCGTGATTGACAACATACCGCCCAACATACAGAACTCCACCATTCCTGCGCTCAACGACACGGTAGCTGCCGCTGCCAATGCTCTGGTGCACATCGACGAATACAAGAACGGCATCGACACCGCCAAGATAGAGTTTATCAAGGGCCTTTGGGACGGTACTGGTCGCACGCGCATGAACATGGCCACCGACAAGAAGAAGGAGACCACCGCCGTAGATGCAGGCGTGATTATCTCCGGACAAGAGATGCCTACGACCGACATCGCACTCTTCAGCCGGCTTATCTTCCTCTCGTTTCCCAAGTCAGACTTTACGGATGATGAAAAGAAGAACTACCAAAGATTGCTCATGATGCGTTCCAAAGGAATGACGCACTTAACCCTACAGCTTTTGACCCATAGGGAACTGTTTGTCAAAGCCTTTTATGACCAGTATCATTTGATATTGGGTGATGTAAACAAACGGTTAGGCAGTAGGAATGTCATCGACCGCATTGTGCAAAACTGGGTGGTCCCACTTACAGCCTTCCGATGTTTGGAAGGCAAATTGGATTTGCCTCTCTCGTATTCAGAAGTATTGAATATCACGGTTGAAGGCATTATACACCAAAACATGGAATGTAAGACAAACGACGAGTTGGGTAGCTTCTGGCGCATGGTGCAGTTTCTCAATAGTGAGGGTGAAATTTACGAAGATGCCGATTTTAGAATTAGATCTGTCAGCCGGTTCCATTCCAGTATCATCAATGAAACGGAATGGGCAGAGCCGCACAAGATACTCTATCTTCAGAAGACCCGCATCTTCATGCTCTATAAGCTCAATGCCCACCGCAACGGAGAGACCTCACTGCCCGAAGAGTCGCTGCGTTACTATTTAGAAAACAGCAAAGAGTATCTTGGCGAGCAGCGCATGACGTATCATGTTGTCAAAAAGGGTAACCAGGTCCTTGACTTCGATCACCGTGATGCCAAGGGGCAGCCCACCAAAATGTCCGTCCAACAACGTTCCTATTGCTTTGACTATGAGAAGCTCGTCGAGGCGTTTGACATCAATCTGGAGATGACAAGGGAAGAAAATAATAGTTAAATACAACCTATGAGTTGTATAATTCAAATATATAACTTATCTTTGCAACATAAAAGAAAGAACATGACGTTCGATAAAATTACTGACGACGGTCGTCTATGGGCTGTGCGATACAATGGAGAGAGCGATAATGCACTCTATACGCTGTTTGACAAGTGGGGCAATGTAGTATGGCTTAGACAATTCTTCCGTGATAATTGGGATGATCTGATAGCCCACTTCAAGGTGACAGACATCAACCAAGCCATAGAAGACACGATTGAGGACAGCGATCAACTGCAATGTTTGATGCTGGACTTAAATCCTGATTCAGACTTAGAATTGCTATTTCACCCATTGGAAAACTTCCGCACCTCGGAGATGGTGCTCGGCAAAGAAAAAGCCAGGCTGAAACGAACGATTCGTCATTCTTCGTGGCTTCGCATCTATGCTATAAAGTTATCACAAGGCGTATATGTCATCACAGGTGGGGCTATTAAACTTACGCTCAAAATGGAAGAGCGAAACCACACAAAGGCGGAATTGGCAAAACTGGAAAAAGTCCGCCGTTTCCTCCTGAATGAGGATATTATCGACGATGATTCTTTCATAGATTATGTTACCACAATATAAAAAAGGAGGTAAGTATGAACCAAATTATAAACAAACTGGAGGCGCATGAGAGCAAGACACCCTCTCGCTGGCGTGAGGCTGCCGAATACCGACAGGCCAACAAGTCGTGGCTTCGCCACTCGCAGCGTATTGCGATGCTTATGCTCGACAAGATGGACGAGCTCCATCTTACCCAGACAGAACTTGCCCAGCGCTTGGGCTGCTCGCAGCAGTATGTGTCAAAGATACTCCGAGGGAAAGAGAATCTCTCCATCGAGACGCTTTGCAAGATAGAAGATGCCCTCTCACTCCACTTACTCCCCAGCGAGGTAGAAACGGTTTGATGAAGTTATACTCACATGACGAGATGCTCAACCGAGTGTTGGGCAGCAAAAACACGTCTGCCCGTAATGCTTACGAGCAGAAAACGAATCGCTTCTTGAAAAAGATAAAAGACGCTCATTGAGCAAAAAAGAGAAGTAACAGGGACTCACTCTGGATACCCTAAGAACTGCTGGTGAGTCATGATAGGCTACCCGCCATTATCAGGTAATTTGTCCTGGTAATGGCGGCTTCATTTTTGCCCTAAAAAAATTCTCAGTAAACCCCAAAAATGCTTGTCTTGCTTGTCTTATATGTCTTGTCGTTGAGTATCAATAAATTATATGTCTCTGATGTTGTCTTGACTTGTCATCGCTTGTCTTAGAAAATGGTCGAAGTGAAGAATCTTTCTATTTTAGTCTAATAATAAAAGTCTTGTCTAATAACAAAGAATATTATATTATTGTATATCAACACTTTATGTGTTTATGACAAATAAGACAGAAAAGACAGCCCAAATATATGTGCCCTACAAAAAAAATAAAAAGGCGGAAGCTCCGCCTTTTCTATAACGCTTAGCAGCACTCGGCCATTTGAAAGCGAGCCTTCATGGCTCTCGCTTGCAAAGCCTTTCGTTACTGCTCATCATATAGCCTTGAGAGGAAGTCCTGTAGTCGCTTATCCTGTATCTCGGTAAGTAGACAGGGCTTAAAGCCTGGTACTTGCCTAATGCTCAACATGCCCAGTCCATACCGTGAGCCAGCCACCTTGATGCCTTCCATCTCCTTTACAGAGGCGTAGCCATACTCCGTTTCAGCTATCCCCACTACGATACAGAACAAAGTAAAGTCGTTGCCTTCTGGTTGCCCCTCCAGTACATACCAGCGGATGAGTCCAAATTCAAACACACAGACGCAAGTGTCGTCCTTCTGCTTCCCGTCCTGAGGATAAAGAGGGAAATCTTTCAACTGTTTGGCGAGTTTTGCCGTCATCAAATGATTTGCTATATTAAATGCTATTGTGGAGCAGTGGTGAGCACCCCATCACCTAACTTTGTTTAGTTTCTCACAGCAAAAAGAGAGCGCCATGGCAGGTAATGAGTTGAAGAGAGCCGGAAATGGAATGGAAGAACTGCATGCAAGGATGCTTGGGCATCTTGTTGCAAGTTTGGAATGGAATGTGGCATCTTCAACTCATCACTGGCCTTGTTGCGCACGAAATGACCTAACCTCTCTCCCTTGTCATTCTACGTCCCTGAAGAATGATGAAAGCGGTATTGTAATGGTTGCTGCTCTATGCGCAATGAATGGAGATACGACTTTCAGGGAAAAAGCCTTCTGAAATATAGGTAAAACCACATAGGTAGTCTGTGTAACCCCAATGCAACACAAGAATTGCGTTACACTGGAGATGCACTGACGTTACACAGGAAAAATGTGCAATATGGTGTGCATAGGCACGGAGCAGGAAGTAAGATGGCGGAGCCGTGGAGCGGTCATGGGCGACAGTCCATCATCAGCGTAACAGCGGTAGCCTATCTTTCCTGTACCATGCTATGCACTCCATCCAGCACATAATGGATAACCGATCTCCCTTGTTGCTCCGTGTTCCAACGAAGCGATGAAAGCGGTGTGGAGTCATCACACTCATTTATGACGTGATAGCGAAATACGGCTTTCAGGGACATTAAGTACTCCCAAATAAAAGTCTTGTTTTTGATGCAAAAGCAAGACTTTTATTTTAACCAAGCATTATTCAGCTAAGCATCTTTCTCCCAAATAGGCAGCGGACTGTGACAGCTGCCCGATTTTGAAAGCTGGTCATACCTTGTCAGATATACTCCAGCCATGCTCACTCCTCCCTACTTATTCTGCCCACCTGCTTACAAGGATGGTTGCAGAATACCCAATCAATCTCACGGTATGACAAAGTGGTCTGTATGCCACTGTCCATGACCATTCCACAGTGTTTTAGGATTTTGCATAACACTTGGCTTCCTCGCTGCTCTCTGCTTCTATCTTGAAAGTACCCTCGAATATGTATCGAGCCGGTACGCTATAAATCTTCTTCATTGTATTTTATTACTGTCCGCTAAACATCCCACATTTTTTATGAATTAGGGCTGACACTTCTCACGAGGTATCAGCCCTTTTTGTTATCTTTGCTTTTGTTTCCAAACTCAGATAAC
>NZ_SDIK01000017.1 GCF_008016795.1 Prevotella brunnea
CGTTTCGACTGGTTATTTCAACTATGTTATCATGAGCGAGTGATTTTATCAGCTGACCATATACCGGCTGTCCGAAGAAATGTGTACTTTTACCAATGTTATCTGAGTTTGGAAACAAAAGCAAAGATAACAAAAAGGGCTGATACCTCGTGAGAAGTGTCAGCCCTAATTCATAAAAAATGTGGGATGTTTAGCGGACAGTAATAATTTCAAAAGCCAAAAGATATGATTAAACAAAGAATTGTGTAATTTTGCACTTGCTTATGGAATCCGCCTTTTATTAATTTGGTTGTAATTTTTGTTAAATATTCTAAAGGTTTGAAGGTACTCCTTTAAATTATATGTACATTTGCATATCGAAAACTTAATGCTGTATTCGAGTTTTTCAATCGAGCCTTAAGCGTGAGCTATGGATATCGTTTTGTGATGCTAAAAACAATAGATTTCAAACAACAGAAAAATAAAACAATTATATAAGGTATGAAAAGAAAAATGTTTTTACCCATTGCCGCAATTGCAGTTGCATTGCTGACAAGTTGTGGCGGAGGTAGTGGCAAGCATGAACTGCCCACCAGCAATGAGTACCCCGTTATTACAATAGGTGCTTCGAACGCGCAAATGAAGACCACCTATCCGGCAACGATAAAAGGTATTCAGGATGTGGAAGTACGACCGAAGGTGAGTGGCTTTATTACCAAACTTTATGTACATGAGGGACAAGCTGTTCGGGCAGGACAAGTTCTTTTCGTTGTGGATAACGCGAACTATCAGGCAGCGGTGCGTCAGGCCAAGTCAGCGGTCGTTGCAGCCCAAAGCGGTGTGGGACAAGCAAAAGCAAGAGTTGTGCAAGCGAACGCAACACTTAATTCCGCTATTGCTCAGGCAGCTACGGCTCAATTAACCTACATGAATAGCAAGAACTTGTATGAGAACAAGGTGATTGGCGATTATGAGCTTCAGACCGTGAAGAATACTTACGCTACATCACAAGCAGCAGTAAATCAGGCACGTAGCGGTGTAGCCGCCGCCAAAGCCGCCGTGAATCAGGCTGTTGCCGGTGTGAAGCAAGCCGAGGCCGGTCTTGCCACCGCGAAAGAAACCCTGAGCTATTGTTATGTAAAGAGTCCGGTGAGTGGTTTGGTAGGCAGTCTTCCTTATAAGGAGGGATCATTGGTGAGCCCATCGTCCCCCATGCCGGTAACCACCGTAAGCAACATTTCCACCATGGAAGTATTCTTTTCAATGACCGAATCGGAAATATTGGCACTCAGCAGAAACAACAATGGTATAAACAACGCTGTTAAATCTTTCCCAACCGTCAGCTTACAACTGATCGACGGCTCAATGTACAATCATTCGGGCACAATAGTAAAGACCAGCGGCGTAATCGATGCCGCCACAGGCACCATCAGCGTCATCGCTCGCTTTGCCAATCCGGAACATTTGTTGAAGAGTGGCGGCAGTGGACAGATAGTTATCGCGAAGAATAACAATAAGGCACTTATCATTCCTCAGGACGCCACCCTGCAAGTGCAAGACAAGATATTCGTTTATAAAGTGGACAAGAACAACAAGGTTCATTACTCTGAGATAAAAATTAATCCACAAAACGATGGTAAGACCTACATCGTAACGAGTGGATTAAGCATTGGCGACAGAATCGTATCGAAGGGATTGGCAAAATTGCAAGATGGTGCTGAAATAAAAGCGCTTACGCCCACACAGTATGAGGCTGCGTTGAAAAAAGCTGAGAAACTCGGTGAAAATCAAAGTTCCGCCGGTGGATTTCTGAAAGCCATGAAAGGAGATAATGATAAATAATAGTAGAAAAACGGAAAGAATATGACATTTACCAAGTTTATAAAACGTCCGGTTCTATCTACCGTGATATCTACCTTTTTCGTCCTTCTCGGACTGATAGGCTTGATATCGCTTCCCATTGAGCAGTATCCGGACATTGCGCCACCTACCATCTCTGTATGGACCACCTATCAGGGAGCGGACGCGCAGACGGTATTGAACTCGGTCATCACGCCTTTGGAAGAAAGCATCAATGGTGTGGAGAACATGACCTATATGCAATCTACCGCTTCCAATAACGGTATGGCGCAAATCACCGTATATTTCAAACAAGGTTCCAACCCGGACATGGCATCGGTGAACGTGCAAAACCGCGTGGCACAAGCACAGGCATTGCTGCCGGCGGAAGTAACGCGCGTGGGTGTAACGGTTTCAAAGCGCCAGACCTCAAACGTCATTCTCTATTCAGTTACCACTGACGACGAAAGATACGATGACGAGTTCCTAACGAACTATAACGACATCAACATCGTACCGCTTTTGAAACGTATAAATGGTGTAGGCGATGTTCAGACACCGGGTATGAAAAAATATTCCATGCGCATCTGGCTGAAACCAGATAAAATGAAACAGTACGGATTGGTACCAAGCGATATCTCCGGCGCATTGGCAGAACAGAACATTGAGGCAGCTCCGGGTGCGTTTGGTGAGCAGAGCGACATGAAGTACGAATATATCATGCGCTATAAGGGTCGCTTGAAAACCGAAAAAGAATATGAGAATATCATCATATCCAGCAATCAAAACGGACAAACGCTTTGCCTGAAAGATGTTGCCGATATCGAATTGGGCGGATTGCAGTATTCCGTGGCGATGAAGAACAACAACCAACCGGGTGTCGTGGGTATGGTTCAGCAGACAGCAGGCTCAAATGCAACCCAGATTGCGCAAGATGTTAAGGCAGCTTTGGCTGAAACGCAGAAAAGCATGCCACCGGGAATGAAAATAACTATTCAACAAGATGTAACCGAATTCTTATTCGCTTCCATCGAAGAGGTTATCTTTACACTGATAATCACTTTCATATTGGTGTTCCTCGTTGTGTATGTGTTCTTGCAGGATTTTCGTTCCACGTTAATCCCAATGATAGCCGTGCCGGTGGCATTGATTGGTTCGTTCTTCTTCCTTTGGATGTTCGGCTTCTCCATCAACCTCTTAACGCTTTCTGCACTATTGCTGGCCATCGCCATAGTGGTCGATGATGCTATCGTGGTTGTGGAAGCTGTGCATGCAAAATTGGATTTAGGGTACAAGAATGCTGTGTCTGCCGCCATTGATGCGATGAACGAGATTTCCGGTGCCATTATTTCAATTACGTTGGTAATGGCTGCGGTGTTCGTTCCCGTGTCATTCATGAGTGGAACTTCCGGTACTTTTTATCGCGAGTTTGGCGTAACCATGGCAGTGTCTATCATTATTTCCGCCATAAATGCATTAACGCTGTCGCCCGCGCTATGCGCCATCTTCTTGAAGCCCCACGAAGAAACTCAAAAGAACAAGAAATTATCAACGGTTGATAAGTTCCACATAGCGTTCAACACACAGTTTGAAAGGATAAACAACAAATATAAAAAAGGAGTAGAAAGGCTAATCGGGCACAGAGCCATCACGGGAATATCCGTTGTCGTGGGTGCTGTTATCCTTGTGGTGATGATGAGTAGTACGAAAACCGGTCTGGTGCCGGATGAAGACGTGGGCGTACTGTTTGCTACGGTTTCATTGGATCCGGGCTTGTCGCAACGTGAAACACAAGAAGTAACCGACCGCATCGATAAAATGCTTGCCAGCAACCCCTATGTGGAAACCCGAGTGCAACTGGTGGGCTATAACTTCATAGCCGGTCAAGGCTCCAATCAAGCCACATTCATCATCAAGCTAAAACCTTTTGAGGAAAGAAAATACGGAATCTTCGACAGGATTTCATCAGTATTCAATGGTGCAGGAATTGCCGGACTTTTCATCGATCCTACTTCATCAAGGATGGTTTTAGGGATGATTTATAAGCAGACTGCAAGTATCAAAGGTTCGCAAATCCTTGCTTTTGCGCCACCCATGGTACCGGGCTTCTCCGTGTCAAATGGTGTAACATTCTCCATGCAGGATAAGACAGGTGGAGACTTAAACAAGTTCTTCCAGATTACACAGGATTATTTGAAGGCATTAAATGCTCGTCCTGAAATCAGCACAGCAATGACTTCTTACAATCCAAATTACCCACAATACATGGTGGATGTGGATGTAGCCAAGGCAAAGCAGGCAGGAACATCTCCCGCAGCCATCCTTTCAGTGCTTCAAGGCTATTATGGGGGGATGTATGCGTCGAACTTCAATGCCTACGGAAAACTCTTCCGGGTAATGATTCAAGGAACGGTTGATAGCCGTATCAATGAGAACGGACTGAAAAGCATATATGTTCGCACACCGGGTGGTATGGCTCCGGTAAGTGAGTTCTGCTCACTTCGTCGCGTTTACGGACCTTCTAACATCGCACGCTTCAACCTCTTTACGTCTATTACCGTGAATGCAATGACAGCCGATGGCTATTCGTCTGGTGATGCTATTAAGGCTGTGGAAGAGGTTGCCGCTGAAAAACTGCCATCGGGATATGGGTACGAATTCTCCGGTCTGACTCGTTCTGAACAAGAATCGTCAAATTCCACCGCAATCATCTTCTCATTGTGTTTGGTCTTTGTTTATTTGATCCTTAGTGCTCAATACGAGAGCTACATATTGCCACTGGCGGTAATTCTCTCAATACCATTTGGTTTGGCCGGAGCATTTATCTTTACGCAATTATTCGGACATAACAACGATATCTATATGCAAATTTCGCTTATCATGTTGATAGGCTTACTTGCCAAGAACGCGATTCTGATTGTGGAATTTGCTTTGGAGCGTCGTCGTACGGGTATGGCGATAAAGTATGCAGCCATTTTAGGCGCGGGAGCTCGTCTTCGTCCTATTCTGATGACTTCGCTTGCCATGGTAATCGGATTGCTTCCATTAATGTTTGCCGGCGGAGTGGGTAAAAATGGTAATCAAACATTAGGTGCTGCCGCTGTGGGAGGTATGCTTATTGGTACACTTTGCCAAATATTTGTTGTGCCCGCTCTCTTCACCATGTTCCAATACATTCAGGAGAAAGCACGCCCGATGGTATTTGAAGATGATGAAAACCCCGAAGTTGCGAGGGAACTCCAGCAATATGTTAAAGGACCTTCAGGAAAATACACTCAGGAACAATCCTGATTAGTGAACAAAAGATAATTGAAAATGAGAAAGATAAATATAATCATTGCCACTCTTGCAGTCCTGTTCATGACAGGCTGTAAGAGTCTGTACGGTACTTACGAGCGACCGGAGGTGAAAACCAATGGCATTGTGCGCGATCCGGTGAATGACAATGCCGTGCTTGAAGGCGCAAACGACTTTGGCAACTTGCCGTGGCGCAGCGTGTTTACCGATTCTTATCTGCAAAACATTATAGAAAAAGCACTCAATAACAACCCGGATCTCCTGAATGCCGCGCTTAACATCGATATTGCAGAGCAACAGTTGAAAGCGGCAAAACTTGCTTTCTTGCCCTCTGTGATGTTTGCGCCTCAGGGAACGATAACGCATTTCGGGACACACACGGAAGCAACCAAAGCATATGTTTTGCCCATCGCAGCAAGTTGGGATGTGGATCTGTTCGGGAAGTTGCGAAACGAAAAGAAAGCCACGCAGATGCGTATGATACAGATGCAAGACTATAAAGTGGCTGTTCAAACCGGGCTAATCTGCAACATCGCCAACTTGTACTATACATTGCTGATGCTTGACAGACAAGGTGAAATCGTGAATGATATGACAGAACTTACTAAGAGCACATGGGACATGATGCAGCTGCAGATGAACTTTGGTCGGGCTCGATCCACCAGTGTGCAAAGTGCTGAGGCGGCTTATTATAGTGTTCAAGCGCAAGCCGCTGACATTAAACGACAAGTTCGTGAGGTGGAAAACTCACTGAGTTTGCTTATGGGTGAGCCTGTTCACGGCATCGCTCGCGGAACTTTGGAGAACCAAAGTCTTCCCTTAAACTTCTCAGGTGGAGTCGGAGTGGAAATGTTAAGCAATCGTGCGGATGTACATGCGAACGAAATGGCATTGGCACAGTGCTTCTATGACATTCAAATTGTACGTGGAAAGTTTTATCCTTCGCTGAATATTACCGGAACAGGTGGATGGAGCAACGGTAACGGATTGGTTAATCCGGCTAAACTTTTATGGAACGCTGTGGCAGGATTGACGCAGCCCATCTTTATGCAAGGCAAACTAAAAGCCGGACTGCGAGTAGCGGAGGATCAATACAAACGCGCTTACAACATTTGGCAGAACAGCATTCTGAAGGCAGGAGCAGAGGTAAGTAATGCACTTGTAGCCTATAATTCTTCGGAAGAGAAGAACAAAATGCACACCCGGCAAGTCGAAGTCTTAAAGAAAAATGTCGAGCAGACACAAATGCTCTACAAACAAAGTTCCAGCAGTTACCTTGAAGTAATTACGGCACAACAAGGATTGCTCAATGCCGAAATATCTCAAGTGCAAGATCAGTTTGCCAAACTTCAGGCAATCGTAAATCTTTATTATGCATTGGGAGGCGGGAGCAAGTAAGACGGGAAATAACATTCAAGAACTACCAACGTAAAGCTCCGTTCGGCAAGTTGGGCATCTCTTTTATCAGAGGTCGGGGCACATTAATTATGGGCAGTGAAATAAGTCCGAGAGCCGAAGTTTCTGCATCGGCAAAGATTGGAGAGGGCTGTAAGATATATCCGTTTTCCTATATCGAGGATGACGTCGTCATAGGCGACAACTGTATTATCTTTCCATTCGTCAGCATTTTGCAAGGAACGCGAATGGGAAATGGTAACAAGATACATCAATGTTCGGTAATAGGAGCGATACCACAGGATTTCAGTTTCGTGGGCGAGAGGAGTGAACTTATCATGGGCGACAATAACATCATTCGCGAAAATGTGGTCATCAATCGAGCTACTCATGTCGGAGGAAAAACAATTATCGGGTCGAACAACTTCCTCATGGAAGGGGCGCACATCAGTCATGATACCAAGGTTGGCGATAACTGCATACTTGGCTATGGAACTAAAATCTCAGGCGATTGCGAGATTGCCGATCGTGTCATCTTTTCCTCCGGTGTGATTCAAAAGTCAAAAACCAGAGTAGGTGTGGCAGCAACGATACAAGCCGGCACAACATTCAATCGCGACATTCCGCCTTATATCATAGCGGGAGGAACACCCATTGCTTATGGTGGAGTAAATTCAGTTGTTTGTGATGTGCTGGGAATAGATGATAAAGTCAAGAAGCACATAGCGAATGCCTACCGACTGATATTCCATGGCAGAACGTCCACGTTCGATGCTTGCATCCAAGTTGAAGAACAAGTACCCGACTCACCCGAAAAGCAAAACATTGTGGAGTTTATCCGCAACACGCAGAAAGGGATTATTTCCAAATTATAATGTGTGTGAGGATTGATTATAATAAATCAGACACACCTTTTTGAAATATTATCTGTGGTTGCAGATATTCTGTCATTCGTTGCTTGGGTAATGGAGATTGGCATCTGTGATGTGCTCCAATATTTCCGAAAGAAACTTGCTTGCTTCCCACCTTGCCATGGGCAGGTCGTGCAACAAATGGTTTCCACAATCCTTGGGAGCGGCACCCGGTATCTCTCCTTTGAAATCAGCAACGAAGCGGAAAGTCTTGCGCATCAAGTCCACAATGTCGGCTGAAGTCAAATCCCCTCGCAAAATTAGATAATTACCCGTAAGGCATCCCATGGGTCCCCAATACACGACCCTGTTCTTCCATTCCTCATTGTTTCGCAAATAGGTGGCTGCCAGATGCTCTATGGTATGCAAAGCGCCGATGTGCAAGGTTGGTTCTCGGTTGGGTTCTTTCATTCGAATGTCAAACGTTGTAAGAGTTTCATTACCCACTTTGTCCTGACGGCTGACATATATACCGCGAAGCAATCGTGTGTGATCGATGGTGAACGAAGGTATTTTATCCATGTTTTTTATCTTTATAAAGTATTCAGAAAATGTTTTGTTACCTCGAAGCTGCCTTCTGCCACGCGAGCCCAAAAGTCGAAGTACATATTGGCATCGGTGTCGTTCAACGGCACATCGCTGATAACGCGGAAGGAGATGAAAGGTGTATGATAGACATGGCAGACTTGAGCGATGGAGCAGCTTTCCATGTCCACCGCCAGTGCTTCGGGAAAATCTGTTAAGATGCTGCGCATCTTCTCCTTGTTGTCCACGAAGTAATCACCGCTTACGGTGAGTCCCGCCCTTACCTTCGGCATCTCGCCCGAATCGCCGTTGTTGAGCGAGAGAGCCTTCTCCAAAAGCTCATCCGGAGCTTTATAGCGTGTGGGCATACCGATAATTTGTCCTTTTTCTGCATTGCTTCCGCAGTGCACGTCATGATAGACGCATTCCCGGGCGACCACCACGTCCATCATCTTGAGCGAAGTGTCGGCACCGCCTGCGCAACCGCTGGATATAATGAGATTGGGCTGATAGCGATTTATCATCTCCACGGCACCGATGGCAGAGTTTACCTTGCCGATGCCGCACTTTTGCAATATTATTTCCTTATCGCCCACCTCTCCCGTTACGAAGTCTTTGAAGTGATGGCGTTCCGTTTTCGGATGGTCGAGAATAGACTTGAGCTGTTCAAACTCCTTGTCCATTGCCACTATTATTCCTATTTTCATGATGCAAAGGTACGAAAAACTTGGTAGTAAGTTGTATAGTTGGGAGTTTTTTGTAACTTTGCAACAACTAACCGGAAAGGGATGGTTTTCAATATCCCATCCGTCCAAATTCAAATCAAGATAAAAGAAAACCAACAATGAACATTTTGAAGAAATGCCTGCCCGACGCAATCGTCGTTTTGCTTTTCGTCGCCATCTCGTTTGCTTATTTTTTTGTACCCGTTTCTCAGGGGAAGATACTGTTTCGGCACGACTCGGAAGCAGCCGTGGGATTGGGGCAAGAACAAAAGGAGTTTAACGAACGAACCGGAAAAACCACTCGTTGGACGAATGCCGTGTTTAGCGGCATGCCCACCTATCAGATTTCTCCCTCTTACAATTCCACCAACGGTCTGGCTCAGGTGATGAACGCCTACCATCTGTGGCTTCCCGACTACGTTTGGTTTCTCTTTGCTTATCTGCTTGGCTTCTATATCCTGCTGAGAGCGTTCGACTTCAGGCAGTCTCTGGCAGCTTTGGGCAGCATCATTTGGGCTTTCTCTTCTTATTTCCTCATTATCATCGCCGCCGGACACTTTTGGAAAGTCATGGCGTTGGCATATCTTCCTCCCATGATTGCCGGACCGGTGTTGGCTTATCGGGGAAAATATCTTCCGGGGTTCATCGTAACCGCCGTCTTTACAGCTTTCGAGGTGAAAGCCAATCATGTTCAGATGACCTATTATTACCTTTTCATCATTCTCTGCATGGTGGGGGCTTACCTTGTGCAAGCCATCCGCGAGAAGCGATTGGCACATTTCCTGAAAGCCTCGGGTGTATTGGCGGCAGCCGCTTGCATCGGCATTGCCATCAACATCACGAATCTCTACCATACATGGCAGTATCAAAAAGAAAGTATGCGCGGAAAGACTGAACTGGTGAAGACCAACCAAGCCAATCAGACCAATTCCGGACTGGAGCGCGACTACATCACACAGTGGAGCTATGGAATTGACGAAACCCTCACTCTTCTTGTTCCCAACGCCAAAGGAGGTGCCAGCATACCGCTAAGCCAAAGCGAGAGTGCCATGAAGAAAGCCAACCCTGAAGTGCAATCCATGATACCACAGCTTTATGACGGCATGCCGCAATACTTCGGAACGCAGCCCGGAACAAGTGGACCGGTATATGTAGGTGCCTTTGTGCTCTTCCTCTTCATCCTCGGTTTGTTCGTGGTGAAAGGACCAATGAAGTGGGCTTTGCTCTGCGCCACCATTCTCTCCGTGCTCTTGTCATGGGGACATAATTTCATGGGCTTCACCAATTTCTTCCTTGATTACATACCGATGTATTCCAAGTTCCGCACCGTGGCAAGCATCTTGGTGATTGCCGAGTTCACCATTCCTCTCTTGGCAGCTCTCACCTTGAAGCGCATTGTCGAACAACCGGAAGTGCTATCCGGGAAGAGCACCTTTGTTTACGTCAGTCTTGCCCTGACAGCAGGTGTGGCACTCCTTATGGCACTGATGCCCGGCATCATGGCTCCCTTTGTCAGCGATGAGGAACGGCAAATGCTCGGTGGAATTCAGGGCATGTCGCCCGACGTGTTGAACATGATGCTTGCCAACCTCGCCGATATGCGTGCCGCCATGGTCAGCGCGGATGCCTGGCGCTCGGTCGTCATCATTCTCATCGGTGTGGCAATGTTGCTGCTTTTCAAGACAAGGAAACTGAAGCCGGCATATCTCGTAGCAGGCTTGACAGTGCTCTGTCTCGTGGATTTATGGCAGATTGACAAACGCTATTTGAACGATGAAATGTTTGTTCCAAAGAGCCAACGCGACACGCCGCTCACTCCCTCCATGACGGACAGACAGATTTTGCAGGACAAATCGTCATCCTATCGTGTGCTGAACTTTGCTTCCGATGCCTTCAACGAGAACAACACGTCGTACTTCCATAAGAGCATTGGTGGTTATCATCCCGCAAAACTGCGTCGCTATCAGGAAATGATAAACAGATACATCGCACCGGAAATGCAATCTGCCATGAAGGAAATGGCATCGAAGGGAGGCGACATGAAAAAGGTTGATGGCGGCAAGCTTTTTCCCACACTGAACATGCTGAACGCCAAATACTTCATACTGCCATTGCGAGAAGGCAGCACCACACCCGTGACCAATCCCTACGCACTGGGCAACGGATGGTTTGTCGATAAGATTACTTACGTGGAGAATGCCAACGCGGAATACGACCAAGTGGGACGCGTGGATGTGCGCAAGGAAGCGGTGGCAGACAAACGGTTTGAGGATATTCTCGGACAGGCGCGCACAAACGATTCCACAGCAAGCGTAACACTGACGAAGTATGAGCCTGACAACTTGCGATATACGGTGAACTCAACCAATGGAGGCATCGTGGTCTTCTCGGAGATTTATTATCCCGGATGGACTGCCACCATCGACGGACAGCCCGTTGAGCCGGGACGTGTCAATTACATCCTCCGGGCGTTGAACGTGAAACCGGGACAACACACGGTGGTGTTCGATTTCCATCCTGCAAGTATCACGGCAACGGAAACCATTGCATACATCGCCATCGCCATCCTTCTTCTTACCATCTTCGCCGTCGGAATCACCGAATGGAAGAAACGTGGGAAGGCTTCTCCGATCCCCGGCAAGGAATAGGACAATCAGCCCGAATCCGTCGTCGGACTTTACCCAAAGTTGTTGCTCCGATATGCAAACCTTTCCCACCGTGGGAACAATTGTTCCCACGGTGGGAACAAACTCTTCCCATGGTTGGAACAAACTCTTCCCACGGTTGGAACAATTCTTTCCCGCCATGGGAACAACCCCCTGTGCTTGTCTCTACGACGGAATGGATGATGAACCTGTCATTGGGGATGGTCATCAGTTCGACATGATTGGAAATTACATATTTGAAAACCCGGCGCGATGGCAGCAAAATATCATCAACCCCAATCTCCTCATGTCTCCAATTCGTATTCAGCCGATGATAAACAGACGCTTGATGGCGAACATTCGCCCCGACCGGCAACACGAAATTACATTACAAAAACCACGTTCGGGACATGCTTCGTAATCTGTTGATAACCAAGCCGATATTAATTGCGATTTAAAAGCTAAGCTTTTGCCCGGCGATTCATGACCTTTTGCAGTGCAAAAGCTTAGCTTTTGAAAAGCAAAAGATAAGCTTTCGATGGACGGATGAAGAAAAATCAGGACATTATTGAACTCTTCTCATATCGCCGGAAAGGATTTTTGCGTTTTCGGCGACCCACCCAAACAAAAAGAATATGCTTGCCATTTGTCCTTATCCGGGCAGGCAGGTGCCGGCGTGAGTTCATGGCTTAGGGCTTTTAGTTTAGTAAGTTGTTTTGAATAAAAACAAGAATACCGAAAGGAGGCAAACGCTCGTTACGGGTGTCTGCCTCCTTTCGGTATTGTTATTGTCTTCCTTTGTTGTTTACCAAAGGTAGTCGTCTTTCATATCGGTTCCGTCATTCTCGTCTTCTTCTGCCCAATCGTAATGGTCTAAATAACCGTCCTCTTTCGATAAGGCACTTCCACCGGGTACCGGACTTCCACCGGGAATGACGGGCAGACTTCCGGCAGCAAGATGTTGTTCTGTTGCCACATTGAGAATGGTTGTTTGCGGATTGATATATTGTTTCTTATTCATGACTGTTGTGCTTTTTTTGAGCCTTGCTTCGGAAGGTATGACTTTCTCCCGAAGCAACGCATGATGATTTATTTTCTGATAACTTTCTTTCCGTTGATGATAACAATGCCTTTGTAGTTCTTGCTTACTCGCTGACCGGACAGGTTGTACATGATGCCGTCGGCACTCGGAGTTTCAACATTCGGCAGGTTGATGCCCGTAGCTTCACCATCAAGCACGAAAGTCTTTGCCGCTCCACCGGCAACATCGAGATAGGCTGTGTTCTTCTTGATTTTGTCGCCTGTAACAACCTGACGGAAGCCAACCACTCCGTCCACGTTGCTCAATACGTATTGAGTTCCATCGGCGGTAACATCGGTGTTTGCCACGGCTTTTAATAAATTGCCCACCGGTTCATAGCCCACTTCTGATATTGAAATAGGAATTTGATATGTGCCGGGAGCTGCCTGAACCAACAAACCGTTATTGGCTTTAAGAGTCGTATAACGGAATTCCCTTGTGGTTGCCTTGTTGTCCTTGGTTTCGGTGATGGTGTAGAGCTTCAATTCAGGTAAAGAAGTGAAGTCTAATACTTTCTCGGAAGATATGGTGGCATAGCCCGCTTCGGTAACGGTCAGTTCAAGAGTTTCCAAAGGATGTACCACTACATTATAAGTGCGTGAAGATGGTTGATAGAAGTCGTTGCCTGCAAAGTTGATGGTAATCGTGGCTTCACCTTCTTGAAGGGCTGTTACCTTACCGGTATGCTCATCTACGCTGGCTACTTCCGGTTTGGAAGAGCTGTAGGTGATAAATTCTTCAAGACCCGGCACTTCTTTGTAACTGCTATTATTCACTATGCCTATAACCGTTTTCTTTTCTCCCACTGTCATCTCCAAGGGTTTGGAGTAACTGGTATAAGGTCTTGTCCAAATTGACGTTTTCTCTTTTCCATCTTGGACGTTGAGTGTATAACTTGCACTTCCCGGTCCGAAAGTTTCCGTTTCCTCCGAGCTTGCTTGAATCATGGTGGTTCCCACTGCCTTTAGTGTTACCTTGCCCGTATTGGCATCCACTTCGGCGACAGCGGGATTCGTACTGCTATACGTAACCGTCAAATTGTTGGGGTTGGTGAGTTTGGGTTCCGTAAAAGGTTGCTTCAGGATGGCTTTTATTTCGGAAGATTCAAACTTCAAGCCGGCAGGTTTCTTGCCGGAAGCATCATACTCTACTGTGATGCTTTTTATAAATACCGAGCCATAGGTATTCGTAAAATTAAGCTCTAATTCACCGCTCGCGCTTCCTTCAAAGGTGTAGTCCGCTGAACTGTAGCTCAGGGTTTGTTCCGTTCCGAGCGCAGAACCACCCACTTTGACAGACGCTTTTGCTGAAGAACTACCCCCGACATTCACTTTGACTTTAGTGATGGTACCTGCAAAATCTGATGTGCTTAGTTTAACATTAAGCCCTCCTTGCCCATAAAAGCTTAGGTTTAAACCTGAATAGGTAGAATAGCGCATGGAAGTAGCATTGGTGGTCAATGTCCAATTCTTCCCTTTGAGATCTTTGGTCTCTCCGGTCCCGGTGAACATCTGCGCATTAAATTGAAATTCATAGGTTTCAGCTGAAACCGAACTAAAAACTGCACTTAGCAGAAAGATTGATAAAAAACGTAATAACTTATTCATGATAATATGTGTTAAAGTTAAAATATTCATTTCCTCGTTTCAAAGGTAGGTCTATTCTTGCATAAAGGAAAACACTCATTACCTTTTTTATAAAACATTAACAGAAAAGTGGGATTTAATACCAAAATGCTAAGGGATTTCTCTGTTTCCATTATAAATATTCGTAAAATCAGAGTTGTGGTTGTTTGCGGATGGCAAGCGAGGCATTCATGACCGGTTAAGACCGTTCGGTGGCAAATTCCGAATAGGGGTTCAAAATTAATTGTGGCAGGGAATATAAAAACAAGAAAGCATGACGAGATGTTTCGGATAATAATGGCTATCTTTGTAGCACATAACAATAAAAAATACAAAGAAATGATGGATATGATGAGTCTTATGGTGGGCTTGGCAATAGGATTGACCATCGCTTACTGTCTGTCGCGAGTTCTGTACGAGAGGCGATTGGGCGAGATGAACCAACGATTGGCAATGTTGAAAAACCAACTGGACACACGGGAAAAAGCCGCGGAGGAGAAAATTGCCACGGAACGCGAATACAACAAGACCTTGCGCGAGGAACTTCAGAAACAAATGGAGGCGAGAAACAAACTCATGCAGGAGGAAATGCAAAACATGGCTTCGAGAATGCTTGAGGAAAGCAGGGAAAAACTTACCACATCGGATAAGGAACGGCTGAACAGCTTGCTCAACCCATTGAAAGAACGACTGGAAACGTTCAGCAAGGCGGTGGAAGACAACAGCAAGGAAAACGCGGGCAACAAGCGAGAGATGAGAACCGTTTTTGAAGAAACACTGAAACGAATGCGCATGGAACAGGAAAACACCGTGAAACTCATGCGAGATGATCATGAACGAGCAGTGAAAGACTTGAAAGAGCAAACGGAAAAGATTGGCAGGGATGCCGCTTCGCTGACCAATGCCTTGAAAGGCAATACGAAGACGCAAGGCGATTGGGGTGAGCTTATTTTGGAAAAGACGCTGGAGGACTGTGGATTGGTGAAGGACGAGCAATACTTTTTGCAAGAGAACTATAAAGACGAGGAGGGAAACAACCTGCGCCCGGATGCCGTCATCAAATTTCCGAATGAGGAAAAGGTCGTGATTGACGCAAAAGTGTCGCTGACTGCCTATCAGGAAGCGTTGAGAACAGAGGAGAAAACCGAAAGAGAAAAACTTTTACGAGCGCATGTCGCTTCCATGAAAAAGCATGTTGATGAGCTGTCGGCGAAGAATTATGAGAAATTGGTCCCGGGTTGCATCGGCTATGTGCTGATGTTCGTTCCCTACGAAAGCGGATTCTCAGCGGCAGTGAAAACCGATGTGGGCATTTTGCAATATGCTTATCGCAAACACATTATTATATTAAGTCCGAGCAATCTGCTGATGGCATTACAACTCACCCACACGCTATGGCAAAACTACCGCTTGAACAAGAATGTGGAAGAGATACTGCGACAATCGAACGATCTTTATGACAAGTTTGTTACCTTTGGCGAGACTTTCGTGAAATTGGGAACCTCCATCCAACGACTTCAAACCGATTATGACAAAGCTCACGCGCAACTCAGCGAGGGAAAAGGCAATATCGTTCGCCGGTTGGAGGGAATGAAACAATTGGGAATAACTCCCAAAAAACAATTACCGGACAAGCTGGGATGAGCTGTGCCCGGTAATAGGTCTTTCGTTAATTCGACAAATGGGAGTGGCTTCTGACTTTATGAATATGAGCAACGAGACTTAGCCTCACGGTTGATAAAACAGAAAACATCAGAGGAAACCTTGTCGCTTCAATGTGGCGAGAAAACTCACCGACATTGACTCGTTGTCTTCCTTTTTGTAGCGGAGGTCGGTGAATACTTGTGCCAAAGTCTCCTTGTTGTTAATCTCCACAAAATGCTTGTTCTCCTCCCGATTCTCCTTTTCAAAATAGAATCGGTCGATGCGCTCCGACGTATAATCCTCATACTTCTCTGCGTGCAGAATGCCCTCGATGGGCAATCGGTCGGTAGGTACGCCCTCTTCTGCCGGCCATCCCACTGTCAGAGTGGCTACCGGCATTACCAATCGAGGCAGATGAAGCGCATTGACAATGGATTCTGAATTATAAATCGTCGTCCCTAAGAAACAAGTTCCCAATCCCTCACTTTCAGCAAGATAAGTGAAAGTTTGACAATAGAGTAGGGCATCGGTGGCAGCATTCATAAACGACAGGAAATTATCATATCCCGGTGTGGCGTTTCGCTCTTCAGCCCATAGGGATGTACGTCTGAAATCAGCACAAAAAGTAAGTAAGCAAGGTGCGTTCTCCACCATCGGCTGATGGAAATGCGCCGGTGCCAATCTGCGTTTGTTTTCCGAATCTGTTGTCATCACTACCGAGTAGAGTTGGAGATTACCCATGGTGGGAGCTCTTTCGGCTTTACTTAATAAATCTTTTAAAAACGTTTCGGAAAGTTCTCTGTCAGAGTACTTTCTAATGGTTCTTCTTTCTTGAATAGTTTTCATCTTTGATAATTTTATGCCACAAAGTTATTGAAAAGTTTTCTATTTCGGAAAACAATTCGTAACTTCGCAATCGATTTATTACAGAAACACCGCATGAAATCAAACAATAATTATTCGTATGAAGAAGCCTTTAAGGCTTCGTTGGAGTATTTTGAAGGCGATGAACTCGCCGCGAGAGTTTGGGTAAACAAGTATGCAATGAAGGACAGCTTCGGCAATATCTTTGAGAAGTCTCCGGAAGACATGCATTGGCGCATTGCCAACGAGATAGCCCGCATTGAGAAAAAATATGCCAACCCAATAAGTGCTCGGGAGATATTCGATTTGCTCGACCATTTCCGTTATATCATTCCTGCCGGTAGCCCCATGACAGGCATAGGCAACAACCATCAGGTGGCATCGCTCTCAAATTGCTTCGTCATTGGGCTGGATGGGGATGCCGATTCCTATGGTGCCATCCTCAGAATAGACGAGGAACAGGTGCAACTCATGAAGCGTCGCGGAGGCGTGGGGCACGATTTGAGTCATGTTCGCCCGAAAGGTTCGCCCGTGAACAATTCTGCACTTACGTCCACGGGGTTGGTACCATTCATGGAACGCTACTCCAACAGCACGCGCGAAGTGGCACAGGACGGACGACGTGGCGCGTTGATGCTCTCCGTCAGCATAAAACATCCCGACTCGGAGGCATTCATCGATGCCAAGATGGAAGAGGGGAAGGTAACGGGTGCGAACGTCTCGGTAAGGATTACGGATGAGTTCATGGATGCTGCCATCAATGACAAACCTTTCGTGCAGCAGTTTCCAATCGACAGCGAGAAACCGTTGTTCGGCAAAGAAATATCAGCCAAGAAACTGTGGGAAAAGATTGTGCACAACGCATGGAAAAGTGCAGAACCGGGCGTGTTGTTTTGGGATACCATCATTCGCGAAAGTCTGCCCGACTGTTATGCCGACTTGGGGTTCAAAACCATTTCCACCAATCCGTGTGGAGAGATTCCTTTGTGCCCATACGACAGTTGCAGGCTGCTGTCCATCAACCTCTATTCCTATGTGATCGATCCGTTTACGGAAAAAGCTCGATTCGACTTCGAAAAGTTCAAGAAACACGTGCGGTTAGCACAACGAATCATGGACGATATCGTTGACTTGGAGATGGAGAAGATCGACATGATAATGACAAAGATAGAGAACGACCCACAAAACGATGAAGTGAAGAACGCAGAACTCCATCTCTGGGAAAAGATAAAAGCCAAGAGTGGTGCCGGACGACGCACGGGAGTGGGAATAACCGCGGAGGGAGACATGATTGCCGCCATGGGATTAACCTATGGAACGAAAGAGGCGACTGAGTTCTCGGTGGAGGTACATAAAACTTTGGCACTGAATGCCTACCGCTCTTCCGTAACGATGGCGAAGGAAAGGGGAGCTTTCGAGATATTCAATGCCGAAAGGGAGGCCAACAACCCCTTCCTCCTGCGCATGAAAGATGAGGATGCGCAGCTCTATGCGGATATACAAAAATACGGACGCCGAAACATTGCCTGCTTAACCATTGCGCCAACGGGAACAACCTCACTGATGACGCAGACCACCTCGGGGATAGAACCCGTCTTCATGCCGGTTTATATGCGCAGAAGAAAGGTAAATCCCAATGATACGGATGTGCATGTGGACTATGTTGATGAAGTGGGGGATTCGTTTGAGGAATACATCGTTTACCATAAGAAGTTCCTGATATGGATGAAGGTGAACGGAATCGATAGCGAAAAGAAATACACACAAGAGGAAATAGATGACTTGGTGAAGCGTTCTCCTTACTATAAAGCCACTGCCAACGATGTGGATTGGCTGATGAAAGTACGCATGCAAGGTGCTATTCAGAAATGGGTGGACCACTCCATCTCGGTAACGGTGAACCTGCCGAGCAACGTTGATGAGTCGTTGGTGAACAAATTGTACGTGGAGGCTTGGAAAAGCGGATGTAAGGGATGCACCATCTATCGCGATGGGTCGCGTTCGGGGGTAATGATTTCCGTTTCAAAGAAGGATAAGAAAGAGAAAGGGACTGATGGAGAAAAGGTGAAAGACCTGAGCTCTGCAGAAGAACGTCATGAACAAATCTGCCAACCGCCTCACGTGGTGGAGGTGCGACCGGAGGTTTTGGACTGCGATGTGGTTCGTTTCCAAAACAATAAAGAGAAATGGGTGGCTTTTGTCGGACTGCTCGATGGCTATCCCTATGAAATCTTCACGGGTCTGCAAGATGATGACGAGGGAATCGTGTTGCCCAAGAGTGTAACAAAAGGAAAAATCATCAAACAGACGAATCCGGATGGCTCGCATCGGTATGATTTCCAGTTCAAGAACAAACGCGGATACAAAACGACGGTGGAGGGACTGTCAGAGAAATTTAATCCGGAGTATTGGAACTACGCAAAGTTAATATCGGGAGTGCTGCGGTATCGAATGCCTATCGATCATGTCATCAACCTTGTCAGCTCTTTACAATTGAAAGACGAGAGCATCAACACATGGAAAAACGGTGTGGAACGCGCACTGAAGAAGTACGTTACGGATGGAACACAGGCTTCCGGACAGAAATGCCCGGTATGTGGTCATGAAACGTTGATTTATCAGGAGGGTTGCCTGATTTGTACGAATTGTGGCGCGTCCCGATGCGGATGAACCGCTACCAAGAAGCAACCATGAATAAACAATATGTCCTCGTATGCCATGTGAGCAGTCTCTCCTTGTTTTACGAGGACATCTATCTAAAAAAGAATTGATGATGCTAAAGTTAAATTCAAGTTATATATATATTAAAGGTGCGCGCTTTCATGCCTATATCGGAGTGGATGAGCAAGAGCAGGTGGTGGGGAACGAATACGTGGCTGACCTTCGGCTGCGTTATCCCATATCCAATGCCATCCTGACAGATGATGTTTCCCACACGATTAACTACGCTGAGGTGTATGATTTGATTCGGAAAGTAATTTCAAGGAAAGCAAAACTGCTTGAACATACTGCAGGGATGATAGTTCAAGAGCTGGGAAGAGCCTTTCCGAAAATAGAAAGCATAGACTTGAAATTAACCAAGCTTAACCCTCCCATGGGAGCAGATTGCGAGGGAGCGGGTGTGGAATTACATTTAATAAATGATAAAACCGAGGATAGACCTTAGGTTTTAATCTGAAAATGCTTACCTTTGCCGATATTAAGACAGTATGAATAAGAAAATATCGTTTCTTTTGGTGCTGAGTTTCTTTTGCGTGCTGACCAAAGTCGGGGCAAAAGGAATATTTACTTTGGTGATTGATGCCGGACACGGAGGACATGACTCCGGAGCCATCGGCGCAATCTCCCAAGAGAAGAATATCAACTTGAACGTTGCATTGGCTTTTGGAAAATACGTTGAGAGAAATCTTCCCGACGTGAAAGTTGTCTATACGCGCAAAAATGATGTTTTCGTGCCATTAAAAGGACGTGCCGACATCGCCAACAGAGCCAAAGCCGATTTGTTCATCTCCGTTCACACGAACTCCATCCCCTCAAATCAGTCTATCTCAGGTTTACAGGTTTATACGTTAGGTATGCACCGAGCGAAAGACAATCTGGATGTGGCTATGCGTGAGAACGGAGTTATCTCCATGGAGAAAAACTATCAACAAACCTATCAGGGTTTTGATCCACGCTCATCGGAAAGCTATATCATGTTCGAATTCTTGCAAACCGCGAACATGGAAAAGAGCGTAAAGTTGGCAAGTCTTATTCAGCGTTCGGTCTGTTCCACTGCCAATCGTGTAGATAAGGGAGTGCATCAGGCCGGATTTTTGGTTTTGAGAGAGACATCCATGCCCAGTTGCCTTATAGAATTAGGATTTATCACATCGGCGGAAGAAGAGAAATTTCTCAATTCGGCTGACGGTATTGATTTAATGGCACGAGGCATTTATGAGGCTTTCGTGGAATATAAGAACATGTACAACGATAAGCTCGTAGTACCCTACCGTCCTGCCAATAACAAAACAATTGCCGTTGATAGGGTCGTTCCTTCCATTCCGAAACAGATTACAAAGGCTTCCGTAAAGCCAAAACTAATCAAACAAAACAGGACTTCTCAAAAGCCCAAACCGGTTACATCCGCAAAGCCTATCGTGAACAAAGCTCCTATTGATGTGTCGGACTCGATTCATCCGGTTTTCAAGGTTCAAATATTCGCGGTTAATAAAAAGCTGCAAGCTGGCAGCGGACATTTCAAAGGACATGATGACATCACTTGCTTCGAAGAAGGAGGCTTATTCAAATATACCATTGGTTCAAGCAACGACTATAACGAGATCTTTCGCTTGCGTAACCAAGTGAGAAGCGACTTTCCACAGGCTTTTGTCATTGCTTTCAAGAATGGTAAGCGCATAGATACGAATACAGCCATCGCAGAATTTACTAAGAACAAGAATAAAAAATAAGAAGATATGAAAAAGTTTCTCACCTCTGAGATAAAGATAGCTCTTGTGGCAGTCGTAGGAATTGTGGTGCTGTTTTTTGGAATGCAGTTCTTGAAAGGGCTCAATCTCTTTTCTTCCGACGTTCGCTATCAAATGGTTTTCCATGATATCAATGGACTTACGCTAACCACACCCATCTATGCAAATGGTTATAAAGTGGGGATAGTGAAAGACATAGAGTACGACTATGAAAACCCGGAGGAGGCAATTAAAGTCAGTGTGGATATTGACAAGGAATTGAAAATTCCGGAAGGCTCAAGAGCGGAAATTGTTGGCGACCTGATGGGAAACATACAAGTAAACCTTATCCTTGGAAAAGGCACGAATTACATTGAGAAGAATGGATTGATAGGCGGCAGCATCAACGAGGGAGCTTTGGGAGATGTGCAAAAGCTGATGCCGACCATTCAGCGAATGTTGCCTAAGATTGACAGCATACTGGCGAACGTGAACAACATCGTTTCCGACCCGGCAATCAAAGGTTCGATGCGCAACGTGAATACAATTACAGCAGACTTAACTACCACAACAAAGCAAATCAATGGATTGTTGGCGCAACTGAATGGTTCGTTGCCCCCACTAACGGGGAAAACGAACAAACTGCTCGACAACTCAAACCAAATGATGGTGAATGCCAATGGAGGAGTTAGCGAGGCACGTACGGCAATTAGAAACGCGAACCTATTGGTGTCAAATATTAACGACAAAGTGAATGCCTTAGACGTGGCTACCACCGTGAACCGTCTCAATACAGCCTTGAATAACGTGAACGAGCTAACGGCAAAACTAAACAACAATCAAGGTTCGTTGGGAATGCTTGTCAACGACCCGACACTATATAATAACCTTAACAATACTTTGCGCAACGTGGATAGTCTTGTCGTAAATCTCAAGGCACATCCCAAGCGATATGTTCATTTCTCCATCTTCGGACGGAAGGATAAGTAAAGAAATAGGTATATTCCCATACCACAAGTTGGTTATGAGTTGAGCGAAAGTTGGCATTTCTCTTAACCCACTCACCGATGTTCCTGTTTCTTTTACGCAAGTTCCTTTTTCTCCTAAACCGCAATCCTTTTATCCATTTATGAGCTTTTGGTTTTTAAAAGTTTAGCTTTTATATTCCAAAAAGCTTAGCTTTTAAAAATCACTTTGCGAGTAGCTGATAATCAATATTTTACGAATTAGGCTGAAACGTCTCTGTTCTTCGTGGCGAATCGTTGCTTTTTTTTGAGAATATAACCCGATGAATCGGTCATTTCAAAACGCGAATTATTCTCTTCAAACCCTCTTCCAATGTTTTGCGCGGGCAGGCAATGTTTATTCTTACATAGCCTTCGCCTGTCTTTTCGCCATACATCGTACCACTGTTTATCAGCACTTTTCCTTCTTTTACTAATTTTTCAGTGAACTGTTCTGAGGTAAGTCCAGACGGTTTGATACTCATCCAAACGAGATAAGTGCCTTCCAATTTCAAAACCTCGTATCCGGGAAGTTCTTTCTCAATGGTGGATTTGAGGAATTGATAATTGTCAAACAAATACCGATTCAGTTCGTCCATCCAGTCCTCACTCTCATTATAGGCAGCTTCTAAGGCATCGATCCCGAAAGGATTGACGTCGCACACTTCAAAAATGTTGATAACGCGCTCCACACGCCTGCGCCATTGGCGGTTGGCACAGACAATATTGGCAATTTGCAATCCGGCAATGTTGAAATTCTTGGTCGGCGAGTTGAGCACAATACAATTGTCGCGACAATCTTCGCTCACTGTGGCAAAAGGTGTGAATTCATTTCCCGGCATGACCAACTCACAATGAATTTCATCGCTTATCACTGCCACATTGTGTTGTTTGCAAATCTCCCACATCCGTGTCAATTCTTCTTTCGTCCATACACGTCCCGCGGGATTATGAGGATTGCAAAGTAGAAAAACCGTTGTCTTCTCATCAGCACATTTCCGCTCGAAATCGTCCCAATCCGCGACGTAAGTGTCACCCTTGCGCTTCAATGGACTTTCTTGCACCTCGCAACCTTGGTTTCTTATGCTCGAGAAGAAGCAGTTGTAAACCGGTGTTTGTATCAACACTTTCTCTCCCGGCATTGCCAAGGCTTTGATAGCCGCGCTTATTGCCGGAATTACTCCGGTGGTGTAAACAATCCATTCCTTTTCTATTGCCCAATTGTGGCGACGTTTAAACCAGCTTGTAATGGCATTATAATAACTATCGGGCACCTTTGCATAGCCAAAAATTCCATGTTTTGCCCTGTCTTCCACCGCTTTCCTTATGGCAGGGGCAGCTTGGAAATCCATGTCTGCCACCCACATTGGAATAACACCGTCTTCTTTCTCGAAATCCCATTTTACGGAGTTGGTACCCCGGCGGTTGATAATGATGTCAAAGTTATATCTTCCCATATTTCAGAGGTTGTGTTTTATCTCGACAAATCGCTGATCACGCAATCTTTTGCTTTTGCAAATTCGTCGTATGTAATCTTACCTATCTTGTCGGCGACAATCTTACCTGACACCGGATTTTTGATTTCAGTGATATTACCTTTTATCTTCGCTTTTATCTTGCGAGAATCCTCGAACGCACGATCACATTCCGCATCGAAAGTGCAGTCCTCAAGCGTAATTCCATCAAGATAGCACAACGGCTGCTCCCCGCTGATGTGGCAACGCACAAGTTTTATGTTCTTACTATGCCATGCTAAATATTCTCCGTTAAGTTCTGAGTCATAAACCGTTACGTTCTCACACTCCCAAAACGAATCTTTTGTGTTGATTTTGGCGTTATGCACTTCTACGTTCTTGCAATATTGAAAAACGTACTTTGCGTCTGAAACCAGTCCATCTACATAAATGTTTTTCGAGAACATGAAAGGATAAGTTCCCTCATGCAACTCTACATTCTTTATTTTTAATCCGTCAACTTTCCAAAAAGTCTCATCCGCATCGGTTATTTTAACGTCTTCAAGTTCCAAATTCTTCATTTCTCGGAAGAATTTCGGTCCGTCAATCACACAGTTTTTCATGATCATGTCTGTGGCATACCAAATTGCCGACCGCGAACCGGGCGCGAAATAGCAATTGGTGATGACGCTTTTATCCACGTGCCACCAAGGATATTTGCCATAAAATCTTGAGTTGTCGCATTCTATGTTCTCGCAGCACTTTATACCTGATTCTCCGTCGGTGATTTCAATGTTTTCCAAACGCACGTTCTTTATTCCGAACAGAGGTCGCTCGCCTCCGAATTTCTTGTCTTTTATGATTTCCATATAGTAGGTTTCTTATTATATTAATGTTCTTATTCCGGCAGTTTGAAAATGAACAGATACCTAAAATAAACAAGATGAATTCTTATTTTTTCTGCTTTCAATTTGCCATACCCATACACTTGAAAGTAACAAAGATAGTGCCAAAACGCCAATTGCTTCAACTTCATTGCGAATTTGTTGTGTTTGGCGACCCATCATGATGCAATAATGTCCTAAATTTTCTTCATCCGTCTGTCGAAAGCTAAGCTTTCACTTTCCAAAAGCTTACCTTTTGAACTGCAAAAGGTCATGAATTGGAATGCAAAAGCTAAGCTTTTAAATCTCAATTAATATCATTCTGATTATCAACAGATTACAAAGCGTTCCTCCAATATGGTTTTTGTAATATAATTTCGTGATGTCGGGCAGGTCGAATGTTCGCTATCAAGCGTCTGCCATACACCACCTGAATGCGATTGGAAATATACGCCATATATGATTAGAGAGAAAGCACGCCAAGTCTTATGATTTATGCGATGTTTCGTGAGTTTTCGAAAAAATATTTAGGACACTATTGGCCATGATGACGTTTTCAAAGCATTGGAACAAGTACCGTTTCACCGAGTGCCAACCATCATTTAACGATAGATGAACTTTCGCAACATGAAAGTTATCTATTTGATTATCAATCATTTGAAAATCTATTAACAATGCCTGTATTTCTCAAGTTTCTTTTCGTTGGTTTTTAAAATTGCAGACATACCCCATTGATACCAAAACAGCCATTCAACAGGAATGAATGGCTGTTGGGGTGAAAATGACTGATGGTTAGAAGAGTTGCGCTATCTTTTCCGCACAGCTGCCTTCGTAGAAATTTATTTTGGTAACGGGCTCATACCGCAGACGATCGTAGCGATATAGCCGGAACACTGCAAACTGCTTGTCGTCGGACACTCCGCCTTCGAGCAGATAATTGCCAAGGCCCGTCTCCTGAAATTGCTCTGACTCTTTCAAATCGCTTTCCAACCGATCGGCGGCGATAGCCAAAACCTTCTCTATCCGCATGCCGACCTCGGCAGTGTACTCTTTCTTGAGAAACTCGATGATGCTCTGTGTGTTGTTATAGACTGCCTTCTTGCTGAAGAATGATTTCTTAATTGATATACGTGGGTCACTTGAGAGTGCACCGCGCATCTGCAAACTATTGATATTTGCCATAATATAAAAATGTGTCTGTTGAATAAAATATTGATAAATTGTACTTTATGTCACGACAAAAGTGTGACAAAAACCAACAATTCAACAAAGCAAACGCCTTAAACGGAAAACAAAATATTCCGCCGAAGGCATCAACATTATCGCACTTGTAGGAGTTGACTGCAATCCGGGATAATGATTATGGAACGCATTTTTAAAGGTGAATGACTGAAAATGGCGACTTGTCTGTTCGCCAGATGCCAACGGGTGGATGGAAACGATCCGCTCCGGGCGTGAATTACAAATGCGGAGAAGCTGCGAAGAGTCTGTGAATGTGGCTTGATGTGTGTCGTGGCTCTGACTGAACGAAAGCCAACGGGCTGTCAAATCACGATCCTCACCGTTGGCTGTCGAGGCATCCGCCTGCTGAATGGCAGTAAATGCCATCAGCAAAAAGAAGAGAACTATATATGCCCAACGATGCTTCATCTTTCATTTTTAATGCTGCAAAGATAAATTAAATTATTGACAGACAAGAAAAAACAGACTTATTTTACTGCTGTTGGTTGAAAACTTTGTACTTTTGTTAAGCAAATTAAAAATCACTATTTATTCAGACAACTGACCGCATCGTGTTACCGGAACTTATCGTTTGCTTTTGAAGAACTGCTGTAAAAGATTCCTGCACTCTTCGGCTAAGACACCTGACGTAACGGTTGCCTTCGGATGAAGTGCATGAGGAGCATAGTCGAGGTATCCCCTCTTCTCATCTTTGCAACCATAGACGATTCGCTTCACTTGTGCCCACCCAAGAGCACCCGCACACATGACACAGGGTTCCAATGTTACATAGAGCGTGCAGTCCTGAAGGTACTTTCCGCCCAATTCGTTGGCGGCAATGGTGATGGCTTGCATCTCCGCATGTGCCGTTACGTCGTTCAACGTTTCCGTAAGATTGTGTGCACGTGCTATAATGCGTTCTCGGCAAACGATAATCGCGCCTACGGGAATCTCTCCTTCTCTATAAGCTTTCTGAGCTTCGGCTAAAGCCAACCTCATGAAAAACTCATCTTTCTTTAATTGCTCCTCTATGCTCATATTGCAAAATTACGTAATTTATTTTGTATTTCAGAAAGAAAATCCTAACTTTGTATGTGCAATTAAATGCCGGATGGCAAATAAAAAAGCCTTGAGAAATCCGATACGATAAGACAAAATGGCACTACATAACGATTTGGGGACATGGGGTGAGGAAATAGCCTGTGAATATCTCCGCCACGGTGGATTTAGAATACTTGATCGCGATTGGAAATATGGTCATCGTGATTTGGATATTGTGGCAATTGAGAACGACGTGTTGGTAATCATTGAGGTGAAAACTCGCAGAAATGAACGATACGCTGACGCGGATGAGGCTGTGAACGCCACGAAAATCAGATCGTTGTCGATTGCTGCCAATGCTTATATCAAGAACCATTGCATGGATAATGAAGTGCGATTTGATATTATCACCATTGTGGGAACTCCCGATACGCGGCACACGCTGCGGCATGTGCGAGATGCTTTTCTGCCTTTTATCTGATTGACTCAGACCAATAACATTCAAAGGCTTTCGACATAAAGTAAGGAAATAAAGAAAATGACTTTATACAAAAAGTTGCTCGATTTGTTTAAGAAACCAAAGCCGGAACGTTCTTCTGCCAAAATTATCCGTTTGGACACTACGGAGAGCACCAATCGTTATCTTCGTGATTATGTTCCGGAAATGGGGGAGGAGATTACGGTAGTGGTGGCCGATTATCAAACCAACGGAAAAGGACAAGGACGTAATTCGTGGGAAAGCGAGAAAGGAAAGAACCTTCTCTTTTCCATCTTGCTTCATCCCAAGGAAGTGCCGGTAGCAAAACAATTTCTCTTGTCGGAATATGGAGCACTGTCATTGAAAGAGGCATTATCCGGCTATATTGATGAAGGCATCTCTCTGAAATGGCCTAACGACATCTATTGGAATGACAAGAAGCTAAGTGGCACGCTCATTGAAACGAAGATAGGAGGGGGAAGAATCAAGGATTGTATCTTTGGCATTGGCTTGAATGTGAACCAAACGGAGTTCAGGAGCGACGCCCCCAATCCGGTATCAATGGCGCAGATTGTGGGTCGGGAGATAGACCGGGATGCGCTTTTGGATAAAATAGTCAGGGCTTTTGAACGTAATTACGAGCTGATTCGCAGTGGAAATTACATCGGTTTAACAGCCCAATATCATGAATCACTCTACCGTTCGAAAGGCTTTTTCCCTTACATCGACTCTGAGGGAGAATTCGAAGGTAGCATAGTCGAGGTGGAGGATGATGGTCATTTGATTTTAAGAGATTCTTCCGGGAGAATAAGAAGTTATGAATTTAAAGAGATAAAGTATGGCAAGATTTAAGAGAATCCTTCTAAAGCTTTCAGGTGAGAGCCTGATGGGAAAACAAGGATATGGCATTGATGCCAACCGTTTGGCAGAATATGCCGAACAAATTAAGGAAGTGCACGAGATGGGTGTACAGATTGGCATTGTTATCGGCGGCGGTAATATTTTTAGAGGTTTAAGCGGTAGTCAAAAAGGCTTTGATAGAGTAAAAGGAGACCAAATGGGTATGTGCGCAACGGTTATCAACTCGTTGGCATTAAGTTCGGCTTTGGGAGCCATAGGAGTGAAGTCTAAGGTGATGACAGCCATCCGAATGGAACCCATCGGGGAATTTTATAATAAGTGGAAAGCCATCGAAGCCATGGAAGCCGGTTACATTTGTATCTTTTCGGGGGGAACCGGAAATCCATATTTTACTACCGATACCGGCTCCAGTCTTCGCGGAATAGAAATTGAAGCGGATGTGATGCTGAAGGGAACGCGCGTGGATGGCATTTATACGGCTGACCCGGAGAAAGACTCTACGGCAAAAAAGTTTACGGAGATAACCTATGATGAAATCTACAATAAAGGCTTGAAAGTGATGGATCTCACTGCTACCACAATGTGTAAGGAGAACCATTTGCCCATCTATGTTTTTAACATGGATGTATTGGGTAATCTGAAGAAAGTGATAGAGGGCGTTGAAATAGGGACATTGGTGCATAATTAATTCCATTGCCCTTATCAATTGTTTTCTTTCTTTTTATACTAATTGCTGCGATGGTGATATTCAATGCAATTAATAGCAGGAAGAAACGTTCAGAAACTAACATGGTAATTGCTTTATCCCAAACCGGTCATTAGAAACTATTTTAGTTCTTGTTTCTAATGACCGTCATTGGAAACATTCAATTGTAGATGTTTGTCATTCAGTAACTTACCAACTAAAAGCCATACGCCGTGAATTCATGTCAATACCTGCCTGTTCGGGAAAGGCAAAAGGCAAGCATATTCTTTATTTTGTCAAGTCATTGAAAACGCGAAAATCCTTTCCGGCTATACGAGAAAAGTTCGACAGTGTCCTAAATTTTCTTCATTCATCTATCGAAAGCTTATCTTTTGCTTTTCAAAAGATAAGCTTTTGCACTGCAAAAGGTCATGGATTGGAGTGCAAAAGCTAAGCTTTTAAATCACAATTAATATCATTCTGATTATCAATGGATTACGAAGTGCGTCTCGGGTGCTGTTTTTGTAATATAATTTCATGTTGATGGTCGGGTCGAATGTGCGCTATCAAGCCGTCTGCCTGCCATCACCTGAATACGGATTGAAGGCATAAGCGGATATGTGTTATTCAACATTGGAGCAAAACACGTCAAGTTGTATGATTTGATGTAACCTTGCGCAGAGACTCAAAAAGTCATTCAGCGCACCACTGGAAAACGATAAAGAATTGCTCACTGCCATACAACACCGAGAAATCCTAATGACCGATTTGGACTTATGGCAATACACAATGCAATAATGCATAGGGGGAAATGAAAAAAGTCGGTCGCTGATTTCAAAAACCAATGTCTTGAAAGTCAATGACCGACCTTTTCTTGTTTTATTAATATTCTAATTGTCTTTTTCTGTTCCTTTTTTGTCCGAAATGGTGAAATCAACGTATTCGCCTTCATCATCCCCAATAACCTGTTTCTTTCGCTGTTCGCTCGAACGTCTGTCTATAATCGTGTTTTTTGTCGTGTGATGGTTATCTGTCCAATCTTCCGGTTTGAATCTTTGCACCTTTCTTCGAATTTGCTTGTAAAAGGCATAGGCTATCCATACGATGGCTATAAAAAATACACCGAATATGAATAATATGAATTTGAAAAGTGCTATCATAGTCAAGAAAATACCAATAGGCTCAAAATTTTGTTTCCGCTACTTCTGAATGAATATGGAAAGAGCCACGTACCATGCGATGATAATGGCAAACGATACTATTCCAAAGATTAAAATCAACGGGATGCAGGTGAGCAGGAAGATGTATTTCACTTCATTTCCTTTCCAGTTCCATTGCTTAAACTTCAAGGCGAACATGGGAATTTCGCATGTCATCAACCGAGAACAGATTGCTATTCCCATAAGCACCAAGAAAGGCATCCATGAATAGCTTTCCATCCATTCTCCAACGCCTACAATCAGAGAACCCCAAAATAAGGCGTTGGCAGGTGTGGGTAAACCTATGAAGCCTAAGGCCTGGCGTTCGTCAAGATTGAATTTGGCAAGTCGAAGGGCGGAAAATGCTGTCATGATATACGCCACGAAAGGCAATACAAAGCGAAAGCGTTCCAAAATGTCGGGATACTCCATGATTTGGAGTTCATAGAAAACCATGGTGGCAGGTGCTACTCCGAACGTAACGATGTCTGCCAATGAATCCAGCTCCTTTCCAATGGGTGAACTCACGTGCAATAATCGTGCGCTCATGCCATCGAAGAAGTCAAATACAGCTCCCATGATTATCCATACGAATGCCATCCGTATGTTTCCGCCGAATGCGAAAGCGGTGGCAATACATCCGGAGATGAGATTGCAACAAGTGATACTATTTGGAATATGTTTCTTCAATGCCATTTTGTTTTGTCTTTTCTATGGTAGCTTTGCCAGAACTGTCAGGTTGCCGGTTATGGATTGCCCCATCTTTACGCAAACCTCTGAGCCAATGGGAAGAAAAACATCAACGCGACTTCCCAATTTGATAAAACCAAGATGCTCGTCAATGTAGCAATCTTCTCCTTCTTTTGCGTAAGTAACAATTCTGCGTGCAACGGCACCGGCTATTTGCCGGCAAAGCACTTCGTGTCCATCGGGAGTTTTCAGCATAATGTCAGCGTGTTCGTTTTCCTCACTTGCTTTCGGAAGCCATGCTTTGTGAAAGTTTCCATTGAAATGCTTGACGAATTTTACTACTCCATCTACGGGAAACCAATTGGCATGTACATTCCATAGACTCATAAAAATAGAAATCATCAATCTTTTCTCGTGAAAGTATTTGTTTTCTTCCACCTCTTCTATTACCACGATATGACCGTCTGCAGGCGCGACGACAACTTTGTCGGTGTCCTCATTTGGAAAATACCTGATGGGGCATCGATAGAAATTTAAGACAACGCAATATATGGTAACAAATACGACGCTGAATATCCAAAATGGGATTTTCGAATCAACACCAAACCACAAAAGTAGAGCAACAAGCACTACACCTATTCCTCCGTATAAAATTTGATCTGTTCCCTCGTGGTGTATTCTTACTTTTTTGAGTTTCCTCTTTATTTTTCCCATGGTTGAGATTCGTATTTTTTCTGCTTGCAAAGTTAATTCTTTTTTGTTGCTCCTACAAATTTTTAGCTTCATTCTTTTGGTTATGTCAGCTTTTCATCGTAACTTTGAAACTCAAAATCCGCAATGCGTAAAAATGGAAAATTACATACACTTACACGTTCATACCCACTATTCAATACTTGATGGACAGTCGAAAGTTCCCTATTTGGTTGATAAAGCAGTAAAAGACGGGATGAAAGGAATGGCGATCACCGATCATGGTGCCATGTTCGGTATCAAGGAGTTTTCCGATTATTGCATTCAGATTAACAAGGAACGAAAGAAAAAGGGAGAAGAGCCTTTCAAACCCATTTTCGGTTGCGAGATGTATGTCGCAAGAAGGCGGAAAGAGGATAAAGTAAAGGAGATGCACGACAACTCCGGTTATCATCTCGTTGTTTTGGCAAAAAATTACACCGGCTACAAAAACCTTATCAAGTTGGTGTCGCGCTCGTGGGTGGACGGATATTATTACCGACCGAGAACCGATCGTTCCGACCTTGAGAAATATCATGAGGGGCTGATTGTCTGTACCGCTTGCATTGCGGGAGAAGTGCCTAACAAAATAATCCATGATGATATGGCGGGAGCTCGCGAGGCATGTGAGTGGTATCACCGAGTTTTTGGGGATGATTTCTATCTCGAATTACAGCGACACGAGGTGAAAGACCCGAATTTAATTGCCAATCGTGAGGCATTCCCGCTTCAGCAAAAAGCAAATCGCGTGCTTTTGCAGTTTGCCGAGGAATATGGTATAAAGTATGTTTGCACCAACGATTGCCATTTTGAGGATAAGGAAACCGCAGAGGCTCACGATCATTTGCTTTGTTTGTCAACGCAGGAAGACTTGAACGACCCCAAACGTATGCGTTATTCCAAACAGGAATGGTTCAAGACTCAAGCGGAAATGAATGAAGTGTTTGACGACCTTCCGCAGGCATTGGCAAATACCATGGAAATTCTGAATAAGGTAGAGATTTATAATATTGATAGTGGACCTATCATGCCTTTCTTTCCCATTCCCGAAGATTTCGGAACGGAAGCGGAATGGGAGAAGAAATTTTCCAAAGCAGACCTCTATCGCGAGTTTACCACAGATGAAAATGGCGAAAACCCTCTCTCCGCCGAGCAAGGGAAAGCCGTTATCGAGCGGTTGGGAGGCTACGAGAAGATTTACCGTATAAAGTTTGAGGCGGATTATCTGGCAAAACTTGCTTACGATGGCGCGAAACGAGTTTATGGAGACCCCATACCCGAAGATGTGCAGACGCATATCCGTTTTGAATTGCACGTCATGAAGACTATGGGCTTTCCCGGTTATTTTCTCATCGTTCAGGACTTTATCAACGCTGCTCGAACCAAACTCGGCGTAATGGTGGGTCCGGGACGTGGCTCGGCTGCAGGATCGGTAGTCGCTTATTGTTTGGGTATCACTAAGATAGACCCTTTAAAATACGACTTGCTGTTCGAACGCTTCCTTAATCCCGACCGTGTGAACCTTCCTGATATAGATACTGACTTCGATGATGACGGACGTGGCAAGGTGTTGCAATGGGTAATGGATAAGTATGGCGCGGAAAACTGTGCGCACATCATTACTTACTCCACCATGGCGACGAAGAATTCCATCAAGGATGTGGCGCGTGTGGAAGGCTTACCTTTGGAAGTGTCGAACAATCTCTGCAAGGCTATTCCCGACCGTTTGCCGGATAACTTGAAAATGAACCTGAAAAATTCTATCAAGTGTACGCCACGGTTGCAAGAAGCCGAGATAAGCGAGGATGTGCGGGAACGTAACACCATAAAATATGCCAAGATGCTGGAGGGAACCATTCGCGGAACGGGAATTCATGCCTGCGGATTTATTATCTGTCGCAATCCTATCAGCGACTGGGTGCCTGTGTCCACAGCTACCGATCCTGACTTTCCTGACCAGAAAGTGCCTGTAACCCAATACGATGGGCACGTTATTGAAAGTACCGGACTTATCAAAATGGACTTTTTGGGCTTAAAAACACTATCGGAAATCAAGGAAGCCTGCAAGGTTATTAAGCAGACAACGGGAGATGTTGTTGATATTGACAATATTCCCATTGATGATGATCTTACCTATCAGCTCTATCAACGGGGGCAAACTATCGGCACTTTTCAGTTTGAATCGGCAGGTATGCAGAAATATTTGCGCGAGTTACATCCCACCGTTTTCGAGGATTTAATTGCCATGAACGCACTTTATCGCCCCGGACCGATGGATTACATACCCGATTTCATCAAGCGAAAAAATGATCCTTCTTTGGTGAAATATGATATTCCCTGCATGGAGAAATATCTCAAGGATACTTACGGAATCACGGTCTATCAGGAACAGGTGATGCTCCTCAGCCGACAGTTGGCAAATTTTACGCGTGGAGAAAGCGATGCCTTGCGTAAAGCAATGGGAAAGAAGAAAAAAGCCATTGTTGATGCCATGAAACCGAAGTTCATCGAGCAAGGTACCAAGAACGGACACGACCCTCAAATACTTGAGAAAATATGGACCGACTGGGAAAAATTTGCCAGTTATGCTTTTAATAAGTCGCACGCCACTTGTTATTCATGGGTGGCTTATCAAACAGCCTACCTGAAGGCGCATTATCCCGCTGAATTTATGGCGGCTCTGATGACGCGCCGTTTTAGTCAGATTACGGAAATAACGAAGCTCATGGAGGAGTGTAAGGCTTTGAAAATAGCGACACTCGGACCCGATGTGAACGAGAGTAGGATGGAATTTGGCGTGAATGGGAAAGGGGAGATACGTTTCGGACTTTCCGCAATTAAGGGGATGGGAACCGGTGCGGCACAAGCCATCGTAAGAGAGCGTGAGGCAAACGGTCCCTACAAAGACATTTTCGATTTCGCGGAACGTGTGGATTTGTGCAATGTCAATAGAAAGGCTTATGAAAGTTTGGCCTATAGTGGTGCCTTCGATAGTTTTGGATTGCAGCGTGAGCAGTTTTTCGGCGTGAATGCCAAAGGCGTGCTGTTCCTTGATACACTTGTCAGATACGCGCAACTTTACCAGCAAGAGAAATCGCAACAACAAAATTCGCTCTTTGGAGGGTTGAATGCCGTGGCAGTAACTCATCCTCAAATTCCCAAAGGTGAGAAATGGCCAACGATAGAGAAACTCAATCGAGAGAGAGATTTGGTGGGTATCTATCTTTCGGCTCATCCCTTGGATGAATACAGCGTAATTTTAAATCATTTGTGCAACACTCATGCGGTGGAAATATCTCGCAACGCAGATTTCGAGGAGCTTTCAAAACGCGATGAAATTACGTTTGGTGGTATTATCACTGCTGTTAATGAGCGCTTTTCTCAAAAAACCGGGAAACCCTTTGGGTTTGTTACAATAGAAGATTTTGAAGGTTCCGGAGAATTGGCACTCTTTGGCGATGACTGGGCACGGTGGAACGGATTGATGAAGGAGAACTACACCATTTTTGTTACTGCAAAATGTCAGCCCCGTTATCGCAACAGCAATCTGTTTGAGCTTAAAGTTCAAAATGTAGAGCAATTATATGATGTGAAGGAACATCGTCTGCAACGTATTACCATTGCCATGGACGCATTGTCAGTAAACGAGTCCACGGTGTCAGAGCTGTCATCTTTGGTTGAAAATAATCCGGGAAGCACGCAACTTTACATCACCTTGCGCACTCCACAGCAAACCACCGTGATGCTTCACAGCAAAAACAGAGGCATAAACGTGGATAAGAGACTCTTGGATTTCTTGGATGTCGCTGAAAATATGGAGTATTTTATTAATTAAAAGTGAACTTTTGGCATACTATTTGAAAGATAATCTAAACAATAAATACATTATCCAATAAAACATAGAAACAAAATGGAAGTAGAAATTACAAGTCAAAATTTTGAGAGTTACAAGAATGGTGAACTACCCTTGGTGGTTGATTTGTGGGCAACTTGGTGTGGACCTTGCAAAATGGTGGGTCCCATCATTTCAGAGTTGGCAAACGATTATGATGGAAAGATAGTTGTGGGGAAATGTGATGTGGAAGAGAACGATGATCTTGCCATAGATTTCGGTGTACGCAACATTCCTACCATTCTTTTCTTCAAAGGCGGAAAGTTGGTAGATAAGTTCGTGGGAGCGGCTTCTAAGGCTGTGCTTGATGAGAAGTTCAAAGCTCTTCTCTGATTGACAATAAAGAGATATAAAAAAATGGCGTAGCCTCATTCTCAGCTATGCCATTTTTTTGTAATCATTTTAAATTCGCCATAAATCCACCACTCTTCTTACTCGTTGTTTTTATGGCAGAATACGGCAATTCTTCTTTTTTTTCATGCGAAAAGCAGGATGATTTTAGAGTGTCTATAATCCGCTGATATTTAGTTGTTTATGACTTGCTTTTTAAAAGCTAAGGTTTTGCACTGCAAAAGCTTAGCTTTTGTGTTGTAAAAGCTTAGCTTTTAAAAGGTGAAACCTAAGCTATTGCAAATCGGAGGCTGATTTCATTTCTTTCCTCTTATTTTCTCAAGCGAAGAAAAGGGGTTTGGCGAGTTTTACGTTTCTTTGGAAATTGACCATAATGGGGCGAAGAAATTGCGAGGACCGGGCAGCATTCATGAATTCCTATTTTCGGTTGCGGTTGCTTTTTGCTAAAAACTTACTACGCGGCTGCCCCCTTTTTGTTCCTCGATTCTTACCTTGACGGCATTTTCCGGCAAGAGTTCTTCTATGAGTTCGGGCCATTCCAACAAACATAAGTTTCCGCTATAGAAATAGTCTTCATAGCCCATGTCATAAACCTCCTCAAGTTTTTTTATGCGATAGAAATCGAAGTGATAGATGGGGTTGTCTTCTCCATCGGTGTATTCATTTACAATGGCAAATGTGGGCGACGTGATTACATCGGTTACGCCCAATGTCTCGCATACGGCTTTGATGAAAGTGGTCTTTCCCGCACCCATCTTTCCATAGAAAGCGAACACCTTGTTTTTGCCAATATTTTCGATAAATGTCTTTGCTGCCTCTTGGATGGTATCGAGGCTTTTTATTTGAATTTCCATTTTGTTTGTTTTTATGTTCTTTTCTGTTGTTTTATCTTTTTCTCGGCGTGAGTGTGATGAGTGGAATCATCATTTCCTCCATGGATATGCCTCCGTGTTGGAAAGTATCTTTGTAATAAGATACGTAGTAGTTGTAATTGTTCGGATAAGCGAAAAAGTCATCTCCGGTGGCGAATACATAGCTTGTGCTGATGTTGGGCGAAGGCAATTGCACCTTTTCCGGGTCTTTGATGGTGAGCACCTCTTTGGCATCATAACTGAGGTTCTTGCCGAGTTTGTAGCGCAAGTTGGTGTTCGTGTTCCTGTCGCCTATGATTTTCACCGGTTTGGTTGTACGGATTGAACCGTGGTCAGTGGTTAGAATGATTTTATAATCAGAGTTTGCCAACTCCTTGAAGATGTCCGACAGGATGCTATGTCGAAACCAACTCAGCGTGATGGAGCGGTAAGCACTTTCGTTACTTGCCAACTCGCGAATCATTTTCATCTCCGTCCGAGCATGAGAAAGCATGTCTATGAAATTAACCACAAGTACGTTAAGGTCGTTGTGCTTGAGGTTGTTGAACTGTTGCATGAATTTCTCCGCCCCATTCGAGTCGTTTATCTTGTTGTAGGAGAATTTGTCGTGTCGGCGGTAACGATCAATCTGTGTCTGAATGAGCGGACCTTCATTGAGATTTTTTCCCTCTTCCTCGTCTTCATCCACCCATAGGTCGGGGAACATTCGGGCAATTTGCAACGGCATCAGACCACTGAAGATGGCATTGCGGGCGTATTGTGTTGCAGTGGGCAGGATGGACATGTACAAATCTTCATCAATGTCGAATCTATCACCTATTTCTTCAGAAAGGACTCTCCACTGATCGAACCTGAAGTTATCCATTACGATTAAGAAAACTTTATTTCCGGCATCTATCATGGGGAACACTCTCGACTTGAATATCTCCGGACTCATCAGGGGACGTATGTCCTCTCCTTCATTGCTTGCTCTGCTAATCTTTTGAAACTTGCCGTTTGAAGTCATCCCTCTCTGTTCTACCCAATCATGATAATGCTTTGCTACGAATTTGGCAAAACCATTGTTGGCGTCCTCTTTTTGCATTTTTAGCATTTCAGACATATCGCTGCCTGTGCTGCTGAGTTCCAATTCCCATTTCACCAACTTTTTATATACACTTTTCCAATCGTTGAAATTTTTGCAATCGCTGATTTGCATTGCGATTTGCCTGTATTCCTGTTGATAACTGCTTTGCGTTACCTCCGTAACGATTTCTTTTCGGTGAATATTCTTTTTAAGAGTAAGAAGTATCTGCATGGGATTGACAGGCTTTATCAGATAATCTGCAATCTTTGAGCCTATGGCCTGCTCCATGATATTTTCCTCCTCGCTCTTGGTTACCATGACTACGGGCGTGGCTGGTTGTGTTTCTTTGATTTGTTGCAAGGTCTCCAATCCGGAAAGTCCGGGCATTTGTTCATCGAGGAGAACAAGGTCGAAAGTCTGGGTTTTGCAATATTCTATGGCGTCAGTACCGTTGCTTACCGTGATCACTTCGTAACCTTTGTTCTTCAGAAAGATAATATGAGCCTTGAGGAGTTCTATTTCGTCGTCAATCCAAAGTAATAATCCGTTCATATGGTCTGTGTTGTATCGTTTTGCGTAAATATTGATGGTTCGTTTTAGAAGCCATCCAAATCGTAATATTCATCTTCAACGTCAAAGTCGAGCACCGGTTGAGCTTTGTCGTCGGTTTTCTTTTTCTCGGTCTTTGACTCCGTGTCATCGTTAAAGTAAATGAGTGGTGCGTCATCGGGTTGCTTCTTCGGTTTGTTTTGTGGGGTAACGTTCTTTTTGTCGTTGGAAGGGGAGGGACTGTTTGGTGGATTATTCCGTTTGGGGTCGATGTAGAGTTTTGCTTTGTCGGCTTTCTCTGCTGGTTTCTTTCCCTCGTTTGTTGGTATGATTGTCTTTGTGGAGTCCGGAGCTTTCTCGCCCTCCTCTATTGGAAAATTGTTCTCGGATGATACGCTCGAAGAATCGTTGGCTGTGACGGATTTTTCCAATGGAATTATAAAGCCCTTTTGTTGCGTAGTATCTTTCTTCTCTTGCTCAATCTCAATCGGAATTATCAAGCCGTTCTCTGTCTTCTCTTCATTAGGCTCATTCTCGTAGAAATCCTGTTCAGTGTTCGTGTCAAGTTCGGCTTGTTTTTGAACATTGTTTTCTTTAGCCTTTGGAGTCGCAAGCTCGGCCGGTTCGGATAGCAGATAGCGTTTTGTTATTTTCAATGGTGCGAAGTTCTGTTCGTAGAACTCATCGTAATCCTTGAAACTCAACGCCGTTCCAATCAGTTGTAGATTCTTTTCGCTGATGATAATTCCCCGAGTGTCTTTATTGATTTGGGAAACGACATTTTTAGAATTAAAAAGTTGTCGGGCATATAAGTAGGCTTCATCAAAGTTTCTGAAGCCGGATAGTTGCATTCTGTGCAGTCCATCCATGTCTTCAATCTCAATTTCAAAATTGCGGACAAGGAAATTGGTGAAATTAAATCGTGCCATTTCGAACAACAGTTTGTTCTCATTCAGCGAATCCGGATTATACACAAGCAAGAACTTGAAGTCAATGTCACGATCGGCAGTAAATTTCACTTGTTTGATGCTGTCGCTGTCGTTTAATATGTTGGTTCTGGAGTTCCATACATCATCCAAGTTGAATTTTTCGCTCCGTATTCTCTTTCCGGCTTTCACTCCATTGATCATCATGCCTGCCATTTCGCTAAGTCTGCTCTGAGGATATTTCTCCACAACGGTTTGCATATCGTTGATACAACCTTCCACATTGCCACTATTCAGTTTGCTCAATCCTCCGATAAACAGGAATTTATCTCGGTTGGCTCCTTTCGGGAAACGTGAGTCGGATACCTTTCTGTTTCCTTCCACCTCACTGAATCGATTGTTTTTGAAAGCCTCGTAAGTTGCGGCATATAGCGAATCTTCTATCTGCTCACCAAATAACGCGTTCTGTTTGAAGTAGGGGTCGGTGAGAATTGCTGTCCACTCGCTCTTGGGATATTGACGTTGAAGCCTTGCTATAAATCCATTGGCTGTTTGTGGCTGGTTTTTTCGCATGTATAAGAGATACAAATGGTAATAAACATCGTCCATTTGCTCGTAATTCGGAAAATGATCGCTGACTCTTCGCAAAGTTTTTTCCGCAAGTATCAGGTTATCAAGCCTGTCTTTGAATATGACTCCGGAATGGTGTAGCCCATCAGATAATATCTTGTTGCTGTTCTGAAGTTGTTCCTCTGTGAAAGGAATTTGCGCCAAATAGTACTCTCGCTTGTGGGGATCGTTTTTAACGGAGTCGGTAGTGTTGGCACTGGAATCTGATTTTGCCATTTCTTGTTCTATGGAATCTCGCTGGGCATCGGTTAAGTTCTCCAAGTCAGATGTTCCGACTTGTCCTCCCACCACCGTTTTATTTATACGTTGCCAATCGTCCACATTCTCGCGCTTTCCCCAAAGTTGTCGGAAAGTGGCTTTCCCCTGTTGTATTGCCATTGGGTTATAGAAATACCAAGTGCTATTTTGTTTCTGATTGCTTTTCGGCTCCAACCTTCTGTCTCCTATGTTGTTGGCTCCAATACCACTGTTCTCAGCCTGTAGGTTTCTGGATTGTTGTTCTGCTTGCTTGTCGCGCTCCTCCTTCTCCCTCTTTTTCAGCGCATCAATAACTCTGTCAATAGCAGCCAATCGTTCTTCTTCGGGACATTTTGCCAGATATTGAAGAGAGTCCTGCAGTTGAACGGCATCCGTGTAAAGTACCAATTCATCGAGAATCTTTGAACGGTCGGACAATTGCTCATAGTCTTTGCGGTCTTTATCAAGCAGCCCCAATGCCTCATTGTAGCACCGATGTGCGTCTCCAAATCGCTCTTTCTGCCAATACAAGTCGCCGAGGTGCAGCAGCAATACTCCTTTCTCCACACCGTTGCGTGTCGCTTTTTTGTTTCCGTTTTCGTAAGCATAGATGGCGTTCATTGTATCCTTTTCGGAAAGATAGATATTGCCAATGGCATAATACACTTGGTCAAGGTATTCCTTGTTGTTATCCGAAGCTGCCATACGCTTCAGCCGTGCTATTGTTTGTTTTGCCTGACCTTTTGCCATCACTTCTGAGGCTGCAATGCGTGCGTTAAATTCTAATTCGTATGGTGGGTTGGAGCGAATGACGCGCTTAAAAGCCTTGTAGGCTTCCTCTCTGTTTCCCAATGCAGCTTGTAGCTGTCCCATGAGATACCATTCGCGCGCTTTTTGTTTTCTGCGCATCTCATGTTTTATGACTTTTCGTAAGTAGGGTAGGGCTTTTTCCAGTTCCCCCGTATGGATGTAGTAGTCGGCGTAGGTATAATCCCACTCTTTAACGGCTCTCCAATCCAATGAGTCGCGTTTCATGTTTCGAATGACATCATCGGCATCATAGAGCCATCCCGCTTCAATATATGACTTGGCAAGCCATGCTCGCGCCTTTCCGTAAATTGCGGGTTGCCCCTTGTATAGTCTGCTCATGTAGGAAAAAGTGGTTGCCGCCTCTTCAAATGCCCCCTTATGAAACTGCGATCGTCCCATGAGCATCCATGCTTTCCAAAGGAAAGGATTGTATTCTTTACGAGAAAGCCATTCTATATCTTTCTCTGTCTTTCTCCTGTTCTTGTTCCATTCCGGACGATGTTTAATGCTGTGTTGAGCGATGGCTTTCTGTGCTTTTTCCACCGCTCTATCGAAATTAGCTTTTCCTATCTCCCGACTATTTTTATTCCCAACTGTGTAAAGAGGAATGAACTCCGTGAAATTATCCTTGTTGGTGTTTTCTTTTTCCAATGAACCATCAATATATGCTTGTGCGCCATTGAAATACGTGTTATATTTGGCGTTAAAAGAATGCCACCAACGTGTTTGTGCCGTGTTCTTTTTTGTGGAACACGCCACAATGATGATTGTTAATGCCGACAAACATAGCAGTGGTAAATATTTCTTTGAGGATGACTTCACTTTTATTTAACTCAAATTTCTTTGCTTTTATTGTCTCATTTGTAAAAAGAACTTTTTATTGTCTTACCCTTCAATCATCGCGATTAATTCATCTTTCACCTGATTGGGTACGTTTATTCCTCGCAATATCAAGCTACGATTCCATCCTTTAGCTTCTTTGGACTGCATGGTATAGAGAATTTCCGCAAATTCGTCCGCCTCCTCATCCGTATAATTATCGGAATCCCTGCCTTTGTAACGGTCGAGCTCTTCATCATCATAATATTCTATTTCTTTTGTGGCTGCTTCCATCATACATGTCTGTTCGCAGGCTTCGTCAAAGCCGCTACAAGTGGTGCAATCTCCGGATGTCGGAAGTACCACATCTTCTTCTTTGCCACCTCTTTTGGAGAATAATGCCATCAATCCCACAAGTAGCGTAAGTAGGATAACAGCTGAAATTCCTATTAGTATAAAATCCATTGCGTTTTGATGATAGATTTTTTTACCTCTCAATTTTGAATCCTGCCTTTTCCATTTCTTCCCAATAATTCGGATAGGACTTAGACACGACTCCGGGATTGTCGATTTTTATTTCTCCCAAACGAATGCATAATGGCGCGAAAGCCATAGCCATGCGGTGGTCTTTATGCGTATCAATTACTATTGAGTCTGCTCTTTCGCATCGTTCTCCGTCCCAAATCATCTCTTCATCGTTGATGGTATGGATGACATAGCCCAGCTTTGCCATTTCTTCTCTCATTGCTTCCATACGATCTGTCTCTTTGAATTTCAAATTGTGCAAGCCCGTAAAGCGAAACGGTATGTTCATAATTGGGCAGAGGGCTATTAGTGTCTGCGCAAGATCGGGTTGGTTGGTGAGATTATATTCTATTCTTGGTAGTGAATGTGGTTGGGGCTTGATGTTCACGTCGGTCAAGACGTCTTGATATTTATCGGCAAATGTTGTCTTGGTGCCAAAGAGTGAAAAGATATATTTTACTGCGGCATCTCCTTGTCTTGAGCTGTTTTTCAGACCGGGGAAAGTGATTTGGGATGATTTGTTCCCCATCAACGTGAGTACTTCGTACCAATAGCTCGCTGCCGTCCAATCGTTTTCTATTACGTATTCATGTTCTGTATAGGGTTTGGCACCGATTGTAATGGTATCGACATCGGTCCATTCTGCTTCTGCTCCGTATTCATGCATCAGATGAATGGTGAGGTCGATGTAAGGACGCGAGACGATGTTTCCCATGAGTTTGAGTTCAAGACCATTCTTTAATATCGGACCAATCATCAGTAAAGCCGAGATATATTGGGAACTGACATTGCCCGCTACTTCCAATTGTCCGCCTTTCAAATTTCTTCCGCGGATGCGCAGAGGGGGGTAGCCCTCTTGTTCCATGTATTCAATGTCGGCACCAAGAAACCGGAGTGCATCGACTAAAACACCTATTGGACGTTGTTTCATTCGGTCTGTGCCCGTTAGTATGTGCTCACCCTCTTTTACGCTCAAGTAAGCCGTCATAAAGCGCATGGCTGTTCCGGCTGCCATGATATCTATGGTTTCGGGGTTGTTTTTCAGTGCTCTGACAATTACTTCGGTATCATCGCAGCGCGATAGATTTTGTGGAAGAATGTTTCCTCCCGCCAATGCATGAATAATCAGAGCCCGGTTGCTGATGCTTTTGGAGGGTGGTAATAGAATGGTGGAAGAGATATGTTGGGGTGGCTTGATGGTATATTGCATGTTCTTATAAACTTTTATGTGTGTGAATGACCATTTGTCCGCATTATTTCGGCTTATTCACATACAAAAATACGAAATTAACTCGTGAAATGTGAAAAAGAACTCAAAAAGTTTGCTAATCTCTCAAAAAGTACTTAATTTTGCACCACGATAAATTTTACGGGATGTAGTTCAGTAGGTTTAGAATGCCGGTCTGGGGGACCGGTGGTCGCTGGTTCGAGTCCAGTCATCCCGACATAGGCGATAGGTAATAGTTCTTACTTATCGTCTTTTTTTTGTTGTTTATTCCGCACGAAGCCATTTTTAAAAAGCAAACTTTTTCCTATGCGTGGGAAAAAGTTTGCCGTATATGGTTCAATTGTTTGTTCCCGATTATCTGTTTCTGTAATTCTCCAAACCTTTGTTCAGGAAATCAAGGTAGGCAGGAACATCCTCCTTGAAGACGAAACTTCCGCTAAGTGGCTTGCCCTGATTGTCGATCGTTACATAGAACGGTTGGGCGAGATAGCCGAATTTTGTTTCCTGCAAATAGCTCCATTTGTCGCCGATGGTGCGCAATGTGCGTGTTGTTCCGTCTGCCCTTTTCACTTCCATCGATTCTTTCAAAGGGGTTTTGTCATCTACGTAGAGAGAGATTAATACATAGTCTTCATTCAACTTCTTGGCAACTTCCGGGTCTGTCCAAACAGAACCTTCCATCTTTCGGCAGTTCACGCAGCCAAATCCGGTGAAGTCGATAAGAACCGGTTTGCCTGTTTGTGCCGCAGCTCGCATCCCTTCTTCGTAATCCGTGTATTTAGCGTGTACTTTCTGTGGTTGCAGGTTAAAGTCTTGGGTGTTCATCGGTGGCGCGAAAGCACTGATTGCCTTCAATGGCGCGCCCCATAGTCCGGGTATCATATATACGGTGAATGCCAACGAAATCATACCCAGCATGATTGCCGGTACCGGCATGGCCTTTTGTTCCGGGTCGTCGTGTGGGAATTTAAGTTTTCCAATGAGATAGAGTCCCAAAAGTCCGAAGATTACGATCCATAATGCCAAGAATGTTTCCCTATCGAGCAGTCTCCATCCGTAGGCGAGGTCAGCTACGGAGAAGAACTTCAGCGCGAATGCCAATTCAATGAAACCCAGTACCACTTTCACCATATTCATCCAAGAACCGGATTTCGGGGCTTGCTTGAGCCATGTGGGGAAGAGTGCGAAGAGGGTGAACGGCAATGCTAAAGCCAAGGCAAAGCCAAACATTCCGACTGTAGGCGCCACCCAATCTCCACTGGTGGCTGCCTGTACAAGCAAAAGACCCACAACGGGGGCTGTGCATGAAAAACTTACCAACGAAAGAGTGAATGCCATCAGGAAGATGGATAGAAGTCCGGTGGTAGATGCGGCTTTGTTATCGACGGCGTTTCCCCAAGATGAGGGTAAGGTTAATTCGAACCATCCGAAAAAACTCAGCGCGAAGACGAGCAACAAGAGGAAGAAGAATATGTTGAATGGTGCATTGGTGGCAAGCTCGTTGAGTTTTTGGGGACCGAACGCGGCTGTAATGATGGCAGCCAACCCCATATAGATTACGATGATGGAGATGCCGTAAGTGATAGCGTCGCGGATTCCTTTTTTCTTATCGTCCTTTGCCCGTTTCAGGAAGAAGCTCACGGTCATGGGAATGATTGGCCAGACGCAAGGAGTAACGAGAGCGACAAGTCCTCCCACGATTCCCATTAAGAAGATGTACCATAGTGAGTTGTTGGTTGTGTTTTCTTCTGCGTTGAAGGTTTGCAATTCTTTGATGACCGGCTGCCACAATTCGCCGGTGGATGGTGAAGCTTCACCGGCAGATGCCGTTGTCGCGCTGTCATTCAGCGTTACCGAATCTGTTGATTGAGTGGTCGCTGTGTCGGTAGTTGAGGCTGAAAGAGTGGCCATGGAAGATATATCGGTAGTTTCGGCTTCCTTTCCTTCCGGTTGTTTTGTCGGATTTGGTGCGTCAGCCGGTCCTTTTCCAGAGAAGTTGAAATCGACATCCGTTGGAGGCATACACATTTCATCATTGCATGAGCCATATTCCAAATATCCTTTAATCTTATAAGTCTTACCGGTTATTTTATATTTTTGTATGAATGTTACACTATTTTCAAAGTAGCGTAGCTTCATGCCAAACACCTTATCATAGACATTGAGTTCCTTGCCGTGAGCGGTAAGTTTTCCAAGAGGCTGTGCTCCTTCGGCTTTCTCGGTAGTCAGCGTGGCCGAGATGGGACCATCGGCGGGCAGTCCGGTTGAATAGACGTGCCATCCTGCGTTGATTTTGCCGGTAAAGATTACATCAACTTCCGTTGGTGAAACCTTTTTTTGCATGACACTAAAGTGTGCGGGGTTTTGTGCCGATACCGCTAAGTTAATCAGTAATGCAAGCACAAATAGGATTTTATTTTTCATCAGTTTTATAATTTTATTTCTCTTTGCCAAATAGGATAGGTCTGTAGTTATAGGTGAAATCGCAAATTGATAGTGCAAAGATAGCAATTTTTTTAAAAAAAGTCTCCTAAGACTAAATTAACTTTTCGTTTATCGGAAAATCTTTGTGCGATTTTATTCTTTTGTTCTTTTATCTCCGGAAAACTATTTGGTCGGTTTAGGAAAGATGCTTCTTTCGAGTTTCGAGTGATGCAGTGGAATTTTCCCTATGGTTGAACAATAAAAAAATGCACGCCGCGAAACCATGCAGATATGATTTCTGTGGTAATTTTGAAGCCATGAAATAAGCTTCCGTCAGATGTTTCTTTCCAAAAGCTTAGCTTTGAGATTTTAAAAGCTAAGCTTTTGGAATGCAAAGGCTAAGCTTTTACCACCCAAAAGCTAAGCTTTTAAAATGGGGTATATAATATGCTGAAATACAATTAGTTGCAAACTCTTATTTTCACGCAATGAATTGGCGTGCTGTTTTTGTATCGGCAGCTCGCAAACATAGGCTGAAAAGAGAGCGACAAGTCGTCCCCCGCGAGTATGCTCCGGGCAGATTCTTTCCATAGCTTTTCCTCTCTCCTGTTGAGGGTTTTGCTGAAAGGTCGGCTTTGCCACGCTTGTTTTTACCGAAGCGTTGTTCTCAAACCTTCAGTTCCGGATATTGAATGCGAGTATGATACATTGATTTCAATCTATCGATTATCACCATTTTTGCCGTGTTGATATCGTGGAACGTGATGGGGCAATCGGTGAATGCTCCTTCCGCAACCCTGCCATCAATCAGCTTGTTTACAAGGCTGCTGATGCTCTCCTCGGTATATTCCGTCAGTGAACGCGATGCAGCTTCCGTCATATCGCTCATCATTAAGATTGCCTGTTCGCGAGTTGTGGGGTTGGGTCCGGGGTATCTGAATGCTGCCTCATCCACCTCCTCTTCAGGATGCTCGTTCTTGTAATTGATGTAGAAGTATTTCACCAATCCACTACCGTGATGCGTGGCAATAAATCCCTTGATGACATTGGGCAAACCATATTTTTCCGCCAGTCGCAATCCTGCCGTAACATGTCCGATGATTATCTTGGCACTCTCCAAATCCGAAATCTTGTCATGTGGATTTACACCTGCTTGGTTCTCTGTGAAGAAAGCCGGATTTTCCATTTTCCCGATGTCATGATAGAGTGCTCCGGTTCTCACCAATTGACTTTTGGCGTGTATCTTCCGGGCGATTTCCGTGGCAAGGTTGCCCACGGTGATGGAGTGTTGGAATGTTCCGGGTGCCACTTCGCTGAGTCTGAGCAGCAGCGGATTGTTCGTGTTGGATAATTCAAAGAGTGTTACCGCCGAAACAAATCCAAATGTCTTCTCGATCACCAACATCAGTGGATAGGTGAAGAGCAGGAAGAAACCGTTGATGAGGAAGTGGTAGTACATGGTGTGGTCGAGTTTTGAAAAATCATCCGACTGTATGAGCTGAATTGCCAAGTAAATGACTGCCGTGCCTGCTGTTACCAATAGAGCCGTTAGGAAAATCTGACTGCGCTTTGAGAGTTCGCTGAGAGAAAAAATAGCAATCAAGCCTGCCACAAGCTGCACGATGATGAATTCGTATTGGTATTTCACTGCCACCGAGCAAATGAGAATCATCGTAACGTGAAAAATGAATGACGTGCGAGAGTCCATGAATACATGGACGAAGATGGGTGCCATAGCGTAGGGAATGATGTAAACACTTAGTATGTTGTGTTCAATCATCACAGAGGTGAGTATCGGGAAGATTGTCATCATGGCATAAAGGAGAGAAACTGATCTTGGCTTCTCGAAATATTCTCTGCGGAACACCACCAAATAGAGTGTGAAGAGCACAATGAGCATCAGCACGTAAATGCTTTGACCGAGAATGGTGGACTTTGCCTCGTCTTTTGTCTCATTGCGCTTTTCCATCGCTTGTTCAAAAGAGTTGAGCACCCGATAAGTTTTGCTATCAACAATATCGCCTCTGTCGATGATGCGTTGTCCCTCAAGCACCATTCCCGAGGCTTGTGGAATAAGACTAAGCATATCATTCATTTCCGTCTCGCTACGATCTTTGTCATAAACAAGGTTGGCTTCGATGTATTCGTTTAGGTTGCAACGTTGTAGTTCGTTGCGTTTTGCGCTCAATACCGGGTCTGAGAAAAGGTTTTCATAAGCCCCCAGCGTTGTATATACCTTATTAATAGGAACACTCGTTGCCTGTTTGCCTGATACCACATGAATCATGCTGGTTGTATCCTTGAACAAAGAACCGAACTGATTGGCATTTATGATACCCATTTCGTATAGCTCGTGAAGCCTATTCGCCACAGCCTCTACATACTGGGGTGGCAAATTGGGTATTCCTCCTTTGTAAGCGGTTTTGAAACGATTGATATTCTTCGTCTCCACATTCGTGCTTACATTGAAGTAGGGAACAAAATTTTTCATTATGGAATCGCGCTCACTCTGCAACGCTTCCTCTGTCTTAAATATTGGAAAATCAAATTTGGCGATGAGTTGCCCATACATCCAAGGTTTGCCTTCGTCATAATGAAACATCTTCCCTTTTGCGCGAGGCAAAAATAAAACTATCAGGATGATTGTTACCAGCATTAACAAGAGTCTGGTTGTGAAATTACGCCAATAACCGCCTACATTATTAAATTTTATCATGTTTGAAATATCTTATGTGTACGTTCTTCAGTATGCGAAAATACAAAAAAAATGGCGTATAATCGAAAAAAAAGAGTAATTTTGCAAAAAAATTGTATTATAGCCATGACAGAAAGACAAGTCAGGGTGCGTTTTGCACCGAGTCCGACAGGACCTTTGCATATTGGTGGAGTGCGTACGGCACTCTATAATTACCTCTTTGCGCGCCGAAATGGAGGCAAGATGGTTTTTAGGATTGAGGATACGGATTCTCGTCGTTTCGTTCCGGGAGCGGAGGAGTATATAATAGAATCTTTCAAGTGGCTCGGCATTAAGTTTGATGAAGGAGTAAGCTATGGTGGCGAGCACGGACTCTATCGCCAAAGTGAGCGACGCGATATTTATAAAAAGTATGTTGATGTTCTCTTAAATGGCGGAAAGGCTTACATTGCGTTTGATACGCCGGAAGAACTGGACGAAAAGCGTAAGGAAATTGCAAACTTCCAGTACGATGCACATACGCGAATGCAGATGCGCAATTCGCTAACACTCTCCAAAGAAACCACAACCCGACTGATAGAGGAGGGACAGCAATATGTGGTTCGCTTCAAAGTGGAGCCGGGAGAAGAGATACATGTGGATGATATGATTCGGGGTGATGTTTGCGTTAAGAGCGACATTATAGATGATAAGGTGCTTTACAAGAGTGCCGACGAGTTGCCGACTTACCACTTGGCAAATATCGTGGACGATCATCTCATGGAAATTAGCCATGTAATTCGAGGTGAGGAGTGGTTGCCCAGTGCTCCCTTACATGTTCTGCTTTATCGGGCTTTCGGATGGGAGGAAACGATGCCTCGCTTCGCGCATCTTCCTTTGTTGCTGAAGCCGGAAGGAAAGGGAAAATTGAGCAAACGGGACGGCGACCGTCTTGGATTTCCGGTCTTTCCTTTGGAATGGCACGATGCTAAGACCGGGGAAGTAAGCGCAGGCTATCGAGAAACCGGATATTTCCCGGAAGCAGTGTTGAACTTTTTGGCATTGTTGGGATGGAATCCGGGCACAGAACAAGAAATCTTCACCCTTGACGAATTGGTAAAGGCTTTTGATATTACGAAATGTTCCAAGAGTGGTGCCAAGTTTGATTATCAAAAGGGCATTTGGTTCAATCACGAATATATCTTGAAGAAAAGCGATACGGAAATAGCCAAACTCTTTGCGCCAATCGTTGCCAACAATGGAGTTGACACAAGCATGGAACGAGTTACGCAAGTCGTTCACATGATGAAAGATCGAGTGAATTTTGTTCACGAGTTATGGTCGCTCTGCTCTTTCTTCTTTATAGCTCCGACGGAGTATGATCAGAAAACCGTGAAGAAACGATGGAAAGACTATTCAGCTCGGCAAATGGCGGAGTTATCTAAGGTGTTGAGAGATATTGACGACTTTTCCATTGAGGGACAGGAATCGGTTGTTATGAAATGGGTGGAAGCGAACGATTATAAGCTCGGTGATGTGATGAATGCTTTTCGCCTCGCTCTTGTCGGAATAGGTAAAGGCCCGGGAATGTTTGATATTTCATCCTTTCTCGGAAAGGAAGAAACGCTAAAACGACTCCATGCCGCAATTGAAGCGTTGGGATAAAATCGTTATAATGCCAATATATCATTTTTTAACAGAGTCGCGATGATTTACAACATAATCATGTATGCCATCCAATTGGGAGTCGCCATCTACAGTAACTTTAATGAAAAAGTGAGGAAGATGTGGCAGGGAGAAAGAATTGCCATTGATGTACTTCGTAAGAATGTTGACCCCGACGGACAGTATATTTGGTTTCACGCGGCTTCGCTTGGAGAATTTGAACAAGGACGTCCGCTGATAGAGATGATAAGAAAGCGATATCCGGAGTATAAGATATTGCTAACGTTCTTTTCTCCTTCCGGTTACGAAGTGCGAAAGGATTACAAAGGCGCGGATATCATAACTTATCTCCCCATAGATACCGTGACGAATGCTCAAAAGTTTCTGCGTGCAGTGCGACCGGTGATGGCTTTCTTCATAAAGTATGAATTTTGGTACAACTACCTTCACATCTTGCGACATCGAGGTGTTCCCGTGTACAGTGTGTCAAGTATTTTTCGTCCCGATCAGGTATTCTTTAAATGGTATGGTCGGGAGTATGGGCACGTACTGAAATGCTTTAGTCGTTTTTTCGTTCAGAACGAGGAAAGTAAGACCTTGCTTGCAAGTATAGGAATAAAGGATGTGTTAGTGGTTGGTGATACTCGTTTCGATCGTGTTCTGCAAATAAAGGAAGCCGGAAAACACCTTCCTATTGTAGAGAGTTTTACAGGTTTTGATTTCAAGAGTATAAATTCCAAACAGTCGCGTCGCAGAGTTTTCGTGGCAGGTTCTTCATGGTTGCCGGACGAACAAATATTTCTGAAATACTTTGGTGAACACGATGATTGGAAATTGATAATCGCACCCCACGTCATTGATGAAGGACATCTCGCAGAAATAAGAAAGTTGATAACTAACAAGCGAGTGGTGCGATACACAACGACGAACGAAGAGGAGGCTAAGGATGCCGATGTGCTGATTATCGATTGTTTTGGTTTGCTTTCCTCTATTTATTTTTATTGCGACGTGGCTTATGTTGGTGGAGGATTTGGTGTTGGAATCCATAACGTGCTCGAAGCTGCGGTATGGCAACGCCCCGTTATTTTCGGTCCGAACAACAAGCATTTCGCGGAAGCGCAAGGATTGATGAAATCGGGTGGAGGATTTGAAATCACCGGTTACGATTCGTTTTGTGCGATTATGAACAGATTATCCGCCGATTCCGACTATTTGAAAGAATGTGGCGACAAGGCTTCTGCTTTTGTTCGCGACAAGTCCGGTGCCACCGAAAGAGTAATAGCAAACATAAAATTATGAGATATCAGATAACTTGTGATAACTGCGGTACTCAATTTGTCATTGAGGCAAAGCCGGGTCAGACAGTAGAATGTAAATGTCCACATTGTCATGGCCTGATGGAACTAACGCTTCCTATCGCATCCGCTAACGCGCGAGATGGAGAACAAGGCGCAGAGAATATAGCTTCAGGAAGCCCTTATAAACCCACTCTTTCCAATGAGGCAAATTCTGGTGGAATAGATCGCACCGTGCTGATTGGGATTGTTGCCGGATTGCTTGTGGCAGGTCTTGGATTGGGGGCTTATTTTATGTTTGGCAGAAGCAAAACGGCAGAAGAACCTGAGCCTGCAACTGTCGTAGATACCATCCCATACCAAACAGAGGAGGAAACTCCCTACGTTCCACAGATAGACACAACTGTGGTGCCGGAAATTCCGGACGCAGCTGTCGATGTGAAGGAGGAAAAACATAAAGCTGATACGGTAGTTGCAAACCAACCAACAGAAGAAATTGCACCTGTAAATGAAGAAACTCCGAAAGAGAAAAAGCAGGATGAAACAAAACAAAATGATATAAAACCGCAAAATTAGAAAAAAGGATATATGGGAAAAGTGATATTGACAGGCGATCGCCCTACCGGAAAGCTGCATTTGGGACATTACATTGGTTCACTCCATCGTCGTGTAGAGTTGCAAGATGCCGGCGACTATGAAAAAATGTTTGTTTTTATGGCAGATGTACAAGCACTTACAGACAACGCAGACAATCCTGAGAAGATACGTCAAAATATCATTGAGGTGGCTTTAGACTATCTCTCGGCAGGATTAGACCCACAGAAATGTACACTTTACATACAAAGTCAAATTCCGGAGTTGGCAGAATTGACAACCTATATGATGAACCTTGTTTCAGTGAGCCGCGTTCAGCGCAACCCAACCGTAAAGACAGAGATAAAAATGCGCAACTTTGAGGCCAATATCCCTATGGGCTTCTTCAGTTATCCTGTTTCGCAGGCTGCAGATATTGCAGCTTTCAAGGCTACAACCGTGCCGGCAGGCGAAGATCAAGAACCAATGATTGAGCTGACGCGCGAGATTGTGCGACGTTTCAATCAGATTTATGCTCCGGTGTTGGTGGAACCAAATATATTGTTGCCTGAAAATGCAGTATGCCGTCGACTTCCCGGAACCGATGGGAAAGAAAAGATGAGTAAGAGTCTCGGTAACTGCATCTATTTATCAGATGACGCTGATACAGTATGGACGAAAGTGAAAGGAATGTACACAGACCCTACTCATCTAAACGTTTCCGATCCGGGACATGTTGAGGGAAATGCCGTCTTCACTTATCTCGATGCCTTTGCCACGGATGCCGATTTTGCAGATTTTTGGCCTGAGTTTCAAACTTTGGATGAGTTGAAAGCAGCCTACACGGCAGGTGGTATCGGAGACATGAAGTGCAAGAAGTTGCTCAACAATGTTCTAAACAAAATGTTGGAACCCATTCGCTTGCGACGCAAGGAGTTTGAACAGGATATCCCCGAAATCTATAATCTGCTGAAAAAGGGGTCTTTGGCTGCCCGCGAAACGGCTACCCGAACCATGGAGGAGGTGCGAGCTGCCATGCAGATAAATTATTTTGATGATGAAGAACTGATACAGAGTCAGGCACAGAGATATAAGAAATAAGTTCTGTTTGCAACTTCGTTTCATTTCATGATTGTCTTTTAGGCAGAACTTGATAAGTTTGCCATCGTCTTATACCAATTTGGCATAATTCCCACCCTTAACCAAATTCGTATAAGACGTTTTTTTTATTACCGAAAACAACCTTCTGATTATGCAAAAACCCACCTCCTGTAGTCTATTGATAATCAGCGTCTTACAAATTGCTTTTCAAAAGCTTAGCTTTTGCAGCCTAAAAGCTTAGCTTTTACACTCCAAAAGCTTAGCTTTTAAATTCCAAAAGCTTAGCTTTGTCTTTTCCTGAATTCAC
>NZ_SDIK01000018.1 GCF_008016795.1 Prevotella brunnea
CGGACAGTAATAATTCTTTTTTCTGTGGGTGCAGGGCACTCGCTGTTTCAAAAATGAAAAGGCAGCGACCTTTGTCAATGGGTCGCTGCCTTTTCTATTCCGGTTACACACTGCGCAACCGGCTCTCATGGATTGTGAAACCGATTGGCGGGTGTGAGATTATTCATTATTTGAAAACAACTTTCTTGCCGTTTACAATGTAGATGCCATGCTGTGGATTCTTCACACGACGGCCCTGCAGGTCGTAGATTACCTTTTCTTTCGTTTCGTTTTCAGTTTCGATTTCGTTAACGCCGAGTGCTTCATCGGTCATAAACTCTATGGTAACTACCTTTTCAATGATCTTGCCATTGCTGTTAATCTTGATTGTAACTGTCTGCTCGCCGTCAGGTTCAACGGTTGGCATAATAACCAAATTTCCATTTATAATTTTAGCTTCAAAGATTTCGGGGTAGCTTACTTCTTTTACTGACATTATAATAGCCGAAGCCATGTTATCCTTGTCTTCTACAAAATCTTTCAACGAAATAACGGTATTCTTTTCTTTGCTAACAGGAATGACACCAAGGTCTTTTGCAGTAGGAGCAAAGTTGTCGGGGAATACGGGCAATGATGGGAACCAGTAGTTGGCAATCATTGGGTATTCGTTGATGATGGTACCGGTTGTGTCGTATTTTCTCAACGTATAGCTTTGGTTACCGAAGTCTTGATACAGGCTGACGTACAATTCGTCTGTAACAGGGTGTACACGCATAGAGCAGCCATAGATTTTCCATGGGTCATCGATTGCGATAAATTTAGTACATTCCTTCTTGTCGATGTCGTACTTGAAGATGGTCTTGTTGCTGAACCAGCTGCTTTCTCCACCATTCCAATAAAGAACGTTCTGCTGTGTGCTTGCGCAGAAGCCGTCAGGAGTCCACGCATACCAAGAGTTGGCAGGGCCGAACGTACCTTCCGGAAGGGCGATAACTTCTTTCTTGTACGATTTCGGATTCAGCTTAACAATGCGTGTGTCGGCCTTACCGCTTCCATTTTTGTCTGCAAGACTGAGCCACAAGTTTCCGTCTTTGGAAAGAACCACAGAGCCGAAGCCCCAGCCTTCCTCTGCCGGAATCACCTTCTTTACCTTGTCTGTAATTGCATCGATGACAATCAAGCCTTTGGTTTGATGTACGGCATATACTTTGTTGTCAACGCGAACCATGTTGCCAATCTGTCCGGAATAAAGGTTGGTGGCACTGCCTTCGGCACCGCCGATTTGTCCTTTGATTTCATTGGTGGTTAAATCCAAGATATAAATACCGTTGGTTGTACCAATGTATGCCTTGGTTTCATCAACGCCAAGGAACGAACGACCGTCGGCAATGCTCTTGCCTTCGCTGTTGGTTGCAAACGTAGTCAGTTGCTTCTCAATCTTCAGGGTCTTGGCATCGGCAATAGTCAAACGACCACCCACAATTGATGCACCTGGATCTTTCTCCTGCTTCGAGATGATGTAGAATTTATCTCCGTAGATGGTACCATACTGCGCTGTTGCTCCCAACTCCTTGCCCGGATTTTCTTTCTGAATGACACGGTAAGTCCATTCTCCATCGTTGCTAATGAAGTTAAGCGTTGAATTCTGATGACCGAACCAGTCCTCGTTTACGATGAAAACACCATTGGTGTAATCCACCGGAGCTTCCACAACTGTCTGGCAGGCACCGCTATGAGTTGGCTTTGTATAATCGATGACATTGCCTAACAGGTCTTTCTTTGGGAATAAGACACCTTCGTATGTAGTGTTGGCAGGTAAGTTGTTGAATGCTTTTCCCGTGCTGATTACAACATACTCTTTCAAGTCGTCATTGTATGTCAATGGTTTAAGATCTTCACCGACAATGTCGGTTGATGACAAGTACTTGTTAGTTGCAATAGTGTCTTTTGCATTATTATGTTCTGATATACCACCTTCAATGATATTGTGTCCAAGGAGTTTGAATCCTTTCATATTATCACGCTTCAGAATGGTGTTTCCTCTCTTTGCCTTAATTTTATTGTCTTGGAATACACTGTTCACAATTTCGAAAGAGCCGGGGTTTGAAATTCCAATGACTGCGTTGTAAGCGTCATTTCCAACAAAAGAGCAAGAACTAATAAGTCCTTTTGTGTTTTCTGCTTTTCCTGAGGCATTACCCAAAAACTCTATAATAGGTAATCGTTTTGTTGCAACTGAAGTGTTGTTTGAGAAACGACAACCTATCAAATTCAATATCAATTTATTCTTCAAATTACCATTAGCTCCGATAACAGCATCTGCCTTAGCCTTGCAATTATCAAAAGTACAGTTTTCGATTGTTGCCTGAACAGCAATAACCTTAATTGGCGTGGTACAGTTCTTAAAATTGATATTCTTAATCTTAACTACAGATGGTGCACTTGTAGATGTATAAAAACCAAGTGGCATTGTATAATTAACGAATGTAACTCCATTGCCGTTGATAGTAATATTTTTATTAGCACCGAAAGTGGAAGAAGTCGGAGTTATTTCTTTACCGGCAAGTGCGGGGTCAAATTCGATTACATCGCCATCTGCCGCATTTACGACTGCATTCTTAAACTCAGCGTAAGTTTTTACTATTGTGGTTTTGCCCGGAGCTTTATTTGTCTGCGACCGAGCTTGGGTTGTTTGGGGAGCAACTTCGGATGCGTTAGCGATAGGAGTTACATATTCCAATTCTCCCGACATGTCGTTGCTATACCAATTAACCATATCAGACATATACACCCATCCATCTACAGAACCGTTAGATAAATGTCTTGAAGAAGCCCCTACACTTGAATAAGCGTAAGGGGTAGAGAGGTCGTCGGTAGTCCAATAACTCCAATAGCCATTATACCAACCTGCTCTCCAATGGTCTAAACTGTCGTTAGAGGTCCAATGGTCAAAATCGTAGGTTGAAGTGTTGTACAATCCATCTGTAAGGCTGTATGACACTCCATTTTTTAAAAGTGAGATGTTGCCGTTTCCGTTGAGGTCGAAGCCCATACCGCCTATTGCGGTACCATACTGTGTGCCTCCGTAAACGAGCATGTAGAAACGAGGATCGGCTTTTGCAATAGCCTTCAACATCGCTTCGCCTGTTCCTTCTGCCTCGGTGGTCCAAAGATACTTCCAAACGAGATTTTTGTTGCTACCTTTACCATCATCCCATTTTACAACGAGATACGAGATGTTCATACCACTTCCTACCTCGTAAAACTCTCTTCCTGTGTCAATGCCCGGAAGAATGTCATTGTTTGGCGTTGCCCTTAAACTCGTTTTTGCTTTTTTTACAGAGCGGGACACGCCTTGTACTCTGATACTTTGTGCTTGCATTGCCGTTATCGACAGCAACGCAACCAAGAAGATGTAAAATCTTTTAATCATAACTATAAGTTTTAAAATTATTGGTTGATATATCTATTCTTATTTGATAACTATCTTTTTGCCATTTTGTATGTAAATGCCTCTCTTCGGGTGTTCTACCTTGCGTCCTGTCAAATCGTAGAAAGCACCATCGTATTTCCTTTCAGCCTGTGGCGCAGTGATGCTTGTCGGAATGATGATAGGGTTGTCATCGTAGCCCGGTATCAAGTGCAGGTCTTCAAAACCGGCAACCTCTGTCGAGGTCTCGCCCAACCAGCCACAGTATTGGAAAATGCCTGTGTAAACCTTTATGAAGTTAACTTCCGTCAGGTCCACATGCTTTCCGTTCTTATCTACTGCCCAGTCGAGATCGAATGTGGCAGCGTCTTCTTCGTTGGTGGAGCCATCCACGTAGCCGTAGCTGTCTTTTGAGTAACGATACAGCACCCAATATCTGCCAACGTGCGATTGGTCGATGGCATTGTTGGGCAACTTGCTGCCGGAGAAGGTCATTGTCTCTCCCTTTTCCCAATAAGGCCAATAGGTCTGGGCATGGAAAGAGTTCTTCATGTGATAGCCCGTAGAATCTTTCTTTACACCGTTTTCCGTCCATGTGGCTTCCCACTTGATGTAGTTGTCGTATGTGGACCATTCTTGATTGTGCTCTCCTGACTCTGCCGTCGGCTTGTGATAGGTGATGGTGAAGTCGAAAATCTGCCGACCTCTGTAGTATTCCGATCCTGCCAATTCATACCATTGTGCTGTTTCCACATTGTCGCCCACGCCTACATAGACGATTCCCGGCTCAATGCTTCCGCCTATTGTCTCCTTTCCATAGACCGGATCGGCATTGGCATAGAAGCCGTTGCCCAAGATGCGGAGGTCGGAACCTTTCTTGTTTTGTACGGGATGGTCGAACTTTACGGTTACATACCCTCCGTAAGTGCCAAGATGAACCATTTCCTTGTTGTTGAGGTTTTTAGTTGCCCTTTGACAAACTTCCTCGTGCGTGGTGGTCTCATCGGCATTAGGAAGCGTGTTGACAAACTGTCCCGGTGCGGGATGATACTCCAACACTTCTATCTCCTGTGTTTGAGCTGTTGCTGTTAATGTTGCCAAGCTGAATAAAATGCTTGTGTAAACCTTTCTTTTCATTATCTTACTTCTAATTGTTATATAAATAGGTAGTTATACTTTTCTTTCCATATCATCTATCAGGCCTTTACAGGATTCATCATCTTTGTGGTAACTTTACAAGATTCATCATCGGAGAGCCTTTTATCTCCGATGACAAACCCTCAAGTTATTTCACAAATACTTTCTTCACTGTACCATCGCTCATACGAATAATCTGAATCCTTCCATTTCTTTTGTTTGTTTCTTGACCGGATAAATTATAGCGTTTAATTTCCTTGACATCATTGTTCTGAACATTCTCAATGCCATTGGTAGTACAGTTGAGCTTTATGGTTGCGTAAGCTATCTTTCCGTTGCTGTTGATTTTTATCTTCACAAATTCTTCAGATGTAAACTTTGTCTTTGGAGTTACGATGAGTTCCCCATTCTTTATCTCAGCGTTGAATTTGCTATTGTCGCTCACTTTCTCAACAGTCTTTACCATTGCTGCATCCATATTGTCAGCATCATGTGCCAGTGTTGAAAGGGAAATCTTTATGGAAGCCTCATCGGTATCTATATTCTTTATGCCCAAGTCATTGGGGATTGGTGCCTCTACATCGGGGAAAACCGGAAGAGATGGGAACCAGTAGTTCTTTATCATGGGATACTCCTTAAGCATTTTGCCGTCTTTGTCGGTTCTCACAGTCTTGTAGGTGTTGTCGGCAAAGTCTCCTTTGAATAGCGACATGTACAAATCTCCGGTTATGGGGTGTGGACGCATGGAGCAACCGTAAAGCTTCCACTTCTCAGGTTGCTTGTCAAGGTCGATAATATTGGTTACCGTGCGAGTATCAACATCAAACTTGAAAATCTTACTATTGCTGAACCATGAGTTCTCACCCCCATTCCAATAAAGTGCATTCTCTACATTGGAGGCACAGAAACCGTCAGGTGTCCATGCGTACCATGATGATGCAGGGGGATAGTTTCCGGTGTCGGGGCTAATGTAAACGACTTCTGTCCCAAAGCTAATGGGATCGATTCGCACAATGAATGGCAACATATTGCCATAGCCGTCTTTGTTCAAAGTAACAGAAACCCATAAGCTGCCATCTTTTGCCATTACCAAAGAACTGCCAACACAAGGCTCGGCGTCATCTTTCAGTTTGGCATTCTCTGCGAGATATTCGTTGAATGTGTCTATTAGCGACTTCATGTCAATCACCTTAATCACCTTATCCGTAGAGGGGTCTATCACAAGAACGCCGTATTCCTGATGAACAGAGAATACATAGTTGTTAATCCGAACCATGCAACCTGACTGTCCCCAGTAGAGTGCCTTGTTGCCTGGATTGGCATTGCCACCTGTTCCTGAAGCTGCGAATGGATTTTCAGTGCCCTTTATTTGACCTGTTACTTCCAAAGTATTACTGTTGAATATCCAGATGCCATTGCTCGTGCTGATATAGACTTTGTTCTCATCAACTCCTAAACATCCACGTCCATCGCAAGTGTTCCCCGAAGGGTCAATCTTGTCCAATTGTTTTATAACTTTCATGGTTTTGGCATCAGCAACCGTGATGCGTCCACCTTTAATTTTGGATCCCGGGTCTCGTTCCTGCTTGGCAATGAGATAGAACCGGTCGCCATAGATGATGCCGTGCTGATTGGTACAGCCCAACTCCATGCCCGGATTTTCTTTTTGGATAACACGGTAAACCCATTCTCCTTTTTCTGTGAGGTAGTTGACCGTGGAATTTTGATGACCGTACCAGTCTTCATTGACAAAGAAGACTCCGGTGGTGTAGTCTATATCATCTGTCTGTGCCAATGCTCCTGTTGTAAATGCCGGGAACATCGTCAGTAGCAGAAATAACCTGATGAGTAGCTTCTTTTTCATAAGTTTAATTTTTTATGATGGAATTGTTTCGCTAAATATTAATTTCCTGGGATTGGGTCGTCAGGTACTCCATTGGGTTCCTTGATGTGAAGATCCTCTCCTCGGCAAATCTCTGTGCTTGTTTCACCAATCCAACCGCAATACTGATTTACTGCCGTATAGACCTTTACGAAGTCAATACCAGGCAGGTGGACAGGCTTCCCATTCTTATCCACAGCCCATGATATGTCAAAGCTGCTTAAATCCTTAAATTCAGCCGGGTGATTATCCACGTATCCCCATTCGTAGGAATAGAGTACGTAGTATCTGCCTTGCCCACTCTTGTCCACTGCATTGTTTGGCAGTCGCGTGCCGGTAAATGTCAGTTGATCGTTGGCAACCCACTGTGGGAAATATGGTTGGGTATGGAAGCTGTTTTTGGCAATATAGCCACTCTTCCCCTCTGAATCTGTCCACGGCACGTATGTCAAATCGGTCAGGAAGCCAGAGTCGTCTTTCACCGGTTTCTTGTTTGGATCAGGTCGTGTGTAAGTGATGGAATAGTTATGAATGGTTGTGGGTTTATAATACTCGCTACCCGCCAGTTCGTACCATTCATCGTCAGGTTTTCCATTCATGTTGGTGTCGTAGGAGACCATTACGATGCCGGGCTCGCATGACCCGCCCTTCTTTTCCGGTTCAATAAGCTCGTAAAAGGCATTGCCTTGGATATAAAAGTCTAACGCATCAGGAACATTCACTACAGTATGGTCAAACCCAAATATGATGTATCCTCCAAAGCCTCCTAAGGATACCAATACATCGTTCTTTCCTGTAATGCTTTCTTCCGCTCTGATGCGCATAGCCTCTGCATTGTCCCCATTTAAATATTCGGGAATATAATTTACAAATTGTCCCGGGGCCGGCATATACTCATAAACATGGCTAATATAGCGGCTGTATTCTACTTCCTCGTGCATCACGTTTACTTCAAAATCGTGGTGGTAGGGGGTGTTTGGATCAATGACTTCAAAAGTTATCTTGTATTTTCCCTCGTCTTTTGCAAGGAAAATATAGTCACGTTGAGTACTTAAGAGCGAGTCTCTGCCATCGGGCAGGTGTAGCGTCCACTTGTATTCTTCGCCGGTAAACTCCGAATGGAGTCCCAATTTCTGCATTCTATAGATGTAATACGTGTCATCTATTCCGAGATTCACCATAGCAGGGTCTTCCGTACAGCCTGTCATGAAGAACGAAAAGGTTGCGCAGAGAATAGTTATGAGATATAGTTTTATTTTGTTCATTTTCGAGTCTTTAAAAAACAAATGTGTGCAGGTATATCCCCGGTGCGGACACTCCATTTTCGTTTGCCATTCCGGTCGAAACAATAGAGCGTACCGGACGACACGTAATTCTTAGCATCGGTGACGAAAATATCGCCCGTCTCCGGGTGAATGGCTATGCCATAGGGGATTGTGATGTCTTTTTCGCTTCCATCGGTGATGAAGTTCTTGCTCACCACTTTCTTGGTCTTTATGTTGATGATTCCATAATTTATTGTGTTTTTCTGGGTGTAGTTGTTCCATTCAGTTGCATAATAATAAAGGGAATCTCCATAGAAAGCCATGTTTGAGCATGCTACCGGTATGGTATCGGTAACAATCATCTGATTGTAGCCCGGTCTTTTGGTCAGGACAAAGAGACGTGAAGGCACATTCTCGTAGTTACCACGAGAAGTTACCCACAGTTTCTTGTACTTGTCTTTCTTCAGTCGGTGGAGGTTGATGCCCACAGGTATCTGTTGAACTTGTTTGAAGTCCTCCATTTGTATGACCGACACAGTATTGTCGTAAACAGGTGGGCGGTATCCTCCGGAGTTGGCAACATACATATAGTCATCGATTATTTCCATTTCTTCAGGTTGATATCCCACAGTCACTTTTGCTTTCACCGCCAAAGAAGTCGTATCAACCTTATATACTGCGCCTTTGGGTGCTGTAGGGTCGATGAGTACCGGTCCGACGTATGCGCTGACATACGCCGCACCCTTGTAAAACCTGATATAGCGGCAGTTGGGGATGTTTACTTGCCCTATCCTGACACCTGTACGAGCGTCCAATACCTCAACCTTGTGTGAGCAATTGACCACAACATAGAGCTTTGAGCCGTATATTTGTATATCGTTTCCCACATCTCCTAATTCCTTGATGACATTAGGATTTCGTTCCGCGTAGAAATTACGTGCGTAGAGTCCTGTCTGATAATCGAAGTAATCCAAGGTGCATTTGTTGCTTCCCATGTTTCCTTCGTTCACAAGGTAGAAACCGCGCACTTTGCTGTTCGGAAGAGGTGGATCATTGATGATGTCGTATTCGGTGGGCACTACCAATTCGTCCTCTCTGCAAGAGTAGAATACGAACATCGCTAATATCATGATAAACCAAAATTTCTTCATAGTCTTTTATGTTAGATTTCCACCATTACAGTGAACCGATAGTTGCGCTTGGGCATTGGATAGTTGATAATGACATCATAATCTTGCGAGAATAGATTATTGACTTCCAACAATCCCCGCATGTTCACGTTCCTTATTCTGAAAGTCTTTGAAAGAGATACATCGCTTGTGTACCACGGTTGTGTGTAATTGTAGCGAATGTTTTCTTGCTGGTTGTAGCGTTCGCCCACATAAATGAAACTATAGTTCAAGTTCCAACCTTTGTACTCTGCATTGAAGATGGCACTACCCGAATGGTGTGGAATATAAGGAATCTGGTCCCGGTAATAGTTGTCAGCGGGATTGGTGACATCGATTGCATGTTGGTAGGTGTATTGGGTGCGCAGCGTGAGATAAAGGTCTTTGATGGGATTGATAGTTGCTTGGGCAGAAGCGTCAATACCTTTGATTTCCACCTCGCCAAGGTTCAGCATTGTCCAACGGAACTGTTGCCCTTTGGGATAAGCCACGATTTTGTCTTTCACCTTATTATAATACGCATCAACGCTGAAACGAAGATTGGTGAAGAATCGTTCCGGCGACTGGTGCTCGTAGAGCATTCCTACATTGTATTGGGTTACGTGTTCGGGGTTCAGTTTAGAGTTTCCCATGTCAGCATAATAAAGGTCGTTGAATGTGGGCATACGGAAACTTTTCTTGTAGAACAGACGGAAAGAGAAATCCTTCGACTTGAATGGGTGGATGGCCATAATCACGGCAGGTGTGAACACAAATTTATCGCTTGGAGCTTCCTGACCGTCGAGTGCATCGTGGATATAAGTCGCTAAACCGCTTGCCTGTAATTTTATCCAATCTAAATGATAGGCTGCTGCCAATGACAGCATGTGGGTTTGCCTGGTAGGCTTCGCAAAACCATAAACGTTAGCATCGAGCGAGTTCCATTGGAAGTCATAGCTGGCAGAGGCTTTCAGCTCCGGAAGGAAAGAATACATATTGGCTGACGAAAAGTAAACTTCCCGCTGTTTGTAGAGGTTGTCTATCTTTATCTGTTTGTCATCGTTGTTTACGTAGTGGGTACGATAGAATGAGTATTTCCCTTGGTTCAGTGTTGTAAATTTATTGATGGTATGGTTGAAGCTGAATTGTGCGAATGAGTTGGTGTCCCAAATGCGCTCGCCTCTGCGCCAAACATTGTTTACAATTGCACCGGGAACTCCACGTTCGGAGTTGTAGTTATATAGTTTCGCATGCCAGTCGCCATGGTTGGTACGTCCGTTCAGGTTGAGTTCCAGACGAGTAGCGTTGATGTCTCCGTTTTGTCGTATTGCGGTGGTGTCGTAGGCTAATTCGCCGGCAGGATTTACGCGGCGATAGCGAAACTTGTATTTGCCGCTTGCGTTTATCCACTCCGTACTGAGCTGAGCATTCAGTCTCTCGCCGAGTTTAAGCTCTACGAGTGCCGAAGGATTGATGAGGTCAGACGAGCCTATGCGTATGGTTCCCCGTGCATGATAGCTCTCTTTGTGGGCAAACACCGGAACTCTTGTTCGTATATACACAGAACCAGCCGAACCGAAATCTTTAGCAGCTTGTAGTATGTCGCTTTTCTGACCATTATAGAGCGAGATAGACTCTATATTGTCGAGTGAGAATTGCCCCAAGTCTATCTGTCCGTTCTGCGCATTTCCCAGTTGAATTCCGTCGTAGGATATTCCCATGTGGTTGGTGCCCATGCTTCGGATGTTGATGGTTTTGATACCACCGACACCGCCATAGTCTTTCAACTGTACACCAGAGAAATAGCGTAAGGCGTCAGCAACATTTAGAGAGTTCATGTTGCGCAACTCCTTTCCGTTAAGCTGCTGCGATGGAACGACTGTTTTTTGCACATAATTGGCGATAATGGTAACCTCCTCCAAGTGATGAAGGCTGTCCAATTTACTCTTTGTCTTGATCTCGTTTTGAGCAATTCCTCCTAATGCGATACTAAAAAAAATAATCAGTAAAAGACCTCTTCTATACATATATATATTCTTAATTGAATGCGACAAACTGTACTTCCGCGAGGTGTGAGTGCGAATTTCAGCTGTGGCAAAATCAAAGCGTACTACAAGTAGTCAAATAAAGAAACAGAAATTGTTAGTGAAAATACTATTTGCTGTTGCTCTAACCGAAACCCGCGGCAGCTTTCTTGATTGGTGAACAGGTATTCTGACTTATCCCTATCTCTCTGCTCCTTCTCAGTTGTTGGTGCAATCAATGGCTTTGTGCAGCGATAATAATTAGGACTTACAGCAGCAGGCACTATTCCGGATTCACACCGGATTCCCTTTAACCGCATAGCTCGTGGCATCTTTATGCTTGTTGCGGTTCATTCACAGGTGCAAAGGTAATAAATATCAAGTAAATGCGGAAAAATAACGAGGACATTTTGAAATGTAGGCTCATTTTTCTGTGTCTTGCAAAATCATGAGGAGGGTAGCGGATGCCTGTTCTCGATGGTTGGATTGTAGTATCGCTCTACGCTGCTTTTGGCGATAAAACGAATAGAAAAACAAGGTTTTGAAACACGGTTTGTAATTGATTGTAAACCAGTATGTTAGCAACTGCTTTTCAAAAGGTTAGCTTTTGGACTCCATTTGGTCATCAAACGAGTGCCAAAAGGTTAGCTTTTGCATCGTCATTGCTGACCTATTGCTCACGTAGCGTTTTCCATCGGCTCATGATAGACAAAATTACGACGTGGGATGTCGGTGGTAAATGTGCCGGATAGTTGTTTTATATGATAATGTTATGCCTGTTGAGAATAGTTAAAAAATGATGTTTATGTTAAATAATGATAAATATATAGAATTAATCCCTGATGTTATGGATTCTGGTATATAAAATGAGTAATTTTGCAGACCGATTATTTCCGAGGGCGTTCTTAGAGCCCTCAGCGTGGGTGTGTTAATAGTGATGGCTTTTGGCCGAGCCGCACGGTTAGAGAATCGTCCGCGCAACAAACAAAAACGTTTTTTAGTAGTAAAAATTTAAATTTAGAAATGGACACTTTAAGTTACAAGACTATTTCCGTAAACAAGGAAACAGCCAAGAAAGAGTGGGTTGTAGTTGATGCTACCGACCAAATCGTAGGTCGTCTCTGCTCTAAGGTAGCCAAGCTGCTTCGCGGAAAGTACAAGCCAAGTTTTACTCCGCATGTGGATTGCGGAGACAATGTAATCATTATCAACGCGGAAAAAGTAGTTTTCTCCGGCATGAAAGAAACGGATAAACTTTACACTCGTTATACCGGTTATCCCGGCGGTCAGCGCTTCAATACGCCCGCCCAACTTCGCACTCGCAAAGGTGGTGTGGATAAAATGCTTCGTCACACCGTTAAGGGTATGTTGCCAAAGGGACGTCTCGGTCGCCATTTGTTGGACAACCTTTATGTGATTGAAGGCTCCGAACTCAACGGACTTGAGGCACAGAAGCCACAGTCGATTGATATTAACCAGTATAAATAAAAGGTAAAGATGGAAGTTATTAATACAGTTGGACGCCGTAAGAGCTCTGTAGCTCGTATTTACCTCTCTGAAGGTACCGGCAAAATTATAATCAATAAGAAAGATTTAACGGAATTCTTCCCATCGGCTATTCTGCAATACGTTGTGAAACAGCCCTTGCAGTTGCTCGGTGTAGAAGGTCAGTACGATATAAAGGCAAATCTCTATGGTGGCGGTTTTACCGGTCAGAGTCAGGCACTTCGCCTCGCCATTGCCCGCGCACTTGTGGAGATTAACCCGGAGGATAAGAAGAACTTGAAAGATCATGGATTCTTGACACGCGACAGTCGCACGGTTGAGCGCAAGAAACCGGGTCAGCCCAAGGCACGTGCTCACTTCCAGTTCAGTAAGCGTTAATCTTTTGAAGCGTATCCGCCAAATGTCGAATGCAACTTTTCGGCTTTTCACGGCATACAATTCAATTGCGGTTTAGTATCTAAACAGATGAGATTCCAAATCGGGGACTACTCATCGGTTGATTCTAACAAAGCCTGGCGAAGCTTATTCGCCAAGAAAGAATTAAAAAGAAAGTAAACAAACAAAAAGAAAAAACATGTCAAGAACAAATTTTGACCAATTATTGCAGGCTGGCTGTCATTTCGGTCACCTACATCGCAAGTGGAATCCGGCTATGAAGCCATATATTTATATGGAACGTAACGGCATCCATATCATCGATCTTCACAAGACAGTGGCTAAAGTGGATGAGGCTGCTGAAGCACTCAAAGGTATTGCCAAGAGCGGAAAGAAGATCTTGTTCGTCGCTACTAAAAAACAATCTAAGGACGTTGTTGCTGAGAAGGCAGCATCGGTTAATATGCCATACGTGAACGAGCGTTGGGCCGGTGGTATGCTTACCAACTTCCCCACCATTCGCAAGGCTATTAAGAAAATGACGAACATCGATAAGTTGATGAATGACGGTACTTTCTCTAACCTCTCCAAACGCGAACTCTTGCAGATTTCACGCCAGCGTGCTAAGTTGGAAAAGAACCTTGGTTCCATTTCCGATCTTACCCGCCTGCCATCGGCTCTCTTCGTTATTGATGTAATGAAAGAACACATTGCCGTAAAGGAGGCAACTCGCTTGGGCATTCCTGTGTTCGGTATCGTGGATACGAACTCCGACCCTCGTAATATCGACTACGTAATTCCGGCAAACGATGATGCAAAGGACTCCGTAGAGGTAATTCTCGATGCGTGCTGTGCTGCCATCGCTGAAGGTCTTGAAGAACGTAAGGCTGAAAAGGCTGACGAGAAAGCTGCCGCAGAACAGGCTGAAGAGGCTGCTGAGGCAAAACCCAAACGTGCTCGCAAAGCTGTGAAAGAAGCTAAGGCGGAAGCCGTTGCGGAAGAAACAGTCGCAGAAGCTCCCACAAAGGAAGAGGAAGCTCCCGCTGCCGAATAATAAGAGTAATATTTTGGGCATTGGTGAACGATGGCGAGTCGTCGGCGACTTGGTACCGCTCATCAACGCCCACATTTTTTAATTATAAATCTAAAGAAAAAAAAGAATATGGCTGTATCTATTGATGATATTAAGAAGCTCCGCGCCATGACCGGTGCCGGTCTTGCAGATGTAAAGAAGGCTCTTACCGAGGCAGAGGGCGATTTCGACAAGGCAAAAGATTTGCTCCGCGAACGTGGTTTGGCAATCGCTGCAAAACGTTCCGACCGAGAGACTTCCAATGGTTGCGTTCTCGTGAAAGCTGTTGATGGCTTTGCTGCTATGGTGGCTGTTAAGTGTGAGACCGATTTCGTTGCCAATGGTAAGGATTTTGTCGATATGGTTCGTGAAATTCTCGACGCTGCGGTTGCAGCTAAGGCTAAATCTCTCGATGAGGTGAAGGCATTGAAATTGGCGAACGGCGAGGATGCCGCAAGCACCGTTCAGCAGCGTTCCGGCATCACGGGTGAGAAGATGGAACTGGATGGTTATAACTTCATAGAGGGTGATAACCTTTCTGTCTATGACCACATGGGCAAACACACGCTTGCCACCATCGTTCAGCTAAGTGGTAATAATGAGGATGCGGCTCACAAGATTGCCATGCAGGTGGCTGCCATGAAACCGGTGGCTCTCGATGAGGCTTCCGTTCCACAATCGTTAAAAGATGAGGAATACAAGGTGGCTGTTGAAAAAACAAAGGAAGAGCAGGTGGAGAAAGCTGTTAACTCGGCTATCAAAAAAGCCGGCATCAATGCCAACCTCGTTGATAGCGAAGAGCACATTGAGTCGAACATCAATAAAGGTTGGCTGACTCGTGAGGACGCCGACAAAGCACTCGAAATCAAGAAGACTGTGGGTGCGGAGAAGGCTGCCAACCTGAACGAGAACATGATTCAGAATATCGCTAAGGGTCGTTTGAACAAGTTCTTCAAGGACAATTGCCTTGTTGATCAGGAGTTCCAGTTTGGCGATGGCGATAAGATTAACGTGGCAGACTGGTTGAAGAGTCAGGATAAGGACCTTAAAGTGGTTGCTTACAAACGCTTCACTCTCGCTGCGGAATAAGCTTTTCCTTTACTGAGGATATAAAAAAAAGGAGTTGTAAAAGTGCAAATCTCGACTTTTACAACTCCTTTTTAAATATAAAAAGTGGCAACTTGTTTCTTCTTTCTTTTTCGCTGCCACTTCCGTACTTTCCGATTTAATCCGTTTGTCTTTTAATCCGGTTAGAATTTTATTCCGAGCGTTCCATATACGACGTTCATCTTCGGCATTCCCGAGGTGCGAGTGTTGATATGGCGGTAGCCCAATCCCAAGGTTGGGGATATTCCGCGCAGAATTTTCCAGTTGATGCTGAAGTCGTAGGTGGTGGCTTTCAGCTCCGGGTTGCCTACAGTGGTACCTACAGCAAATCTGGCATCTATCGTTCCCATGCTCCCTTTATCGTCTTTTGTGTCGAACAATATCGTACCCAAGCCGCCACCTAACGTGTTCGATGAAAAATGAGTTTTCACATCGCCGGATTTGTATAGATACTTCTCTCCTTCAATCTGCGCAAATACAAAAAGTTGAGGAATGATGTCGTAACCGATGTTGGCTTTAAAACCGATTTGGTTCATGTTCTTGCTTGTTGAGCTACCAACTGTCGCCACTTCAAATGAAAATCTGTTCGCGAAATTTGACGATCCTTTTGAGTTGCTTTGCGCACCTGCCGTTAAGGCGCAAAGGAAGATGAACAATGTTGTTGTAAATTTTCTCATAATTCAATAAATATTAAGAATGTTACTCTTTGTTTCTATAATATACATTTCATGTTAATGCCATTATCCGTCCAGTGCTGCATATTTTTAGGTGGAATATAGCATTTAATGATGTTGCAAAGATAAATAAAAAAAATGAATACAAAAAAAACAACAATATTTTTTAGTGTAAAAGTTATAATTTATCATTTAACCTAAATCGTTTATTAAGATTTCTCAGTATTGTATGACAGTGAGAAAGCTCTTTATCTTTTCCCAATGACGTCCTAATCACCACGAAATTATATTACAAAAACCGTATCAGGGACACGCTTCATAAACTGTTGATAATCAAGGTGATATTGATTTCGATTTAAAAGCTTAGCTTTTGTGCTCCAATTCATGACCTTTTGCATTGTAAAAGCTTACCTTTTGGAAAGCAAAAGCTAAGCTTTGGATAGATGAATGATGAAAATTTAGGACATTATTGAACATTTCCCATATCGCCGGGAAGGATTTTCGCATTTTCAATGCCCCGGCTAAATAAAGAGAATATGCTTGTCTCTCGTCTTGCCCTATCAGGCGCAGGTCTTGATACATGAAGTTCATGGCGCATGGCTTTTAGTTGGTAAATTGCAGAATAACAAACCCATATAATTGAATATTTCTAATGGTAGTAGAACTACAATAGTTTCTAATGAGCGCAAACTTAGAGATTGGAGGTTAAGCTTTAATGTTATTCTGTAAAATGATATTTATATAAGTTGTTCTTTATAGCCTGTTTCATCCTCCAAATGATGACAATCGTGATTAGTTTATGTGTGGCGCATTCGGCAAAGGATAAGTTTTTTGGAGATGATTTCCTTATTTTCGTGCAAATTACATATCTTTGTAGCGTTGTGAAGCATGGAGGGTCTCAAACCGATGGATAAGAAATTATAAACATCATTCAAAAGCATTTAAGATGAAAATATTCGCGATAGGAATGAATTATTCCGAACACAATAAATCGTTGCACGGCACGTTATCAAAAACAAATGAGCCGGTGATATTCCTAAAAGCGGATTCCGCACTTTTAAAAGACGGTAAACCGTTTTTCATCCCTGACGACATGGGGCGGATAGAATACGAAACGGAAGTCGTGGTGCGCATTTGTAGGTTGGGAAAGACCATCCCGGAACGCTTCGCACATCGGTATTACGATGCCGTTACGGTGGGGATTGACTTCACGGCACGCGAATTGCAGAAGAAATTGAAGGAGCAGGGACGCCCGTGGGAATTGTCTAAGAGTTTCGATGGGGCTGCCGTCTTAGGCAGTTGGGTGGATAAAGAGAGGTTTCTTGACATACAAAGACTTCGCTTTCATCTTGATATCAACGGAAAGACCGTGCAGCAAGGCTGTACTTGCGATATGCTCTGCAAAATAGATGAAGTGATTAGTTACATCAGCCGTTACTTCACACTCAAGACCGGAGATATATTATATACCGGATGTCCCACGGGTTGCGGACCAGTGCGAATCGATGATCATCTTCAGGGGTATCTGGAAGAAGAAAAAGTGCTGGATTTCCGTTGTAAATAACAATGAGAAACAGATGTCCGGCTCTAAAAAAAGAAACAAGAAATGAAGCGTTCGATACTTGGAATTTTACTACTAATGTTGTGTGTTACTGTAGATGCACAGCGGCAACGGTTTTTTAATCTCACTGTTGAGGATGTTACCATCGACTCTGTTCTGCCTCATTTTACTTATTCTATTCCCATTGGAGAGAATTATGCCGACTCCACCTATCGATTGGAGATAAGGTATCCCGAGTTTATTGATATGAGTCCTCAAGACATTGCGCGGTATGAGATTCTGTCGGACAAGGTTCCTCCGGCTATGCCTGAAATTGTGCAACAAATGGTGGTGGAACGAAAAAAGGGAGCGTTAGAGTTCTCGCTCGTTCCGATTGTGGAACGAGAAGGAAAGAAGCAGCTTTTGGTGAGCTTTATGATTGCACTCACGTCGAATCCCATTGCAAAATCGAAAAGCGTGCGTGGTCGCTCAACTCGAGAGCCTTCTTCAGTGGCATCACGCTATGTGCCCCATTCCGTGCTCGCGACAGGTAAATGGGCAAAAATACGTGTGCCGAAAAATGGCATCTATCAGCTCACCCCCACTCTTGTGAAACAAGCGGGATTTTCGGATGTGAGCAAAGTGAAGATATATGGCTATGGAGGAAATCTTCAGCCCGAAAAATTGACCGCTGAGTTCATTCGGAATACCGATGACTTGCGGGAAGTAGAGAGCTGTATTGTGGGCGGAAAGCGACTTTTCTATGGGCGCGGTCCGGTGAGTTGGGAGAGCAAAACTTCCGTAAAACGCGTGCGAAACCCATATTCTCAATACGGATATTATTTTCTTACCGAAGATGGGAAAGAACCATTGATTATCGACTCTGCAACATTCCTTACAGCTGTCTATCCTTTACCGGAGGATTATCACACGCTTCATGAGGTGGATAATTTTAGTTGGTATCCCGGAGGGAGAAATCTCTTTGAAGACACACCGATAGCTGTAGGGAAATCGCATACTTATGTGCTCCCTAATGTTGCCAATGCCACCAATGGGACATTGATGATAGGAGTTACTACGGGAAAGAATACCACCGTGGTCGGAGTGGAAGTGAATGGTGAAAACCTTGGGAATATAAAGATAAGTCCGAGCAACTCCTTTGATCGTGGCTACGAGGTGGAGCGCACTTATAATTTGAAACACCTAAGAGCGGTGGATTCCGTTAAGGTTTTTACGATTTCCGGAGGTCCGGCAAGGTTGGATTATCTTGCCATGACTTACGATAAGCCCAAACCGTCACCTCAATTGACACACGACACGTTTCCCGTTCCGGAGTACGTTTATAACATTACGAATCAAGACTTACACGGACATGGCAGTGCGGATATGGTAATCATCATTCCAACGAGTCAGAAACTCTTGAAACAGGCACAGCGTTTGGCTGCCTTTCACGAGGAACACGATGGGATGACTGTGCGCATAGTGCCGGCGGATGAACTTTATAACGAGTTCTCAAGTGGGACTCCGGACGCGATGGCGTATCGTCGTTATTTGAAGATGCTTTACGATCGTGCGACCACCGAAGCCGAGATGCCTAAATCTCTTTTACTTTTTGGTGATTGCGTGTGGGACAATAGGATGCTCACTGCAGACTGTAGGCAGCTCAACCCCGATGATTATCTCTTGGCATACGAAAGCGAAAACTCATTTAGCGAAACCGATTGTTACGTCAATGATGGATGGTTCACACTGATGGATGATGGGGAAGGTGAGGATTTGTTGAGTCGGGATAAAGAAGATATCGGTGTGGGACGTTTTCCTGTCTCCAATGTCTCCGATGCGCAAATTATGGTGGATAAGACCTTGAATTACGCTATCAATAAAAATGCAGGAGGGTGGCAGAATGTTATCATGTTCATGGGAGATGACGGAAATGACAATCTTCATATGCGTGATGTAAATCAAACAGCAGAAACCATCATGAAGACTTATCCGGACTATCAGATAAAAAAAGTTATGTGGGACGCTTATGAGCGCGTTACCTCATCAACGGGAAATTCTTATCCGCAGGTTTCTTCCATCATAAAGCAACAGCAGGCACAAGGGGCTCTCATCATGGATTATGCCGGGCACGGATCGGAAACACAAATCTCTCATGAGGCAGTATTACGCATTAATGATTTTTCCGGTTTCACCAATGAGAATTTACCTTTGTGGATAACGGCAAGTTGCGATGTCATGCCTTTCGATGGTACTTCCGCTACGATAGGCGAGGAAGCCATGCTTAACCCGAAAGGTGGTGCGGTGGCTTTTTGGGGAACCACACGTACGGTGTATGCTAATTTTAACAAATCCATCAACACCTCTTTCTTGAAGCACGTTTTAAGCATTAAGGATGGTGAACCAACAACATTGGGAGAAGCTCAGCGATTGGCAAAAACAGAAATGATAAATACCGGACGGGACAGAACTCGGAATAAGTTGCAATACTCTTTGTTAGGCGACCCGGCACTGAAGCTGAATCTTCCATTATATAAGGTGATTATCGACTCTATCAACGGAATGAACACAGAGGGGAATAATGAAATCATATTGCGAGGTGGCGCAATAGCAAAGGTAAAAGGACGCATTGTGAAAGAGTTGGGCAAAGAAACCAATTTTAATGGATTAATGTCGGCAAAGGTTTTTGATACACGCGAACTCATCACCTGCAGGCAACAAGAGGAAACTTCCGAGACGGCATTTACATATTATGATCGCCAGAAAATGCTGTATAGTGGTACTGATAGTGTGCGTAATGGGGAGTTCTGTTTTACATTTGCCGTTCCGCGCGATTTGAATTATGCGGAAGGGACGGGAAGGATCAATATTCATGCGGTGAGCGATGATCACTCTATGCTCGCACATGGCTCGGAAGAAAGGTTTTATATCAATGGCACGGAACCCGTGAACAACGACTTGATTGGACCATCTGTTTATTGCTATCTCAATTCTCCTACTTTTGTTAATGGGGGGAACGTAAACAGTACACCATATTTTGTGGCGGAAATCACCGATAAGGATGGTATTAACGCTTCCGGAAATGGGGTGGGACACGACCTTCAACTCGTCATCGATGGAGATGCGGCACGCACTTACAAACTCAATGATAACTTTATGTTTGACTTTGGAAATTATAAGAAAGGTCGCACCCATTTTAATATTCCCGAATTGCCGGAAGGAAGACACCAATTAAAGTTCCGTGTGTGGGATATTCTTAACAATTCCTCTACGGCGGTGCTCGACTTTAACGTCGTAAAAGGTCTGACCCCGGATATAGAGAGCATCGGATGCACTCATAACCCGGCTTCTACGCAGACGACATTTATTATTACTCATAACTTCGTGGGGTCGGATGTTACCGCCGAGGTGAATGTATATGATACCACCGGGCGATTGTTGTGGAAGCGAACAGAGCAAGGAACATCGACAGACAACACATTTACCATTGATTGGGACTTAACGATTAATAGTGGGGTTCGGTTGAAAACTGGAGTTTATCTGTACCGAGTGCGTTTAAGTATAAGTAATGGTGGGGTTGTAAAAGAATCAAAAGCAAAGAAACTAATAGTAATAAACAATAATTAAGTTCGTTCGTACGTTGTTATGATGGTACTTTTCTCTTGGAAAGAACATTACAACAAGCGAATAAAGAAATAAATAGAATGAATAAATCTCTAAGAATAATAATTTCCCTACTTTTTATCAGCTGCTATGTCTCTATATATGCGCAAGATAAAAAGGATATATTCAATCCCGTTCATCATGCCGTAACCTCGCAGATGATAGCTCCTGATGCACGAGCGGCGGGTATGGGCGATGTGGGTGTAGCGACCGATCCCGATGTTTATTCCCAGTATTGGAATCCTGCCAAATATCCATTTACCATCTCTCGTGCCGGAGTCTCACTGAACTATACTCCTTGGCTCAGACAATTGGTAAACGACATGGACTTGGCATATCTGGCGGGTTATTATCGTATAGGCGATTATAGTGCCGTGTCCGGTTCGGTTCGTTATTTTTCACTGGGTGAAGTCTCGGCAAGCAGCAGTCAGGATGGAACCAACGACATGACAATCAATCCTTATGAAATGTCGCTCGATTTGGCTTATTCGCTGATGTTGAGCGAGACATTCTCTTTAGGTGCGGCTGTGCGATGGATCTATTCCGACTTGACATATAATTTCACGGAAGACACAGCACCCGGTTCAGCTTTTGCGGCTGATATTTCGGCTTATTACCAAAACTATCTGAATATAGGCAGTCGCGAATGTCAGTTGGGATTGGGCTTGAACATTTCAAATATAGGTTCCAAGATTTCTTTCGGAGGCGATAGTCGCTCCGAATTCATCCCTACCAACTTACGTTTAGGAGCCTCGTTGATGATACCTTTGGATGAATTCAATCGCTTCACGATAGCTGCCGATGCCAATAAGCTCTTGGTTCCCACCTATCCACAGCGCGGTGCGGACGAGTCGGAAACCGATTATCAGGATCGTTTGCAGAAAGATTATTACGATGTTTCTTCCATCTCCGGCATCTTCAAGAGCTTTAACGATGCACCCAATGGCTTTTCAGAAGAGATGCAGGAAATACAATGGAGCGTGGGAACGGAATATGTCTATAACGATAAATTCTCGCTTCGTGCCGGCTATCATCATGAAAACGCGAACAAGGGGAACAGAAAATATTTCACTGTCGGAGCAGGCTTCCATATGAATGTCTTCTCGCTTGATGCCGGCTATGTCATCGCAACGGCAAAAAGCAATCCACTTGATCAAACTTTGCGTTTCTCCCTTTCGTTCGACATGGACGGTATCAAGGATTTGTTCCACCGAAGATAACTTAATTTAATACACGAGACATGAGTAATTCTGTTGGTAAAATACGAGTAGGCATGGGCTACGATGTTCATAAGCTCGTAAAGGGACGCGACTTGTTTCTCGGTGGCGTTAAGATAGAAAACGAATGGGGATTGCTCGGTCATAGCGATGCCGACGTTTTGATACATGCTGTTTGCGATGCCTTGTTGGGGGCTGCCAATCTGCGCGATATCGGCTTTCATTTTCCCGACACCTCCGATATGACTTTGAATATAGATTCCAAGGTTATTCTGAAACAAACCATCGAGTTGTTGGCTACCAAGGGCTATCGGGTGGGAAATATCGATGCAACCATCTGCGCCGAGCGCCCGAAAATCAATCCGCACATCCCTGCCATGAAAGTCTGTTTGGCTGAGGTTATTGGTTGCGACGAAGATGATATTTCCATCAAAGCCACCACTTCCGAGAAAATGGGATTCGTAGGTAGAGAAGAGGGCATGGCTGCTTATGCTGTTTGCCTGATTGAGAAATGACGTGGTTTCATAAAGGTTTCACTTTTCCTTGTTCTCTCAATTATTGTTGTTCGGAAACCACATCCCGCACTTCTGTTTGCTTCTCCATCTTTTGCGTATAGAGCTTTATATATACGCAAACGCCAAAACTCTCAACGAGCTTTGGCGTTTGCTATGTTTAACCTTTATAATCTTTTCTTGTTCAAAGAGAACCTCACGGTTATCTTTGTCATCCTGAAACGATCTGTTAAACTTTTACCTAATAAAAATAACTAAAAACCTAAATCTATTACTACTAACCTAAACAATCTATTAACCTTTTGACGATGCAAAGGTATTGCGATTTTGTGTTGTTTCCAAATGTTTCTCTGAGATTTTCCGCTTTTTATTTGTTTTCTTGATATAGGTCAAAAATAACAACCTTGCTATCCTGCTTCATGGTCTGTCCTTTTATGACCGGGAAGCAAAATTCTCTCAATAATTTGTTTATTTCGTAAATCAATAGTTCGTTAAACCCAAATCGGTCGTTAGGATTTCTCCGTGTTGTATGGGGGTGAGAAATTCTTTATTTTTTCCACTGTTGCTCTAAATAGTAATTTACGAAATATTCCCATATAGCGAATTTCAGCTAATTCCATAGTTAATCTTTGGGAGACTGCGACCTCTTTTTTATTTGTATTGCCGGTTGTTTCTTCTTCCTCGCCGAGAGAGATACTCTTTTATTGCACTTCGTTTTGAAACTTGTACTAAATATTTTTTGAGCCTCTCACGCAAGGTTACATCAAATCATGAGACTTTACGTATTTTGTTCCAGTGCTGACACATATCCACTTATGTCTCCAATTTGTATTCAGGTGATGGCAAACAGACGCTTGATAGCGTACATTCGACTCGCCCATCACCACGAAATTACATTACAAAATCCACATTCGAGGCACGCCTCATAACCTATTGATAATCAGGATAATATTAATTGCGATTTAAAAGCTTAGCTTTTGCACTCCAATTCATGACCTTTTGCATGCCGAAAGCTTACCTTTTGGAAAGCAAAAGGTAAGCTTTGGATGGATGAATGAAGAAAATTTAGGACATTATCGCACTTTTCCCATATCGGAGAGAAAGAGTTTCGCGTTTTCAACGACCCGGCTAAACGAAGAATATGCTTATCTTTTGTCTTGTCTCGGACAGGCACAGGTGGTGATATGGGTTTGTGGCGTATGTTTTTTAGTTGGTAAATTGCCGAATAACAAACCTGTATAATTGAATGTTTCCGATGGCGGTCATTAGAAAAAAGAACCAAAGTGGTTTCCGATGATCGATTGTTCACAGTAAAGTTTCTGACCATCAACCACTTAACTAATTTTCGTTGAATATATATGGTTAATTAACTCTCTTGCTTTCAAACGATTGCATTAGAATTAACAGAGTATAGTTCTGTTATTTCCCCATTTTGCATTATCTTTGTACCGTAATGCGAGTATTGATTGTAAACACGAGCGAGAAGACCGGGGGGGCGGCAGTAGCTGCCAATCGTTTGAAGGACGCGCTCAACCATAATGGCGTGAAAGCGAAGATGCTGGTTCGCGACAAACTCACCGATGACATCACGGTAGTCGGTCTGAAAGGTCGATGGCGCAATCGCCTGCGTTTCTTGTGGGAACGTTGGTGTGTATTTTGGAATTTGCGCTTCTCTCGCACCAACTTATTTGCGCTGGATATTGCCAATGCCGGTGCCGACATTACTTCCCTCCCGGAGTTTAAGGAGGCGGACATTATTCATCTTTCTTGGATCAATCAGGGAATGCTCTCCCTTTCCGGTATCAGGAAGATTTTAGAATCCGGCAAACCTGTGGTTTGGACTTTGCACGATCTTTGGCCCATATCCTCTATCTGTCATTTATCACTCGACTGTCGTCGTTTTGAAACTTGTTGTTCCCATTGTCAATATCTGCCCGGTGGCGGTTCTGAACATGATCTTGCCTATCGGGTTTGGATGAAAAAGGCAAAACTCTATAAGGAATACGATATTTCGTTTGTGGCTTGCAGCCGTTGGCTTGCCCGGGAAGCTGAAGCGAGCGGACTTCTTGCCGACCAAACCGTTAGTACGGTGCCCAACCCCATCAATACACATTTGTTTAAGCCGGGCGATAAGGCAGTGGCACGAAAGGCTTGCGGACTTCCCACCGGCAAACGCTTGATACTCTTTGTGGCACAGCGAGCCACCAATGTGAATAAAGGCATGCACTTTCTTGTGGATGCCTGCAACCGGCTTGTGGATGCCGATTCCGGAATGAGTGCCAACACCGCCATAGTCATTCTTGGCGGGCGAGCGGAAGATTTTGAAGGACAGTTTCGTATGCCCGTTTTCCCCATGGGGTATATTTCAGATGAGAACAAGATCGTGAACATCTACAATGCTGTGGATGTTTTCGTGCTCCCATCGCTTTCCGAGAATCTCCCCAACACCATCATGGAAGCCATGGCTTGTGGTGTGCCCTGCGTGGGTTTTAACGTGGGAGGTATTCCGGAAATGATAGATCATCGCGTGAATGGTTATGTTGCCCAAGCAAAAGATTCCATCGATCTCGCACGAGGCATCCGCTGGATTTTGGATGAAGCCAATGGCAACGAACTTTCTGTTGCTGCCTTGAGCAAAGTTCTACGCACCTACTCGCGCCATCGCGTGGCCGGGCAGTATATAGAGATTTACGACCAAGCTTTGGCCATGAAAAACTATCAGATATGATTACAATTTCAGTGGTAACCATAACCTATAACGCCGAGAAGGTTTTGCAGCCTACTTTGGAAAGTGTCTTGATGCAAGGCTTCCCTCACGTGGAACATCTTATTGTGGATGGGGCTTCCAAAGACGATACGATCAGGCTCGCAGAAACTTATCAGAGAGTTTCGGAAGAAGCCGAAAATGGTCATGTGGTCAAGATAACGAGTGAGCCCGATAGTGGGTTATACTTTGCAATGAACAAAGGCTTGGAGCGTGTTACGGGCGATTACATCGTATTTTTGAATGCCGGTGATCGCTTCCCTGAAGCCGATACGCTGGAGAAAGTCGCACTCGCTGCCGAAGCCGGTGATGGAGAGGAACGTCCCGCCGTGCTCTTTGGTGATACGGATATAATCGATGCCGATGGTAATTTTCTTTTTCACCGCAGACTTCAACCACCGGAAAGCCTCACTTGGGAGTCGTTCAAGGAGGGAATGTTGGTGTGTCATCAGGCGTTTTATGCCCGAACGGATATTGCCCGGTCTATTCCTTATAACACGGAATATAGATATTCTGCTGATGTGGATTGGTGTATTCGGGTAATGAAATCCGGAGAAGCGAAAGGGCTGTTGCTGCGCAATATTCATGCCGTGGTTGCCCTTTATATGCAGGAGGGACAGACAACGATGCACCATCGAGCGTCGCTTCTTGAACGTTTTCGAGTGATGTGCCACCATTACGGGCTCGTTACAACCATCTTGCGCCATATCCGGTTTCTCTTCCGATAAGGAGAAGTCTCACCGCAAGCCTTTACGACTGGCAACTTCAGATGCAGCATTGCGCGAGCATGCGGATATTGACTGCGCAGAATGAAACTTTTGAAGAAAAATACTCTAAAAAAAAATGTCGATAAGAGTTCAAATCTTATCGACATTTTTTCTTATTCAAATCTTTGAAAGGTTTTAGCTGTATCTTAGAATCTGCCCTTTGACAACTCTTGTGTATCTTCCAAGATGATTGAGCTTGCAGAGCTTATCGACGCTGATGCCATGTTGCTGTGCAATGGATTCCAATGTGTCGCCTTCCGACACCTTGTGATAGAGAATTTGACTTGCGCCGGGAGTGGTCATGGCGTGAGTTTGACGTGGTGAGTAATCGGGTGCGCTTGCTCGTCGCGATTTATTGTAGCTTCCCCCCTTGCCGTTCCCTTGTATGTTCTCACGCGTGTAGCTACGGCTTGAAGCTGTCCCACGCAGAGCTGTGGCACGTTCAGATTCACGATTCACGGTGCTTCTGCGGTAAGTGTAGAAATCGCCGGTTACATCCTGATTGGCAAAGTCGAACATTAGTGCCGGATTGATGGCAACGCCACAAAGACGAGTCTCAAAATGGAGGTGAGAACCGGTGGAACGTCCCGTATTGCCTCCAAGACCGATGGGCTGTCCTGCTCTTACAATCTGATTTTTGCGTATGATTTGTCTTGAAAGATGTCCATAATAGGTTTCCAATCCATTGTTGTGCCGAATGACGATGTATTTTCCGTAGCCTCGTGCGTCGTATCCCACCACACGTACTTTACCGGAGAATGCCGAGCGAATGGTGTCGCCGATATAAACTTTGATATCGAGTCCTTTGTGTGCGCGTCCCCATCTCCGTCCGAAGTTGCTTGTGATGACGCGACTTGGGGTTGGCATATGGAATCCTCGCAGGTCTATCTTAAAAACTTCCGGCAGGGTTCCCGAGCTGTGCGTTCTTGATGTGTTCCAATCGTTATATAGTAAGGCGGATGGGTTTTCATTTTCCTCTGCCTCTTGCAAACGATTGATGACGATAGTGTCAATGCTTGTGGCTCTGCGGTCAACCGGCGCTTGCTTGGCTATCAAGTCTTGTGCGTTGGCAGTCTGACCTGTCATTGCCATTATCGCTGATACCGCAAAAAAATTAACTATCTTTTTGAAAGTCATTTGTCTGTTGCTTTGTTTTCGATTGTGATTCTAAATTAGGATCGACTTAGATTCCTTTCTTTAATAGTCAAAGTTGAACAATACAAAAGGCCAACTAAATGAATTAAAGGTGTTGCAAAGATAAAAAAAAATCGAGCTAATAGTTTGTGTTTAACAGTTTTTAGATAGTTTTTAACACAAAGTTGAATAAAAAATCGTAGGTTAAATGTCTTTTCTTCCCTTTGTATTCCCCACTTCCGGAACTTGATTAAAAGTTTTTGCTTACGAGATGGCAGCCCAATTAATATTAGTTTTTCTTAACTCTTTTAGCCTGTTCCAAAGCAAGTTATATTCGCTTTTCTCGCAATTTGGGTCGTTGTCGATGATTTTTTGTGCTTCTTCGCGTGCCAATTGTACGATTTGTCCGTCTCTGGCTATATCCGCGATTTTCAAATCGAATGCGATTCCGCTCTGTTGAGTTCCTTCCAAGTCGCCCGGACCGCGGAGTTTGAGGTCGGCTTCTGCAATTTCGAAGCCATCGTTTGTGTCGCACATGATATCGATGCGTTTGCGTGTTTCGTTCGTTAGTTTGTGGTTGGTGACGAGAATGCAATAGCTTTGTTCGGCACCACGTCCCACTCTTCCGCGAAGCTGGTGCAATTGGGAGAGCCCGAATCTCTGTGCATCGAGTATCACCATCACGCTGGCATTGGGAACATTCACCCCCACTTCTATCACGGTGGTGGCAACGAGAAGCTGTGTCTTTCCTTCCACGAAACGTTTCATCTCCTCCTCCTTCTCTTTGTCTTTCATCTTTCCGTGGATTTTGCTCATGTTGAATTCCGGGAATACCTCCTTTAGGGCTTCATAACCGGTCTCAAGGTTTTTTAAGTCCATCTTCTCGCTTTCTTTGATGAGAGGGAACACTATGTAAACCTGTCTGCCCATGTGTATTTGCTTTCGGATTCCGGCGTACAAACTCGTTGTCTGATTGTCGTATTTATGAATAGTCTGTATCGGTTTTCTGCCGGGTGGAAGTTCATCAATGACGCTAACGTCGAGATCTCCATAGATGGTCATTGCCAAGGTTCTGGGAATGGGAGTGGCGGTCATGACAAGGATATGTGGCGGGTTCTCGCTTTTACTCCAGAGCTTGGCTCTTTGTGCTACTCCGAAGCGGTGTTGCTCATCGATGACGGCAAGTCCCAATCGGGAGAATTGAACTTTATCCTCTATGATGGCATGAGTTCCCACTACGATATGCACCGAACCATCGACAAGTCCCTCAAGCACCTCTTTGCGTTTTTTTCCTTTTACGATACCCGTTAGCAACTCGACGCGGAGGTTCATGCCCTTGAGAAATTCCTTTAAGGTTTGCAGATGTTGTTCAGCAAGTATTTCTGTTGGTGCCATCATGCAAGTTTGAAACCCATTGTCTATGGCAATGAGCATGGACATTAAAGCCACGAGTGTCTTTCCTGACCCCACGTCGCCTTGTAGCAATCGGTTCATTTGCTTGCCGTTCCCCATATCGGCTCTTATTTCTTTCATCACACGCTTCTGTGCCTCCGTTAGTTCGAACGGAAGGTTGTGCTTGTAGAACCAATTGAACTGTGCCCCCACGACTTTGAAGTCGTAACCACGGTATTTGCGTCTGTGGTCGCTCGCGTATCTTAAGATGTTGAGCTGCACATAGAAAAGTTCCTCGAACTTCAGACGCAGTCTGGCGCGACGGGTATCTTCCGCTGTCTTGGGGTAGTGTATCTTCCGCATAGCCTCATCTCTGGAAACGAGTCGCAGGCGTTGTGTGATAAATGGCGGAAGTGTCTCCGGCAGCGGTGTTGTTATTTTCCCGATGAGCGTCTTGGTTAATTTCTCTACGGCGCGTGAGGTCAGTCCTGCCTTTTTCATCTTTTCCGTTGTAATGTAAAAGGGTTGCATGCCCATGTCGTTGAGCTGTAAATCCGTGGCGTTGTCAATATCGGGGTGCGTGAATTGGAAGCGTCCGCCATAGAAGCCCGGTTTTCCGAAGATGATGTACTCCTTTCCGATAATGTAATTTTTGTAAATGTACTGTGCGCCATTGAACCAAACGAGGTCGCAAATGCCATGTCCGTCAGTGAAATGTGCCACCACTCGCTTTCTCCTTTTCTCCATTTTCGATTCCTCGAAGCTAAGAATATGACCTTTTATCTGCACGTATGGCATATCGGGAATAAGCTCCGAGATGCGATAGAGCTTTGTTCTATCCACATATTTGTATGGATAGTATTCCAATAGGTCAAGATAAGTGGTAATAGCTAGCTCTTTGCTTAGTATCTCCTTTTTTTTTGGACCTACACCCGTTAGGTACATGATGTCTTGTGATAGGATATCCATTGTTTGCGATAGCGATGCGGAAAAGAAGTCGGTGGTAATTTTCCCTTGATTTATGTTTCTTTTAGAAATATTTCCGCCGTCTTGAGGTCGGTTGGTGTGGTGATTTTGATATTCTCATTGTTGCCATCCACCATGGAAACCTTGCATCCAAACTGTTCCATAACGGTGGCATCATCGGTGAATGACGCTTGAAACGCTTGGTTGTATGCCATTTTCAGCATCGTGATGTTGAAAACCTGAGGTGTTTGCACGCTGCGATAATCTCCACGGAACACATTTTTTGAGTTACCATTCTTATCGATGAAGCGCAAAGTCTCCGTTATGGGCATCACGGGGATGGCTGCACAAGTCTTTTCCGCTTCCTTGTAACAGCGGGCAATGGTCTCAATGGAGACGAAAGGTCTGACCCCATCGTGAATACCCACCACTCCGTCCATGTTATCGGGAATCAGCGACAAGCCATTTTTCGATGATTCGAAACGCGTTCTGCCACCATTGGCGATTTGGTGTTCAATGGTGAAGTCATATTGTTCGCACAATGTTTTCCAATAGGGTTGCTGCTCTTTCGGTAATACTAAAATGATGTTTATGTTTTTATCGTATTCCCGAAAGCGTTCGATGGTTCGCATCAATATCGGTTTGCCACCAATGGGAAGGAATTGCTTGGGTGTTTCTGTCCCCATGCGAAGCCCTTTTCCCCCCGCGACAATAATAATGTAATTCATTTTTGCAGAAAGTTTTAGTTGGTTTCCTGTGTTTCGTTGATGAGCATTCCGGCTTTCACTTCCTCGGCAGTCCCTTTTGAAGTTAATTTCTCGAGAAGTGTGAGACCATAGGCGAACGATGCCGCCGGACCTTTCCCCGTAATGATGTTACCATCCACTGTGCAGAGTTCTGCCGTGTATTCCGCGCCTTCCAAGAATTTCTCAAATCCCGGGTAGCAGGTGGCTTTCTTGCCTTTCACGATGCCTAATGAGCCTAACACCATTGGAGCCGCGCAGATGGCACCGATATATTTCCCTTGTTCATGGTGTTTCAATAATAGTTCGCGAAGTTCTTTGTGTTTATTTAAGTTGGTTGCGCCGGGCATACCTCCGGGCATAAACAGCAGTTCGGCATCCTCAAAATCATTTACGTTCTCAAACCTCAGATCTGCCTTTACTGACACCCCATGTGCCGATTCTGCATACTCGCTTCCCGTTATGCTCACTGTCTTCACATTAACGCCACCCCTTCGCAGGATGTCCACAGGTGCCAACGCCTCGATTTCCTCGAAACCATTGGCAAGAAATTCATATACCTTAATCATAATATTTTGCTTTTATCTTCAAATTGTCAACAAAATTTCCTATTTTTGCATAGTAAAGTTTGATTATCGGCAAGTCGGATGGTTGGAATCCTTTGTCGATAGAGTTCTTTCCGGGTTATTTCATAACCCATGCAAATATACTAAAATATTCACTACCAAAGGTGATATGAAGGGATAAAAGATATTAAAAACGAATAGTTTATGGCTGAAAAGAAACTGAGTTTCGCAATCTTTGGGAACGACCGACGAGCGTTGGAGTCGATTCGTATTTGGGAAATATTGAATTATCTGACCAAACGCGAGGCTGAAATCTACATAGAAGAAACATTCTATAACAACCTTGTTCGCGAATTGCATGAAGAGTTGTGTATCAGTGGTGTGTTTGAGGGTAGTAATTTCGATGCCGATTATGCCATTTCCATGGGAGGTGATGGAACTTTCCTCCGCGCTGCCAGCAAAGTTGGTGCAAAAAACATTCCCATTATCGGCGTAAACATGGGACGTTTGGGTTTTCTTGCCAACATCCTTCCGAGTGAGATATTAAGCATGTTGGACGAGATTTATGCCGGAAACTTTGACATTGAAGAACGCTCTGTGATAAAATTGGATGCAGATAATGCCCGGATCGAAGGCAACCCTTTCGCGCTGAACGATATTGCCATATTGAAGCGCGATCATGCCTCGATGATTTCCATTCGTGCCAGCATTGGTGGCGAATATCTCGTTACCTATCTTGCGGACGGACTTGTGGTCAGTACGCCGACAGGCTCAACAGCTTATTCACTTTCAAACGGCGGTCCCATCATGGTACCGCGTAGTGGCATCCTCAGTCTGACGCCCGTGGCACCTCACAGCCTGAACATTCGTCCGATAGTAATCAGCGATGAAATGGAAATCCGGCTCGAAGTGGAAAGCCGCAGCCACAACTTCCTTGCAGCCATTGATGGACGGTCAGAGAAACTAAGCGAGGGAACAACGCTGATTATTACCAAAGCTCCATTTCGGATTAGAATCGTGAAGCGGCGTAATCATCGTTATTTCTCCACTTTGCGCTCCAAGCTGATGTGGGGAGCCGACAGCAGAGGATAAAAAGTTACAAAACATGATGCGTGTAACGACAAAGCTAAGATCGCTTTTTAAGATTCCGGAAACGAAATATACGTCAGGAGAAATTTTCCGATGGCTGTGGCGTGCTTGGCAAGGGAATCGCTTGCAGGCAGTGCTGAATGCTGTCATCGGATTGCTTGGCGTCGTGGTTTCGTTGTCTTCCGTGTGGGCGGTGCAACACGCCATCGATGTGGCATCTCACTATGTGCAAGGCGATATCGTTGTGGCTGTTGCTTTCATGGGTCTTCTCATTCTTTGCAGCTTTGGGCTTAACATCGCCTCGGTTTGGGTGAGCAATTTGCTTGGAATTAAGGCGCAGAACAGAATGCAGCAACAACTCCTTGACCGCATCTTACGTTCGGAATGGCACGGACGCGAGAGCCGTCATTCGGGCGATGTGCTGAATCGGTTGGAGATTGATGTTACCAACGTGGTGAACTTCCTGACGGAAATTATTCCCGGTGCTCTCTCCACGCTTGCCATGTTCTTGGGAGCGTTTTGTTATCTGCTGTTGATGGATTGGCGATTGGCTATACTCATCGTCATCATGATACCGGTTTTCGTGCTACTTAGTAAGATTTATATTCGTCAGATGCGCCGTCTTACGAGTCAGGTGCGTTCCTCCGACTCCAAAGTGCAGAGCGTTCTTCAGGAAACCATTCAAAACAGGATGCTCATCAAGACCTTGGAAGGCGATGTGGCTGCCGTTGATCGGCTGGAAGACACTCAGAGCGAGTTGCGCAGTAGGGTAGTGAAAAGGACGAAATTCTCTGTCTTTTCCAATTTGGTGCTTAACTTGGGGTTTTCATGTGGTTACTTGTTGGCATTCGCGTGGGCGGCGTTTCGCCTTTCCACCAACACGCTTTCCTTTGGTGGCATGACGGCTTTTCTGCAATTGGTGAACCGCATACAGAATCCTGCCCGACAGCTGACGCGTCTTGTGCCCTCTTTCGTTTCGGTGTTTACTGCGGCGGAACGCCTGATGGAACTTGAGGAAGACCCATTGGAAGAACAAGGAAAGCCCATTGAGTTGGGCAGACCATGTGGCATAAGGTTCAAAGATGTGAGTTACTTTTACGACCGGGAGGATGGAAATGTCATCGACAATCTGTCCTTTGATTTCCCTCCGGGTTCGTGTACGGCAGTATTGGGTGAAACCGGATCCGGCAAAACTACTCTTATCAGGATGATGTTGGCATTGTTGCGCCCGCGACAAGGAAAAGTGGAAATCTATGATGATAAAGAGAACTTGGAACTGACACCACGTTTTCGCGCCAATTTTGTATATGTTCCACAGGGAAACACGCTCCTTAGCGGTACGATTCGCGAGAACCTGCTCTTGGGAAAGATGACTGCGACGACCGAAGAAATGGAGGAAGCTCTGCGAAAGAGTTGTGCCGAGTTCGTGTTCGACCTCCCCAATGGGCTTGACACACAATGTTCTGAAAAGGGTGGAGGACTCAGTGAAGGACAGGCACAGCGCATTTCCATAGCTCGCTCACTGCTTCGCAACCGCTCCGTTATGCTTTTCGATGAGGCTACGTCGGCTCTTGACCCCGAAACAGAACGCCGACTGTTGGAAAACTTGCTGAAAAACAAGAATAAAACGGTGATATTCATCACCCATCGCCCGGCTCTCATTCCATATTGCGACCGGATATTGGAACTGAAGCGAACAGCTCGGGCGAAACACGAGAATGGCAAAAGTTCAAATACAATAAGAGAGAGTGAATTTAATAAATAAATAAGATTATGAAACGAATATTTTTATCAATGATGATGCTCTTGACTGCTTTGACAGCCCTGCACGCTCAAGACGCGGATGCCAAGTATGCGGTGAATCTCTTAAAACCGGGAACGATGGCACCCGACTTCACTTTGCAAACGGCTGATGGAAAAAACATCAAGCTAAAGTCGTATCGAGGCAGTTACGTGGTGCTCGATTTTTGGGCTTCGTGGTGTCCGGATTGCAGAAAAGAAATTCCGGAAGTAAAGAAACTTTGGAACGATTTTCGGGATTATAATGTCCGTTTCATCGGAATTTCTTTCGATACCGATAAGGAAGCGTGGGTAAACACCTATTGGGAGAAATATCAAATGAATTGGATGCAGGTTAGTGAACTCAAGAAATGGAAGCGTGAAACCTTTATCGATCGTCTTTACCACATCGATTGGATTCCCACCATGTATCTTATCGACCCGGAAGGACGCATTGTGTTGGGCACTGTTCAGATTGAGAAAATAAGAAAGGCTTTGGAAGAAGCGCAGCTGCCCCTGAAAACCAATGCTTCGGACGTGGCTCCGCAATATGTTGGTGGCGATTCCGCCATGCAAGCCTATTTCATGGAGAACGAGCTTTATACGATGAAAGCGCGCAAGTGGCGAGTGGAAGCCAATGTGTTGGTATCGCTGAACATAGAGATTGATGGCAGTACTTCCGGCGCAAGGGCTTTGGAGGTGAACGGACTGAAAGCCACCAACCCGAAATTCGAGAAACTCACACCCGAAGAACAACAGGCAATCTTAATCGATGTGGAAACATTCTTCAAATCCGAAGCCGTGCGTCTGGTGCAGCGAATGTCCAATTGGAAACCGGCGGAGAAGAACGGGCGTCCCGTGATGGAGAAAATCACCCTTACCGTTCCTTTCGATCCTTATCAGAAAGCCGGTAAAAAGAAAGTCTGACAACAGCCCCCTCCTCCCTATACTCATAGGGAGCTTCTCTTTACCATCTGTACAAATGTAATCCCCTTGTTTCGTAGCCGTGAAAAGAAACTATCCCATCAACTGCCTTTTTACCGTTTTAAAGACCGATAACAATGAGTTCTCGATACATCGGTTGTTTGAATCCGGCATCTTCATAAAAACGATGCTCGTTGTTTTGTGTGTGTTTGGCAACATTTCTTTCATGAAAGCCCAAAGTAGCGACTCGTATCTGAAGCACCGAATCACCTTGAGTGGGGCATTGACCTCAAGCGATACTTGGCAGTTAGACGCAGCCTATCATCGCATGCTCCTCCCTTACCTCGGAGTTGGAACATCAGTGGGCTTGTGGCGTCAGTACGGAACGGACGGCATTCCAATGGGTGAAGGCTGGGTAGTGCGAGAAGAGAATGAGAAGATTCACCAATTCTATTTGCGTCCCTCTGTTTATTTTGTCTCGCCTGCGATATGGAGGATTTCCGATGCCCGACTCCATGTTTTCCTCGAACCCGGATGTATGCTTTCTGCTCCTTACGATAAACTTTATGTCAGTTTGTCCGGAAAGCGGGGACAGTATATGGATTACGACAAGGTAAGTACGAAAGAAGGTCGCTGGTATGCTTTCGATTGTAAGTTAGGCTTCAATCTTACTTTCGGCGATGCCGTTCTTTCGGTAGGTTATGTTTGTTCCAATCTCGACATTTTCACAATGCGTCGCCACATGACATACAGGGACATATCATTCAACGACTTTTATCCCGAAAAGAAAACTTTGCATGGCGGATTCCTTTCCTTCAGTTATTGCTTTTGAGACATCAATACATAGAAATAGTCGGCAGTTTTTTTTCGTGTGAAAACCATCGGTTTGCGAAAGCTAAGCTTTTACATTCCAAAAGCTCACCTTTTACAACGCAAAAGCTTAGCTTTTGGAATGTAATACCTTAGCTTTTGGATGACAGCTTGTAAATAGTTGATTTTCAGTCTGTTCTCTTATCGTGATTTTCCTCTCGTCATTGCCGTGTCTTTTACCCCATTAGCCTGCCGACGGAACGGACAAGTTGGCTTCCGAGTACTGCAACGGTAATAACCAACAAATGATTCTTGACAACCTCCCGGTTTTTAGTTTTCGTGATAATAATATTCATATAATTTAACAGAAGATTTCTGTTAGTAAGATTTTTTTTTTTACATTTGCAGCATATTACTATTAAATTTATTTTGAACCATTAAAGTATGACGAAGTTAAAAACAGATTTCTTATTTTTACTTTGTGTGCCTATGTTCTATTTATGCCGGGATACTGATATTGAACTTAAAAAATAACATAAAAGCAATTGATATGAAACTACGGAAAAGACTTTTGGCGATATTCTTGCTCTTCGGTTGTGTGTCAGCCATGCAAGGGCAGAATAAATTTCATTTTGATTTAGATTACCACTATTATTTGGGTTTATCTGAAAAATTTATGAATCGAACGTTCCATCGCGACACTGATAAAATGGGCGGAAACTCTTTGCGTTTCACTGCTCGTTACGACCTTTCTCCTCTTTGGTCTGCAGGAGTGGGCTTGGGATTGGATTGTTACACGAATCCTTCGTACAATTCCATGCCGATTTTTGCCACAGTGAGATGTAAAGCCATAAAGACTGTTCCGGAACTTTACGCTTTTTCAGATTTGGGCTATGCCGTAAAGGTGGGGGATTATTCGAAAGGGTTCACCGGTAGTCTGGGTATTGGTTATACTTATAGCTTCGCAAAGCATTTAGGAGTGAACTTTCAAATTGCATACAACTTGAAATGCTTTGACGACCTGCCTACCTACACGATTGATACAGGCTTGAACAGAACGACTTATAGCGAGGAAGATGCCACGCGTCACTCGTTGTCGTTTGGTATTGGCTTGACGTTCTGATTGTCGCTCATCTGTCGTCTTTGGCGGAGGTGATGAGCATGGGACGAAAAAAAGGTCATCTTTCGTATTGTGGAAGATGACCTTTTAGAATTTAAGTGCTGATCTTTCGCAAGTATTTTTCGCAAAAAAAATCTTTTGAGTGTTCAGCTTTCTGTTTTGAAGAGTTGCATTCCCTTTTTTTTAGTAATCTCTGTTTTGATTCGGAACGTGCCGTTATTTTATTATTATTTTTTTGCCTTTATGGATGTAAATTCCCGGTTGTACCGGCTTCTTGAGTCGTTGCCCGGATAAATTGTAATAATAGGGACTTTCGTTAGTGTTTCCGGCTTTCTCGCACTCGATGCCCCGGATGGCTGTCGTGGTGTTTACCTTGTATTTCCAATCGTCTTTCTGCGATGAAATGTCGATGAAGGTGTCTTGTCGGATGTTCATCACATCCACTGTCTGCGATTTGTTCATCCCCATGTTGAACACGAAGTTGATGGCATCGGACGAAGAGTTGATGCGGAATTGCTTTACGAAATATCTTTTTCCACCTCTCTCCGTGGTAGTTGTTACCGCGTTGCCGGGCCACGGACTGCTTGTCGCACTTCCCCAGTAATAATAGTTGATGGAAGGAGTCGGGCTTGAAGTCTTAGCTTCAGCCCATGTTTCGTCCGCATTATCTGCGTTTACATATACACTGATGTTGTAAGGTTGGAAATCAACGATGTCGTAGTGGCGAGTGCTAATGCCGGTAACAGTCCCATTGATGAGCAAACCGACTTTCAGCGTGGTGGCTTTTCCTTCCGGAATGGTTATCTTCGATTCGTTTTCAGCCATGGAGCTGCTTGCTTTGGGGTCGCTTCCGTCTATAGTATAAACAATCTTCGCATTCGGATTTCCCGTAACAGCTGTCAGTGTGACGCTTTGTGCACCATCGTAACTTCCACTTGGCAGATCCGCCCAAGCGAAACTCGACGTGTTCTTGTCGGCATAATATGCCCAATTCTCTCCACCGGTGATTTTTATCCATTTCGATTGTGTGGCGAAAGTAGCCGCCGGCCCCACGACAGTAAGCAGGTTGCCCATGTCACCCTTTGTTACCATGGCATAGAAATCGTTGCCACTGACGAGTTTGGTTGCCGTACTTCGGTTGCTGATGCCTAATAGTTTGCGCACGGTTATCATGTTCTTGATGTCCTTCTTGCAACTTTGCCAATGCTTCAGGAAAACGCAAGGTGTTCCCGGCATGGCCATGATGTAAGCGTTGGCTGCCGAAATGTTGTTTCTTATCGGGTCTTGCGTGTTGCCGCCTCCTCGATCCTCCGTGTCGTGGTTCTCTACGAAGGTTACCGCATAGCGAGCATAATCGGTGAGTTTTGCCAATCCTTGTCCGTCCAATGCAGCCCAATTGCCGTTGTTCACCGCATCGCGGATGGCATATCGCAGTGGGAAATCGAAAGCGGCACTGGTGATGACGCCCCCTGTCCGGGTGCTTTCTATCCAGTTTTTCACTTTCGCAAGGTTACTGTCGAAATATTCACCTACTGAAAATTGCGGTTGTGTGGCAGTGTTATAAAGCCCGGTGAAACTACCGGCGTAGCCTTTTACCATGTCGTAGCGAAAACCTGAGTAACCAAATTTATTGATCAGCATGTTGAGGTATGCCTTTACCGTCTTTTGTACGTTAGGGCTGTGATGGTCGAGGTCGCGCATGCCATCCCATCCCTCTCCGGTATCGTTGTTCTGGCTGAGCGAGACGTCCTGCTTCGTGGCTTCGGCTTGAGTTTTTCCTTTGTCATCGTCTTTCACGATGTCGGTTGCTCGCATGGTATAGGTTGCTCCTTCGTAGGTCTCCGTAGGGAAATCGAACCAGTTGCTCACGTTCCCACGATGATTGATGACGATGTCGGCTATCGTGCCTATCCCTTTTTTCTTCCATGTGTCGATGAGGCTAAGCAGTTCCTTTTCCGTTCCGAACGAACTGGTGTAGTCGCTGAACCAATAGAGAGGGTCGTAGCCCATTGAAGGATTATGGCTTGGTTTGGCACTTTGAGGAATCCATACAAGGTCGAAGAAGTCCACGATATCATTTGTCTGTGCTTCCAAGTTGGTCCATTTTGTATCGTCGAAGGAATCCCAATAAAATCCTTGCAGCATTACACCTTTATAGTTGTCTTGCCACCCTTGTGCGAGTGAGGAAAGAGCAATGCAGCATAATGTAAGCAGCGTAAATATTTTTTTCATGATGTTTCTTTTCTATGTTTGCCTGATGTTTGGTATTTATTTGTCTGGCATATTGCGAAAAAAAGGAGAGGATGCACTGAGCATTCTCTCCTCATTGTGGTTATGAAAGCAATGTCAGTCTGTTAGTTCTTCTTGAAGACTACTTTATGGTTGCCTTCGTAAGAAATATAGAGCTTGACAGTATAGTTTCCTGCCTCATCGATTTTCAGATTTTTACCGTTGTTCTCGGTCAGGTCGTCGAAGCTGTATGAATTGTCATTTGAACCACCCCACGATAAATCCCAATTACCGTTGGCACGGAATTTCATTTCGCCTACTTTCAAATCTCCCGTCCACGTCCATGCCTTTTCGTTCTTGTCATAAGTCATGTCGGCGTCGGAATTCCAATCGTTGGGGGTAGCACTGCCGATGATTCCTATTTTAATTGGTGAAATGGAGTAAGTGCCATCTGCCAAACTTGCCTTGATGCGATAGAAGCCCGGTGTGGGAACGAGAATGTTTGTTTCGCCTTCTTCCACGAGAATGCCATCAGCTCCGCCTTTGCCCCAGTCCGGAGCTTCCCATGAACTTTCATGGCTGCGGAACTTGAATTCGCCTTCCAGATAGTAATAACCCAAATAGTTGCCATCCAGTTCTTTGCTGCGCATCTTGTCCGTACCTTTATCGCCCCAACTGTTGCTGTTGCCGGCAATGTAGATGAACTCTGCGAAGTCGGGAGCAATAAGCTGTGCCTTTACGATGATATCCACCGTGTTGGTGAAGGCTTCACCCCTTGCGAGAACAATTGTGTTCTTTACTGTGGCAGGAATGGAGCGCGGGTCGCCGGCCTTGCCATAGAGCTTCTCGATGGCTTTCTGTAGTTCTGCCACGCTTACGAAGCCTTCCTCGTTAGCTTGAAGAATATAGTTGGCAGTCTTCTTCGCGTTGTAGAGTGTAATGGTTGTTGTCTGGCTTGCGATGGGGTCGTCAGTCTTTATCACGGGCGTGAACAACTTGACGGTTTCAGTCTTAACCTGTGCGAAATCGATGATACCTGACTCGGCTGTAGCCGTAAAACTCACTGTCTTTCCGGGTTGTGCTTCGTTGCTGATGGGGTCTGCCCAATCCGTATAGTCGTCGCTTCCTCCGCAACTTGCGAGAAGAACGATACTTAATAAATAGAATATCTTTTTCATTTTGAAACTCCTTGTTATAGCGGAGCCGAAGCTCCGCGTTTGGTTCTGAAATTATTGTTGCTCAATGAAGAAGAACTGTTTTGTGAAATCGTTGAAGAACACTTTGTACGTTCCCTTCTTATAAGGAATGTTGGCTGAGCCGGATGCCACTCCGAATGGGAATTCGGCAATACCCCAGCTTTCGTCCCAGCTGCCTATGGCAAATTTAACACCACCTTCAATGGGAGAATTCTCATCGAATGTAATAGTGGTGAACCAGTCGTGGTTCTCCGGTGAAGCGAAGATCGGAGTCATCGGGTTTCCTTCTTTCTCGTTCCATCCGTTCTGTGTGCCGGGCATTGTTATTTTTGCGTAGGTGGTTGTGGGAACGGTCGCTGCAGGTTTGATGACACAAGTCAGAGCTTTGGTGTCCATCGTGATGGTGTAATAGCCTGCTGCCGGAACGGTAATGTTTCCCGGATCCGAACCACCGTCGCGCAGTGATGTTCCGAGTGGCGTTCCGTCAGAACACCATACCATGTGATCCCAATCGCCCGGAGTCTTCACAATCTTGAAATTGGCATCAGCGGGGAAGTAACCCGTGTATTCAAACTTGCCATCACCGGTTGCCTTGTCGTAGGTCTCGCCTGCCTTTGTATAGAGAGGCATCATGGAAACACCGATGGCATCGGCAGCATTGGTCCACTTGCCGTCTCCAATGCAACTACCAATGAGATACCATGTGGCAGGAACGGCATCCTTCAGTTCCACATAATAAGGAACAACGGTCAGCTTAACGGCGTTGGAATAGACCGTCTGCGCTCCTTTTGTATTGGCGAGGCAGCGCACCCAGACATCCATCGTTGCAGGTACTTTTCCCTCTTCATAGCCGTTCAATTGCTGCATTGCTTTCGCCATGTCTTTGGTGAAGAGCAGTCCATTGCACGTTTTATACGATTCTATCAACGTAACGTAATTAGCTACGCCAAGTTGTGCGTCAAGATCACCGTTGGCATCAAACTCCTTAGTGAACTGTCCATCCTTTGAAACTTGGAACTGATATTCCACTCCTGCCGGGAAACCGTAATCGGGTTGCGACCATGTGAAAGTGATGGTCTTGGCATTCAATAAGTCTATTCCTGTTGAATAAACCGGCTGATTGAGTGTGAAAGTGCTCGGCTGTTGGAGAATGGGATTGTCATCCCTGTCATCGGAACATGCCGTAAATAAGCCCACACAGCAAATCAGCATGACTAAACTAAATATCTTTTTCATATTCGTTCTGTATTTTGTTTTGTTGCGAAGGAGCCTTTGCGTGTCGCTTACGGCTCCTTGCAGTATCGTATTAGTAACCCGGGTTCTGTTTTAAATTGGTGTTCGCGCCCAAGTCTTTGTCGGGGATAGCATAGATGTTGCGCGTTTCAGAGAAGTTTCTGCCGTTCTTCGCACCGCCTTTCCATGTCCAATTGTAATTGTTGTTACCACCGAATTTGTTGAAGCGGATGAGCGTGTTGCGTCGCATTCCTTCAAAGTAGAACTCACGACTCCATTCATCGCAAATCTCATCGAGCGTATAAGCAGTCTTGAGGTTGGGGTTGTTGGCGCGCTCACGAAGAGCGTTGATGGCTTTGGCAGCGTTACCCGTTGCTGTGCCGCCATTAAGATGAGCTTCTGCTTCAGCATACATGAGGTAGGCCTCGGCTGCGCGCATCAATGGGAAGTCCATGTCGGGGAATTGGGCATCGTGGGTGTTGGAACCATCGGAATGGAAGTTCAAGAACTTTGCTACCGCATAGCCATCAGTGAATGTGGATTGTGTGGCGTTGTCCAATTTGCGATCAACACCCCAGAAGATGGCACGGTCGTCAGATGCTTTGGTGGTCATCTCGTAAGATGGCACCTGTGGCGCATTGCCTGCCGGGAAGAACTTTGCCAGGAGATCCGGACGAGCTCTGTTACCGGCCCAGTTACCCGTTGTACCATTGGTAGCATCGGGATTATCTTTGTCTGCGTGCATCTTGCCATCGAACGTGGAGGCAATGACAAAGAGCGAACCACCATAGCTTGTTGTAGTCAAACCGTCTGCCTTAATGGGGAAAATGATTTCCTTCGCTGCGCTTGACTCGCCATTGTCGCCCATGAAGAGTTTCTGGTAAGCACTCCATCTTCCAGTGGGAGTGGTGTTGAGCTGGAAGTCAGAGTCCATGACTTTCTTGGCATAGTCTGCTGCTTTCTGCCATTGCGCTTTACCTATATATACCTCTGCATTGAGATAGAGTCGTGCTAACAGCATCCAGTCGGCAGCCTTATTGGCACGACCATAACCAGGTTGATCTGAGGTGAGTGCTTTTGCTTCCAATAAATCTGGTTCAATCTCCAAGAGCTCTTTCTCCAAGAAGTCGTAAACTTCCTGTCGTGTAGCCTGTTTGGGTTTTTCCACCGTTGTCAGACTGAAAGGAATGTTTCCAAAAGCGTCCATGAGGTAGAAGTAATGGAGTGCGCGAACGAAGCGAATCTCTGCCGTCATAGTTTTGTCGTAATCGCCGGCTTTCTGGAGATAATCGTTGCAATAAGTGATACCCGTTGTCAGGCGATAATAGTACATTGCGGTCATCGGATGAGAAGCTCCGAATGTATTATAGACGAACTCTGCGATGCCGGGGTCTCCCCAACTACAAATGGCCTCATCAGTGGAAAGCTCGTTAGCGTTCCACATTTGGCGGATAAATCCCGCTGTTCCACCATCGTAACCATCGAGGTCGGAGTCGCCGTTGGCACCACCGTTTCCGGGAAGAGCCAAGTTTGCGTAACACTTATTGTACTCTCCTATGACATTATATTCTGTGCTGATATTGGGATCTTTTGGATTTTTCGCGTTATCCAAGTCGCCAATACAGGACGAAAGGCTCATCGCTAAAGCGAGTGTTGCCATTGGAACCATGTTTTTTAATATATTTTTCATTGTTGCTTCGATTGAAATGTTAGAAATTGAGGTTCAAACCTAAGATAACGGAGAAGGGACGTGGGTAAAGATTATTGTCGATACCATTATTTGTCTCCGGGTCAATCCCGTCATATTTAGTCAATGTGAGAACATTGGAAGCCGTTGCGTATATGCGTCCGCTCATTCCTTTCCAAGCGTTTGATTTGAACAGATTCGTGAAACTATAGCCCAACGTGATGTTGTCCAACTTCAAGAAGCTGGCATTCTGTACGTAGAGATCGGATTGCTGCGCCGTGTTCTCATTCGTTTGCCAATTCTTTTCAAGCGACATGATGGGTCGGTTGGCTATGTAAGCGTTTTGAGCGTAGATGGCGCCCGGGCTTACGTTGGCAGATGTGGCAGCGATGTTGTTGAAAACGTAATTGCCAATGCTTGCACGTAGGGTGAAACCGAAGTCGAAGTTTTTATAGTCCATGCGTGAAGTCATACCCATTGTTACGGGTGCCGTTGCAGCCTTGTAGAGATATCGGTCAGCAGAACTGATTTGTCCATCGCCGTTACGATCAACCACCTGATTTTCGATGGGTTTACCATTCTTATCATACACCTGTTGATAGACGTAGAAAGAATTAGCAGCAAAGCCAACCTGATGTGCCAATACCTTGTTAAATTGTCCTCCGGCATCGGGACCGGTCTCTACAGGCATACCTCCTGTGGTTACTCCGTTCAAGTCTGTAATCTTATTATAGTTGTAGGTGAAGTTATAACCGATGGTCCAATAGAAGTCTTTTGCTCTAACGGCTTTCCAGTCGAGTTGGATTTCCACACCGGTGTTGTTCATCGAGCCGATGTTTTGCCATGCCTGATTCTTGAATAATCCCATAGCCGCGTATGGTGCATAGTTCAGAAGGTCGGTAGTTTTTCGGAAGTACCAATCAATAGAACCGGTCAGTCTCTGATTCCAAAGTCCGAAGTCAAGTCCGGCGTTATAAGTGGTAGTGGTTTCCCATTTCAAATCGGGTGTATAGTTTGCCGGGCGGTAGAGCGTACCATCCTCCGGTGTAATCTTTCCATCGCCGTTCATGTCGATGAGTGGATAGAAACCGTTAGTTCCCGAACTCTTTTCGTAAGTGGGTATCCATGCATAGTCGGCAACGCCTTCCTGCTGTCCGGTCATACCCCAGCCCAATCTGAGCTTCAAGTCGGATAGCCATTTGATATCCTTGAATTTGTTTTCATCCTTAATCTTCCACGCGAAAGCGAATGATGGGAATACTGCCCAATGGTCTTTGAAGCGCGAAGAGCCATCATCGCGCACCGTAGCCGTTATCATGTAACGATCCATTAAAATATAATTTGCGCGTCCGAAGAAAGATACCAAATAATGGTCGGTCGCGAAATAATAAGGAGTGTGTGGACGTGCCGTACCTGCCACTGAGGCGTCGTTATTGGTCAAGGGGTAGTAGCCGATGTAATCATTGTTCTTGTCCTGATAGAAGCTCTGATACTCGTAACCAGCCATGATGTCGAAGTGGTGCATCTTGTTGAAGTCCTTATAATATTGCGCGTATGCACTCAATGACAGGTTACGTTTGAAAATCTCCTCATATCCATAGGAACCATAATACATCGCTCCGGGGTAGCCCGGCAATTTGTTCGTTGTTTGTTTTCCTTTTGCGATGTCAGCACCCAATGTGAGATGTAAGCGTAAATCCTCGAAGCCGTGAACTTTATAATCAAAGTCGGCGCTACCAATGAACTCACGACTGTTAGCGTGGTCGTCCATTTGGTTGAGAAGTGAGAGTGGGTTGGCAGTAGCCTCGTTAAATTTCGTGTGTTTCCATTGATTGTCTTTCAATGAAGAACCATCGGTGGGCCATTGGAAATAACCTCCGAAGTTTTTAAGTGTTTGGTCGATTCCGGGCATTGCCGTGTGGAATGGTGATGTGAAAGCATTGACGGCTTGAGTGGGGTCCATCCAAACAGCGGCACCAATCGCACCACCATCAGCGAATTGTGATTTGGCATACATGCCCTTTGCGTTCAAATTCATGTTCAGATGGTCGTTGAAGAACGAAGGACTCAAGTTCACAGCAGCTGTGTAGCGTTTGAAATCAGATGTTTTTAAGATGCCCTGCTGATTGGTATAGCCCATGGATACGCGATACGGCAAATTGTTGTTTTCTCCCATCTGTGTAGTGCCCGAAACCGTTACGTTATGGTCGTGGCTCCATGCCGTGCGATAAATCTCATCTTGCCAGTTCGTGTTTGCCGTACCCAACATTCTGTATGGATCGCTGTCTTCTCCAAAGATATTCTTGATGAAATCGCGATACTGATAAGCGTCCATCACGTCGATGGTCTTTTTCTTCATACTCATCGTAACGCTACCCGCGTAAGAAATGTTCAGTCCCTTACGTCCTTTCTTGGTAGTGATGATGATGACACCGTTGGAACCGCGCGAACCATAGATGGCTGTTGCCGATGCGTCCTTCAAGACGTTAAAGCTTTCAATGTCCTGAGGGTTGATTGTTGAGAGGATGTTGGAAACGCCCTTTACACCATTGTTGTCAATGGCCAGACCATCGATCACGATAAGAGGGTCGTTTGATGCGTTCAGAGATGCGCCGCCGCGAATACGGATTTGTGTGCCTCCACCCGGCGTGCCATCGTTGGAAATTACGCTAACGCCGGCAGCTTTTCCTACCAACATGTCCTGCGCGTTTACCACTACGCCTTTGTTCTTCTCGTCCGGCTTCATGGCGAGTACCGACCCCGTGAGGTCGCTCTTCTTCACCGCTCCATAACCAATTACCACAACCTCGTTCATTTGTGCGGCATCTTCCTGAAGGGTGATTACCATTCCGTCTTTTGCCGTAACTTGTTGCTTTTGATATCCGATATAGGATATGGTGAGTGTAGCACCCGGTTGCACACTGAGTGTGAAATTGCCATCGAGATCGGTCATGGTGCCGTCTGTGGTTCCATTAATAAGAATGGAAGCACCTATCACCGCTTCTCCGGTAGCATCTTGTACATGTCCTTTGACAACTGTTTGCGCAAAGGCTCCGATTGACAGGAATAACCCAAGTAGAAGGGTGAACATCCTGACAGGAAATTTGCTTTTTACCTGCTTCATCATTTTGTTGCTAAAGTTAATAATATAGAATAAATTGTTTATTACTTGTTTGTTCTCTCGGTTAATAGTCTGCCAAGACTTACTGAAGGCAAAGGTAACCCTCTTTGAGCTATTTTGCACTTTTTTTTCTTTGAAAATGCAAATTAACTTGCGCAATCGTTTGCACACACAAATATACGATAAATAATTGATATGGGTCAATTATATTGTAAAAATTTGTATTTTTGCCCTACAAAAAGTTTATTTCTCAACCAAAGACAATCTTAACCTATGCAAGAAGGTGGAAATTTAACAATGAAAGATATAGCCCGAAACCTTGGTGTTTCGGTTGCCACGGTGTCGCGAGCCTTGAAGGACAGTCCCCGGATTTCATCGGAAAAGCGAGCGGCGATACAGCGTTATGCGCGCGAACATAACTTCACTCCCAACCTGATAGCCGAGACCTTGCGCAAAAGTAAGGTGCAACCATTGAAGATTATCGGCGTTATTGTTCCCCAATTTACGCATTTCTACTTTTCCACCGTTCTTGCCGGTATTGAGGAGGAGGCTTCTGCCAGAGGTTATCGCGTCATGGTGGCGCAAAGCGATGAGCGATACGAGCGCGAAGTGAATATTTGTCGTTCGTTCTATGAGAACAAAGTTTGCGGAGTTATCGTGTCGCAGGCAAAAGATACAGTGAAATACGACCACTTCAAACACCTGATGGATCAAGGGGTTCCCTTGGTTTTCTACGACCGCATCAGCACCGGAGTGAATGCCAGCCGGGTGGTGGTGGACGATTACATGGGAGCTTTTTCCGCCGTTACCCATCTTGTTGATACCGGTTGCCGCCGCATCGCTTTTTATGGTGTTTCCCTCAACCTCGAGATAGGAAAGAATCGGTATAACGGGTATCGTGATGCACTGTTGAAGAATGGCATTCAGCCCAATGACCAACTAATAAGAATGTGCGACAATCGTGCCGATGCTGAAGCCATCACGCCCGATATGTTCACCTTGCAGAATCCTCCCGATGCTTTTTTTGCCGTGAACGACGATACAGCCATTGGTATTCTCTATTCGTGCAAGCGCATGGGCTTGCGTGTGCCCGACGACATTTCTATCTGTGGTTTCACCAACGGTGTGCGGGCGACTGCCTGCGACCCCATGCTCACTACCGTGGAGCAGCGCGGAATAAGAGTGGGAGAGGAGGCGGCGAACATTCTCATTGATAAAGTGGAAGGTGCATTGCCCATGGATTCGGTGGAAAAGCGCGTGGTGCGTACGCGACTCATCGTGCGAGGCACATCTCGATAGTCTCAATCTTCAATGAATACATTTAAATTCTATTGCAATAAACAACAAACAATAAAAAAATGAAACAGAGAGCAGACAAGACTTTTTGGCAGTTGTGGAACCTCAGCTTCGGTTTCTTTGGCGTACAGATAGCCTACGCTTTGCAAAGTGCCAACATCTCCAGAATTTTCGCTACGTTGGGAGCCGACCCACACAACTTGAGTTATTTTTGGATTCTCCCTCCGCTGATGGGCATCTTGGTTCAACCCATCGTCGGGACATTGTCCGATAAGACGTGGACACGCTTTGGTCGGCGCATTCCCTATCTCTTTGTGGGTGCCACTGTTTCCGTGCTCGTGATGTGCTTGTTGCCCAATGCCGGTTCTTTTGGTATGGCTGCTTCCACAGCCATGGTGTTCGGATTGGTATCGTTGATGTTTCTCGATACCAGCATTAATATGGCGATGCAGCCTTTCAAGATGCTTGTGGGCGATGAGGTGAACGAGAAACAAAAAGCCTTGGCATACTCCATTCAGAGCTTTCTTTGTAACGCCGGTTCTTTGGTGGGTTTTGTCTTTCCCTTCTTTTTCACCGCGTTGGGCATTGCCAATACCGCTCCCGCCGGCATTGTTCCCGATTCAGTGATATACTCGTTCTACATCGGTGCCGCCATTCTCATTCTCTGCGTACTCTATACTACCGCGAAAGTAAAGGAGATGCCACCGAAGGAATATGCCGAATACCATCAACTCGTGGAGACCGGAAACGAGTCGAAAGCCGATTGGATAACCTTGTTGAAGAATGCGCCAAGCACTTTTTGGAAAGTGGGACTGGTGCAGTTTTTCTGTTGGTTTGCTTTTATGTATATGTGGACTTACACCAACGGCACGGTGGCTGCCAATTGTTGGGGTGTTGATATGCTTGCCAAGAACGCTACCTCCACATCCGGCTATCAAGAGGCCGGCAACTGGGTGGGCATTCTTTTTGCAGTTCAGGCGGTAGGTTCGGTGCTGTGGGCAATGGCTTTGCCACTCATCAAGAACAAGAAGCTGGCATACAGCCTTTCATTGGTTTTGGGTGGCATTGGCTTTGCCATGACGGCTTTCGTTCACGATCCATATATCATGTTCGTTCCCTTCTTGCTCATTGGTTGCGCTTGGGCGGCTATATTGGCAATGCCTTTCACTTTTGTTACCAATGCACTGGAGGGCTACGGACACATGGGGACTTACCTCGGATTGTTCAATGGCACGATTTGCATACCGCAGATTATCGCCGCCCTTGTGGGTGGTTCCATTCTCAATGTGGTGGGTTCCGTGCAAAGCCACATGATGATTGTTGCCGGTGTGTCATTGGTCTTGGGTGCTTTGTCGGTATCGACCATCCGGGACGAGCCCACGCGTTAAACATATTTCTTGAATGAAGAAGCATGAGGCGGACTTGTTTTGTCGAACGGATAAAACAAGTTCGCCTTCTTTTTTTGCTATCCCATGCGAACGGAACCGCACGAATTTTCCGGGAGAAATGTCATTCGTCCGGGTGTAAAAAACTATCTGTTTTCAAAAGCTTAGCTTTCGCCTCGCAAAAGGTGAGCTTTTAGGAGTCAAAAGCTTAGCTTTTGCAAGTCAAAAGGTGAACTTTTAAAACGTGAGATGTAGTGTGCTGATTATTAGTGTATTATGAATTTTTCGTATTGTCGGTATTTTTTGCGATTTCTCTACCATGGAAACACGCGCTCATTGGTAAAATACCTTTAATGCAAACGTTTGCGCACTTTTTGATATAAATCATTTAAAAACATGTTTCCACATTGCTTATTTATTAGTATCTTTGGAGCAGATAAACCAATCAACGACCCTATGAAATTACATTTTTGCATAGAATATCATACTTTTTACGGACAAGACCTTGTCCTGAATGTTGTTACCGGCAGGAATATGGACGATTCTGATGTCGCACAGTATAGAATGCACACTGAAGATGGCATTTGTTGGAAGGCGGACATCGATTATGAGGCAATTCCCGGTTCGCAACTGAATTATTTTTATAATGTTCAGGTGGGCGACGTGGAGGAGCGTTGCGAATGGAAGGTAATTCCCCATAAACTTCTGTTCAATGCTGACAATGCCCGAAGTTACACGGTGTTTGATCATTGGCGCGACATTCCTGAAAATGCGTTCCTCTATACCTCTGCCGTTACCAACTGCGTGGGAGGCATGAAAACGGAGAAGCCCGACATAGTGGATGAAGAGCAATGCTTGTGTTTTAAGGTGCGTGCACCGCAACTCGGCGCGGGCGACCGGTTGTACGTCGCCGGGAGTGATCCGGCTTTGGGTGCGTGGAAGGAGAAACGAGCCTTGCCAATGATTCGGCAAGGCGTGAATGAATGGGCGATAACCATTGATGCGACAAAGTTGGCGGACAGAAGACCGGAATTTAAGTTTCTGATTAAAAATCCGGTGAAGGACTATTCCCCCTTGTGGGAAAACTGCGATAACCGCGTGGTGGAACTGCCTGTTATCGACAATGGTGATGCGGTGGTCTATGAATTGGATGAGGCTCGCTTTACGTTCCCTCCCATTCGTGTGGCAGGAACGTTGGTGCCACTTTTCTCCTTGCGTTCCGATGACAGCTTCGGTGTGGGCGACTTCGGCGACCTGAAGAAGATGATTGATTGGGTGAGCACTACGCGTCAGAAAGTGTTGCAGATTCTTCCCATCAATGACACCACTGCCACACACACATGGGCGGACTCCTATCCATACAGTTGCATTTCCATCTTTGCGCTCCATCCGCAGTATGTTGATTTGAGAGGTCTGCCGACGTTGAAGGATAAGTCTCGAAATTACGAGTTCGGCATGTTGCGTCGGGAATTGAACTCACTCGCTCAGATAGATTACGAACGAGTGAACAAAGTGAAGACGGCTTATCTGCGATTGTTGTACGCGCAAGAGGGGAAAAGTGTAGTGGCAAGTAGGGAGTTCAAGGAGTTCTTTATAGAGAATGAGCATTGGCTGGTGCCTTATGCACAGTATTGCTTCTTGAGGGAACAATATGGTACGGCTGACTTTTCAAAATGGAAAGGGCATGAACAATGGAATGAAGCCGATCGCAACGCGCTGACCTCGCCACGCAACAAGGCTTACAAAAGTGTGGAGTTCTATTATTACGTGCAGTTTGTGTTGAGCAGTCAGCTCAAAGAAGCGCACGAGTATGCTGTTTCCAAGAACGTAATCCTCAAGGGCGACATTCCCATCGGCGTGAGTCGTTATGGCTGCGATGTGTGGACGGAACCTCGTTACTTTAATCTTGACGGACAAGCGGGAGCACCACCCGATGGTTTTTCTGCCAACGGGCAGAACTGGGGCTTCCCCACTTACAATTGGGATGCCATGATTGCCGATGGCTGTAAATGGTGGATACGCCGTTTCCGAAACATGGCAAACTATTTCGACGCTTACCGCATCGACCATGTCTTGGGCTTCTTCCGCATCTGGGAAATTCCGATACATTCCGTACATGGCTTGCTCGGACAGTTCTCGCCGGCTTTAGGCATGACAAGGGAAGAGATAGAAGGCTACGGACTGCATTGGCAGGAAGATTTCTTTACCGAGCCGTTCATTGCCGACTGGGTGCTCGAGCGAGTCTTTCGCGAACATGCCGAAGAGGTGCGCCAAAAGTATTTGGAGCCTACATGGGGAGGACGCTACAAGATGCGCCCGGAATACGATACACAACGAAAGGTGGAAAAAGCCTTCGAGGGGAAGAACTCCGACACCGACATTTGGATTCGCGATGGATTGTATGCGCTCATCAGCGATGTACTCTTCGTTCGCGACCATAAAGACCCCAATCGCTTCCACCCCCGCATCACCGTTCAGATGGATTTCATTTACGAAAGCCTCTACGACAGTGACAAGGCGATATTCAACCGCCTGTACAACGATTATTTCTACCGCCGCAACAATCAGTTCTGGTATCAGGAGGCGATGAAGAAATTGCCGAAACTGGTCAATGCGACGCGTATGCTCGTATGCGCTGAAGATTTGGGCATGGTGCCCGACTGCGTGGCTTGGGTGATGAACGAGCTGAAGATACTCAGTCTTGAGATACAGAGCATGCCGAAAGATCCGAAGGTTACGTTTGGTCATCTCGGTGCCAATCCATACCGCAGCGTCAGCACTATCTCTACCCACGACATGGCAACGCTCCGCCAATGGTGGGATGAGGACTGGGAACGGGCGCAGCACTATTTTAACAGTATGCTGCATCAAGACGGACCGGCTCCGCATCCGCTGCCTGGTTGGACGGCAAGAGAGATTGTCGGACGACATCTCGCCTCGCCGAGCATGCTTTGCGTATTGGGCATTCAGGACTGGATGAGCATTGATGAGCGGTTGCGGCTTGCCGATGCGAACGCAGAACGCATCAATGTCCCCGCCAATCCGAAGCATTATTGGCGATACCGCATGCACATCGGTATTGAGGAACTGATGAAGGCAAATGATTTCAACCATAACATCACGGACTTGATAGCACAGTCCGGGCGATAAAGAACCAATGAGCAATGGGACGCAAATGGATGCGTCCCACTGCTCGTATATAGAAGGACAAATAAAAGCAGATATGAACAGATTGAAGTTGTTGGTCGTAGTGCTGTTTTCAGCCGTTTGGGCGATGGCACAGACCACAGGAGAAAGCAACAAAGAAGTATGGAAGAAACAAGAATCGCCCGACGGAAATGTGGTGGTGGCGTTCGGCATTGACAACGGACGGCCTTGCTACACGATGCGGTTTGGGGACAAGGAAGTGATAAGGAAATCGTATCTCGGACTGGAACTTGCCAAAGACAAGCATGCGTCGAAAGGCAAGGAGGAGACCGATCTTATGGACGGATTTGAGTTGCTGCAGACCGCTTGGACCTTTGTCGATAACACATGGAATACCGTATGGGGAGAGTCGAGCCGGATACGCAATCACTACAACGAGATGGCAGTAAACCTTTACCAGCCGGACAGCAAGCGGAAGATGACCATCCGCTTTCGGGTCTATGACGAGGGAATGGGACTGCGCTATGAGTTTCCGCAGCAGGAGGAGCTCAATTATTTCATCGTAAAGGAAGAGCACACACAGTTTGCCATGGCCGGCGACCACACGGCTTGGTGGATTCCCGGCGATTACGACACGCAGGAGCAGGAGACACAGGAGACGAAGCTCTCCGAGATACGCTCGCGCTTCCACGAGGCTGTGAACTGGGGCAACTCTTCGGTCAGCGTCTTCTCCGAAACGGGTGTGCAGACGGCATTGCAGATGAAGACCGACGACGGACTTTACATCAACCTCCACGAGGCGGCATTGGTAAACTATCCGGCGATGCACCTCAATCTCGACGACAAGACGATGACCTTCGAGTCGTGGCTCACGCCCGATGCCACTGGCAACAAGGCCTATGTTCAGACACCATTCAACACGCCTTGGCGAACGGTGATGGTCAGCGACGATGCCCGCACGATGCTGTCGAGCAATCTCATCCTTAATCTCAACGAACCGTGCAAGTTGGACGACACGAGTTGGATACACCCCACGAAGTACTGCGGTGTATGGTGGGAGATGATTGTGGGCAAAAGTTCGTGGAACTACACCGATGAATTCCCCTCGGTGAAGCTCGGACAGACCGACTACGCAAAGGCGAAGCCCAACGGACGGCACGCTGCCAACACTGAAAGGGTGAAGCAATACATCGATTTCGCTGCCGAAAACGGACTCCAGCAGGTGCTCGTCGAGGGTTGGAACATCGGATGGGAGGACTGGGCAAACAGGTGGAAGGAAGACGTTTTCGACTTCGTCACGCCCTATCCAGACTTCGACATCAAGGCGCTCAACGAATATGCCGAAGCGAAAGGAGTGAAGCTGATGATGCACCACGAGACCTCATCGAGCGTCATGAACTATGAGCGACATCTCAACGATGCCTTCAATCTGATGAACCGATACGGCTACGACGCGGTGAAGACGGGCTATGTGGGCGACATCATCCCACGTGGCGACCACCACTTCTCGCAAACCATGGTGAACCATTACCAGTATGTGGTGGAACAGGCCGCCAAGCACCACATCATGGTGAATGCCCACGAGGCTGTGCGACCCACCGGACTTTGCCGCACCTATCCCAACCTCATCGGAAACGAAAGTGCGCGCGGCACGGAATACGAGGCATTCGGAGGCAGCCGCCCCGACCACACCCTCATTCTGCCCTTTACACGATTGCAGGGCGGACCGATGGACTACACGCCCGGCATACTCGAAACGCAGCTCAAGACGTGGAGCGACAACCCGAACTTCATACACACCACACTCGTCGGCCAACTCGCACTCTATCTGACAATGTACAGCCCACTCCAAATGGCAGCCGACCTGCCCGAAAACTACAAGAAATATGCCGACGCCTTCGAGTTCATCCGCGGCGTGCCGTGCGACTGGAAACAGAGCATCTATCTCGAAGCCGAGCCCGCACGCTACATCACCGTGGCACGAAAGGCTCCCTATCCAGACGTGGACTGCTGGTATGTCGGCGGAAAATGCAACGAAGACGGACACACGAGCGTCATAAAGCTCGACTTCCTCGAAGCCGACGACTACTACGACTGCACCATCTACGCCGATGCCAAGAACGCTCACTACGAGAAAAATCCGAAAGCCTATACCATCAAGAAGAAGCGCGTGAAGAAAGGCGACGTGCTCAAGATAAAGCAAGCACCCGGCGGCGGTTTCACCATGCGATTGTATGAAAGCAATCCACCCGTGAAGAAAATCATGTTGATAGCCCAGTAATCAAGCAGACTTACCAAGCTTTCCGAATGAAAACAACGCAGCGAAATGAAGAAGAAATAGACGATGCACCGGAAAAGTATAATCGTTTCGATAAAAAAGTACGAACTTTTCAGAGAAAAAGTACGATCTTTTTGATGAAAAAGTACGTACTTTTTTCCGAGGTACTTCCATCGTTTTGCAAAGCATTGATAATCAAACAATTACAAAAGGCCTATTTTCATAGCAAAAACAACCGAATTTTCACCGCCAGAAACCGAAAAAATAGTAACAACCGCCCCCACATCTCACCTTTGAAAAGGCCCGTGGAGGCACCAAAAAAACAAAAGCAATGAACCCAAAACACCTCATCCCGACCCTCCTCTTAGCCCTCTTGCTCCCGCAAGGAACAAAGGCACAGGAGCTTTTCAATGAAATAACCTACTCGCCAAAGGCCACCGTCTTCCAGCTCAACGCACCCATCAAACCCACCCTCCGCCTCTACGAAGCCGGACGAGGAGGCAAAGCCTATAAAAAAATAAAGATGCAACACGCAGCCGAGAACCGATGGACAGCCACCGTCAAAGGCAACCTCAAAGGAAAATTCTACACCTTCGACATCGGACGGGGCGAGACTCCAGGCGTGTTCGCCAAAGCCGTCGGCTGCAACGGCGCACGAGGAGCAGTCGTGGACATGAGCGAAACCAACCCGACAGGCTGGGAACAAGACCGCCGACTGCCGACCAACAGCCCCGCCGACCTCGTCATCTACGAGATGCACCACCGCGACTTCTCCATCGACCCCTCATCCGGGCTGCTGCACAAAGGCAAATACCTCGCCCTGACAGAGCAGAAAGCCATCGACCACCTCAAGCAGTTGGGCATCAACGCCGTGCACATTCTCCCCTCCTACGACTATGCGTCAGTGGACGAATCGCAACCCGACAAACCACAATACAACTGGGGCTACGACCCACTGAACTACAACGTGCCGGAAGGAAGCTACTCCTACGACGCCACACTGCCCACACGCCGCATCATCGAATTCAAACAAATGGTGCAAGCACTCCACAAAGCCGGCATACGCGTCATACTCGACGTAGTCTATAACCATACCTACGACATCGAGGGCAGCAACTTCGAACGCACCTTCCCCAAAGCCTATTACCGCTATACAGCCGACGGAAAGCCAAGCAACGGCTCCGGATGCGGAAACGAAACAGCATCAGAGAAACCACTCATGCGCCAATTCATGATCGAAAGCATGAAATATTGGGCAACGGAATACCACATCGACGGCTTCAGAGTCGATCTCATGGGCATACACGACATCCAGACCATGAACCTCATCCGCAAGGAACTCACCAGCATCGACCCCTCCATCTTCATCTACGGCGAGGGATGGAGCGCAGGCACCTGTGCCTATCCAATAGAAAAACTCGCCATGAAAGCCAACATCAGCCAACTACCTGGAATAGCCGCCTTCTCCGACGACCTACGCGATGCACTCCGCGGACCATTCTCCGACGACCGTCAAGCCGCTTTCTTGGGAGGAATAAGCGGAATGGAGGAAAGCATCAAGGCAGGCATAGCCGGCATGATTGCCCACCCACAAGTGGACTACTCAAAGGTGAACTACTCCAAACAACCCTACGCCGCAGAGCCGACACAGATGATAGCCTATGTCAGCTGCCACGACGACATGTGTCTGGTGGACAGAATCAAAGCCTCCATACCAGAAGCCGCTTATGACACCGAAACACTTATCCGCCTCGACCTCCTCGCACAGACAGCCGTATTCACCTCGCAAGGTGTGCCCTTCATGCTCGCCGGTGAGGAAATGCTGCGCGACAAGAAAGGCGTCCACAACTCCTACAACTCCCCCGATTCAATCAACCGCATCGACTGGAACAATCTCACAGCCTATCCACAGGTATTTAACTACTACAGCGGCCTCATCAACCTCCGCCACAACCATCCAGCTTTCCGTCTCGGCACTGCCGACCTCGTGCGAAAGCATCTGGAATTCCTGCCCGTGCAAGACTGTCTCGTAGCCTTCCGCCTGAAGAACCACGCAGGAGGCGACAAGTGGAACAACATCTACGTCATCCTCAATGCCAACAACCAACTTCGCACCGTCACGCTTCCGCAAGGCAAATACACCATCGTCTGCACCAACGGCGAAATCAATGAAAACGGACTCGGCGAGATGGAAGGCGGCGAAGTGATGGTGGACGGACAATCGGCACTCATCCTCCACGATTAGAAACATCACAAACGATAAAACAATCAATCCGTATGAAAAAAATTACCTTACTGCTTTCACTCTGTCTGCTCACACTCACCGTGAATGCCAAGATAAAGATAAAGAAAATTGACCCCACCTATTGGTATGTAGGAATGAAAGATGCCTCGCTGCAACTCATGGCTTATGGCGAAGGCATCAAGAATGCCGATGTGAACATCAACTATCCCGGCGTGAGAATTGACTCGCTCGTCCGATTGGATTCGCCCAACTATCTCCTTCTTTACCTTAATATGGACGGAGCAAAAGCCGGAGTGATGAACATAGAATTTACACTCGGAAAGCAGAAAACAACCGTTAAATACTCATTGCTCAACCGCACGATGGCAGGCGAAGAACGCAAGGGATTCGACAATACCGACGTGCTTTATATGCTCATGCCCGACCGCTTCGCCAACGGCAATCCCAAGAACGACATCATCAAAGGAATGCACGATGAACGCTGCGACCGCAACGAACCAAGCCTCCGGCACGGTGGCGACCTCGAAGGCATCCGGCAGCACCTCGACTACTTCACCGAACTGGGTGTGACGGCTCTCTGGTTCACACCTGTATTGGAAAACGACCGGCCTGCAGACGACGGGAAGTACAGCACTTACCACGGCTATGCCACCACTGATTACTACCGTGTCGATCCTCGTTTCGGAACGAACGAAGAATACAAATCGCTCGTCGATGCCTGCCACGCCAAAGGATTGAAGGTGGTGATGGATATGATTTTCAACCACTGCGGCGACTATCATATTTGGAACAAGGATGTACCGTCGAAAGATTGGTTCAATCATCCTGGTTACGGTCTTCAAACTTCCTATAAACTCACACCTGTCCTCGACCCCTATGCCAGTAAGGTGGATATGGCGGAAACGGTCGATGGTTGGTTCGTAAGCTCTATGCCCGATCTCAATCAACGCAATCCCCACGTCATCAAATATCTCATACAAAACTCCGTTTGGTGGATAGAGACCGTCGGCATCGACGGCATCCGCATGGACACCTATCCCTATGCCAACCGAAAGGCAATGGCCCAGTGGATGAAAACCCTCGACACGGAATATCCGAACTTCAACACCGTCGGTGAAACATGGGTGACAGAACCCGCCTATCCTGCTGCTTGGCAGAAAGACAGCAAGCTATCCGACTGTAACAGCTATCTCAAAACCGTGATGGACTTCGCCTTCTTCGACCGGCTATCGATGGCAAAGAACGAGGAAACCGACGATTGGTGGAAGGGGCTCAACCGCATCTACAACGTCTTGTGCTACGATTATCTCTATGCCAACCCATCGGCCGTGATGGCATTCGTCGAGAACCACGACACCGACCGTTTCCTCGCCAACGGCAAGGACTCCACTGCCCTCAAGCAGGCTTATGCTCTTCTGCTGACGATGAACCGAACACCGCAGCTCTATTACGGTACGGAAATCCTGATGAATGGCACGAAGGAAGTAACCGATGGTAATGTCCGCAAAGACTTCCCCGGTGGTTTCCCTGATGATAAGGCAAACAAATTCACCCGCGAGGGACGCACGGCAGCCGAGAATGCCATGTTCGATTGGACCAGCCGTCTGCTTCATTGGCGACAAGGCAACGAAGTCATTACGCACGGCACGCAAACCCAATTCATCCCATATCACGGCATTTACGTCATTGCCCGCCAATACAAAGGCAAGAACGTTCTGACTATCCTCAACGGTAAGCAAACTGACAACCGACTTGAGGTTGCCCGCTATGCCGAAATCATTGGGCAGCACACCACCGCAACAGATGTAACAACGGGCAAGACCATTGATTTGACGAAAGATATCCCAATGACCCAACGGCAAACAATGATTCTTTCCTTCTAATAAATCAATTGATTTACCATCCTTACGAATAAAATCTAAAAACAGAGGGCTACCAATTTATTTTGGTAGCCCTCACCACATTGTCCTTGCTAAGACACGATAGAATAGTGCGGTTTCATATTGATTAATTGAAACCTGAAATTTGAGCGAACGGTAGTCTTGACTTCCTTTTTAGATATTGTATTTTTCCTTTATCTTATGTATAAAATCAACGAACCCTTCTCCAGCTTTGCCTTTCGGTATGATAGTTCCTTGTCCCTTGCTATGCATCAAGTAGAAATGTGAGGGCGTTTCTATTATCTTCGTTAGCTTGTCATAGGCAATAGAAGAATTGCCAAAAGAGCTGATATGTTCGCTGTGATCTTCATAAAAGTTCACGGTATATTCTTGATTTTGCATCAGTTTATTCTCATCAAAAGCCTTGTTTGCTTTCTTTTTGGGGCGAGTAAAATAAAACCAATTAGTACAGCATAGCATCACGACTATAAAGATAATCCCCCACCAGAAATGCTTGAAATCAGTTATCAGTGTTTCTCCCATGATGCTCATCATGATAAATAGCGCACAAACATTGATAATAATCAAACTTCTGACAAAATGAAATTCCTTTTTAAGTACAACCATATTGAATGTTTGATATTCATCTCTGGTGATAGTATTGGTAATGGAAAATAATGGTGTCATATATTATAAGTTCTTGCTCTTTACAGGACTATTTTGTTTTGCGAACTGATTATGAAATTATTTTGCAATCAGCTCTTTTAAGTTGTTTAGATAACGCTCCATTTCCTGTTTTGCCTTTGCGTCCTTTTCTACTTTGACGGCTGTCTCCAAATCCTTCATATAGGTGAGATAGTCGGTTTCAGCAATGAACTTTGCTGCACGGATTCTGACAATCGGACTGCCATCGAAGAGCAAACCCTGTACCCAGCGCTTCGCATCCCATGACCGACACGATTGCAGCCAGTCGAGCGCTGCCACCTTTTCCTCCGGAGTTCCATATAGGAACGTTTCGTAGTATGCCTTTTCTTTCTTTAGGTCGGCTTTGGTCATGAGTATCTCCTTATTATATATGTTGGGATTCACGACCCTTTGCTTGTAGGCTTTTATGGGCATGCGGAGGGTCCAGCGTATGATTCTCGGTATCATCCACATCATACCCGGAGTGGCTTCAGGATGCGCAATGCAGCTTGCCACCCTGCCTTTTCCCAATTTGTTGGTGATGAGGAACGGCTTGTTGTTGGTCATGTTGCTTGGTGCGTTGCCCTCTTCGTGAACGTCGCTTTCCATGATGGCGAGCGTGTTATATTTTATCGTGCTGTTGTCAGCTTCGGTGAATACAGGACCTTCGTAATAAACCACGTAGGAGAATGGTCGGTCTGCCAACTCCGGGAACAGTTTTGTCCCTTCTTTTGTCAGTGAAAACTTAGCAATGCCGTGCCCGCGGTTGTCGTGTTCTATGTCAATGGCTTTTGCACCGTTGATGCGCATGCAGGCATAGTCGGGAGTGTCAGAGAAAAGATAGGCACCCGCACAGATGCCTAGTGCTCCTTTTCCTGACTCTATGAATTTCCTGAGCCGTTGGATGTTCTCCGTTCCGAGGTTCAAATACTGCGTCGAACCACCACCTCCGGGAATGATAATGGCATCCAGCTCGTTCAGAATGCCGTTGGCAATGTCGGCGGTAGTGATGGTTCGTACCGTCATGTCAGGGTCGATTTTCACCGCTTCCACGGCTTCCCATATACATGTTTGTGAGCCACCATGTCCTTCAAACACGCCAACACGCGTCTTTCCGTCTTCTCTCGAAGCCCATGTTCCAACAGCAGTCGAACAAAGTAACAACAGTAAGATTGCTCTTTTTGCAATTTTGCTCAAGTTTGAGTTTTTCATTTTGCGTTTCCTTTTATAATTGTAGTTATCTATTGCTTGTTTATCAGCCGGATTGTTCTCATCTGCAAATTTCCGTAATTTCTTCGATTTATGCAAGAAAAACCACCGGACATTTTCCTCCGGGGTGGGGGAGAGTGAGCATTAGCTCCGGTAACTGCAGACGAGTGGGGTGTTTATCCTTCCTTTTTATTGTCTTGCAGAACTTCGTTTTTTTCGTTCCATTCCGACTATTGAGATAAATAATATTTACACTTGACACTTTTCCCCTTTTCTATTGTAATTTACTGATAATCATTTTGATACCTTAGTTTTTTATCAGTTTTCACCTATCGGAAACCAATCGCTTAGCTTTTGCGAGGTAAAACCTAAGCTTTCGTGTTGCAAACGCTGACCTTTTGAGTTTCAAAAGCTGACTTTTTAAAAGAGCTGTGAATAATCTTTACAAATCAAGATACTGTTCATTGAATTTCAAAGGCGAACACACTATTGTAATTCTTCTAATGGCATGGGAGAAAATTTCAACTGCAAAGAAAACTTAAATATAAACCAACTAATTGGATTTATTACAAAAAACATTTGCAACTTATTGATAATATGTGTATCTTTGCAATATACAATAACATTAAGAAATAAAGATTATGGCTAAAAGAAATGAAGTTTATAAGTGCAAAGAGTGTGGAAATATAGTAGAAGTGATAGTTCCAGGAGAAAAAGATCTTTGCGGAATGGAGCTGTTGAAAGAAAATACTACTGACGCTGCCACAGAGAAGCATGTGCCCGTAGTCGAGAAGATAGACGGTGGCTATCGTGTAACAGTCGGTGAAGTTGAGCACCCAATGACAGAGGCTCACTGGATTCAGTGGATAGAGTTGATCACCGATAACAATGAAGTGCTTCGCAAGTATCTTGAACCAACGGACAAGCCTGTTGCTGAATTTAAGACCGATGCCAAAAACGTTGTCGCACGTGAGTATTGCAATTTACATGGCCTTTGGAAGAAGTAAGAGAAACCATGACAATCAATTATAAAAAGCCGACCTTATTTTTTAGGTCGGCTCTTTTTTTTAATGCGATTGCCGACTTTTTGAAAGTTCTATAGATGAGTTGTTCCATTGTCAAGATTACGTTCGTAAACACTTATTTGAAGTTGAGTTCATGGCTCAGCTTGGCAGTGTTGTCAAAATCTACTCCACCAATTTTCGTAGCGTAACCTTCAGTCTCATACATCTTTGTTGATAAAATATCGAGCGTTGCGCATGCTATCACTCCCAACGGCTTCTGTTTCTTCGTTTATTCTGTTGCGTATGATGCACGAATTGAAACAGACGATAGAATGTGCATCTTCAGATTGCCACTATCTCTTTGAGTTTTGCGTAAGAGGGGGGCGGAAGTGGTTGGGACTTGCAAGTTTCAGGTTATGGGAAACTTAATAAAGCAAGACCAGTCCTGCCACGGCGGCATAGCATATCATGCGGATGGGGTTTATCTTCAGCCACATTGTACCGGCGAATGTGGAAAGGAATAGGACGATGCTGATGCAGAAATGCCATAGGCTGATGTCCGGTGATGAAAAGTTCTCGCTGTTGCAGAGTAGTAACGTCGCAGCAGCAAGTAAGCCAACGACTACTGGGCGCAGACCGGAAAATATCGATTGCACAATTGGCGAGTTCATGTGCTTCAGGAACATCTTGCTTATGAGCAGCATCAAGATAAGAGAGGGTAGCACCAGCGCGAAAGTCGCCGTCATACTTCCCAAAACAGACATGGTGTTGCTCATGCCGGCATTATGAATTGCCGTGTAACCGCAGTATGTGGCAGAGTTGATACCAATGGGACCGGGTGTCATCTGTGATATAGCAACGATGTTGGTGAACTCGGCGGACGTCAGCCAGTGATGGTTGATGACTGTTTCTGTCTGAATGAGGGACAGCATACCGTATCCACCACCGAACCCAAACAGTCCGATGACGAAGAATGTATAAAATATCTCAAGGAATATCATGGCTTATCTTCTTCCGTCGGGGTAATGAACTTTCCGTATAAATAGCCGGCTGTGCCTGCGGCAATAAGAATATAAATGGGATTTACACCCATCAAGGCAATAAGAAGTGCCGTAGCGATGGGAATCCAGCAGTTCGCCAAGTTGATTTTCGCACTTTTCGCCAGGTTAAAGGTCGGTACAGCAATCAAGGCGACCACCGCCGGGCGAATGCCTCTGAACATTGCGGCTACCCAAGCCACATCCATGAACCGATGGAAGAAGATTGCGATGGCAAGAATAATCAGGAACGAGGGGAGAGCAGTTCCCAAACTTGTGCAGAGTGCGCCCTTTACTTTCCTTAATTTGTAGCCAACGAAGATGCTGATGTTGATGGCAAACACGCCGGGACAGCTCTGCGCCACCGCTATGAGGTCAAGAAAGTCTTCCTTCGCAATCCATTTCTGCTTCTCCACCACTTCGCTTTCTATGATGGGAATCATGGCATAGCCACCACCCAATGTGAAAGCTCCTATCCTGAAGAACACCTTGAATGCCTGCCAATAAAGCGAACGCCCACTTTTTCCGTCCGTTGGGGCGGAAAGTGGGCGTTGTTCTGTTATGTTCTTCTTCTCTTTCGGCATCTCTTTCGGCTTAGTTATTATTGATTTTCGCTTCCACCCACTTGCGTGCGTTCACGAATGCTTCCATCCACGGTGTTACCTCGTCCTCTTTACGGTCAAGGGGATACCATGCATTCTGCCATGGGAATATGGAACGCTCCATGTGTGGCATCATCGCAAGATGTCTTCCATCGTCTGAGCAGATACCTGCAACGTTGTAATCCGAGCCGTTTGGATTGCCGGGATAATCGGCATAGTTGTATTTTAGCACTACGTTATAGCGGTCTTCCGGTTCTGGAAGCGAGAATTTTCCTTCCCCATGTGCCACCCAGATGCCTAACTTGCTTCCGCTCAGCGAACCCAATAGAACGCTTTCATTGCGAGGAACGACTACGCCAAGGAAGCTACTCTCGAACTTGTGACTGTTATTGTGAAGCAATCGGGCACGATGCTTGTGGTCGGGGTTGATGAGATTCAGCTCAACCATCAACTGACAGCCGTTGCAAACACCTAACGACAGTGTGTCTTCGCGGGCATAGAAGTTGTCAAGAGCATTCTTTGCCTTCTCGTTGTACAAGAATGCGCCTGCCCATCCCTTAGCCGAACCGAGTACATCGGAGTTGGAGAAGCCACCGCAGAACACAATCATGTTTACCTCCTCCAATGTCTCGCGACCAGAAATCAAGTCGGTCATGGTAACATCTTTCACCTCAAAGCCCGCTAAATAGAGGCTATAGGCCATCTCACGGTCACCATTCGTACCCTTTTCGCGAATGATAGCAGCCTTCGGCATTGCTTGTCGGGGAGCCGTTGTTGGTTCTTTCCACCGATTGGGGTTCAGCTTATATTGTTCCAAAGAGCCCTCAAAGTCGGGTTTGAACTTCATTTCTATCGGCTGTTTCTTGTAGTTTTCATGGCGCTTTTGTGCCATTCCACTGAAACTCTGTTTGCGATCGAGCAGATAAGAAGTCTCGTACCATGTCTCGCGCATTGTGTCAATATCGAACTCTTGCTTCCAATTGCCATCGGTGATACTCAAGGTTCGGTTGTTCGTATCCGGACAACCGATTCTGGCAAATCCGATACAGTTTTCTTCCAAGAAAGCCTTTACCTCATCATTGTGCTCGTCGGAAACCTGAATGATGACACCCGGATTCTCGGCAAACAACTTCTTGATGATGTCCTCGCCCTTGATGTCGTGCAGATTGATTTTCAATCCGCCCTCCGTATTTGCGAAAGTCATTTCCAGAAGGGCAGTTATCATACCTCCGGCGGAGATGTCATGTCCGGCGATAATCCATCCACGGCGAATCATTTCCTGAACCGCATCGAAGCAGTCCGAGAAGTAGCGGGGTTCCCTCACTGTGGGAACGTCAGAGCCTACCTTGCCCAAACTCTGTGCGAAGGCAGAACCGCCAAGGCGTTGCTCATCGAAACTGAAGTCGATATGATAGAGACGGGTGTTCTTGTCGTTGACCAACACGGGTGAAACCACCTTGCGAATGTCGCTCACCTCTCCTCCACTGGTGACAATAACAGTTCCCGGAGAGATGATTTTCTCGCCGTTGGGATATTGTTGTGTGAGTGAGAGCGAGTCTTTGCCTGTCGGAACATTCACGCCGATAGCGCAACAAAAGTCAGATAATGCCTTGACTGCCTTGTAAAGTCGGGCATCCTCGCCCTTCTGCGCTCTGCAAGGCCACATCCAGTTGGCAGAAAGGCTGAGACTGTCCATACCGTCTGCCAATGGCGCCCACACGATATTGGTCAATGATTCGGCAACGGAGAGCACTGAACCCGCCTCCGGCGATGCTAAACCAGCCTGTGGAGCATGTCCCAAAGCTGTGGCGATGCCCTTGTGTCCGCGATAGTCGAGGGCGACAACCCCGCAGTCGGACAGTGGCAATTGTATCTGTCCCTGACACTGTTGGCGAGCCACCTTGCCCGTAACGGAGCGGTCCACCTTGTTGGTCAGCCAGTCTTTGCAAGCCACGGCTTCGAGTTGCAGCACCCGTTTCAGATATTCTTCAACCTTATTTATATCATAGGAGACGTCGGCATATTTGCGCTCGACGGTCTCGTCAGTCATAATAGTCTTTGGCGAATGGCCGAACATCTGCGCAACATCCAAGTCGAACGGTTTTATACCGTCGCCCTGAACGAACGAAAAATGAGCATCGCCTGTGGTTTCGCCCACTACATACATCGGCGCACGTTCGCGCTCGGCTATTCTTTGCACGTGGTCGAGGTGCCTTTCATCGATAAGCAGCCCCATGCGCTCTTGCGACTCGTTGGCAATTATCTCCTTTGCGCTTAGTGTCTTGTCGCCGATTGGCAACTGCGTCATGTCGATTTCGCCACCACATTCCTCAACCAATTCGCTCAGACAGTTCAAGTGTCCTGCCGAACCGTGGTCGTGAATCGACACAACTGGATTGTTGTCTTCCTCGGAAAGTGCGCGAACCAAGTTGTAAGCACGCTTCTGCATCTCGGCATTGGCACGCTGAATGGCATTCAGTTCTATGCCGTTGGAGTAGCGCCCGGTGTTTACCGATGACACGGAGCCACCACCCAAGCCGATGCGATAGTTATCACCCCCAACAACGACAACCTTGTTTCCCGGTTGTGGCTCTTTCTTCAGGCAGTCGCGTTTGTTACCGAAGCCCACGCCACCTGCCAACATGATTACCTTGTCATAGGCATATTTTTCTCCGTTCTCTTGATGTTCAAATGTCAGCAGCGAACCGGTTATCAGCGGTTGTCCGAACTTGTTGCCAAAGTCGCTTGCACCATTGGAAGCCTTTGTCAGAATTTGTTCCGGTGTTTGGTAGAGCCATTGGCGAACAGGGAGGATGTCTTCCCAGTCGCGGAACTCAGGAGTCTTGTCGTGTTCGTCCTTCAATCGTGGATAGGCTGTCATGTAAACCGCTGTTCCCGCTATCGGCCATGAGCCGGTTCCGCCGCCCATTCGGTCTCTGATTTCACCACCCGAACCGGTTGCCGCACCGTTGAAAGGCTCAACTGTCGTCGGGAAGTTATGTGTTTCAGCTTTCAAGGAAATCACACTCTCAATGGTTTTTATGCGGAAGAAGTCGGATGTACTCTGATTTGTAGGCGCAAACTGTTCAATTTCCGGACCTTGAGCAAATGCCACATTATCTTTATATGCGGAAAGAATCTTGCCTGGATTCTCCTTTGTTGTCTTTTTAATCATGGCAAAGAGGCTGCCCTCCATTACCTTGCCATCGATAACAAACTCACCTCCGAATATTTTGTGTCGGCAGTGCTCCGAGTTGATTTGTGCAAAGCCGAACACTTCCGAGTCGGTCAGTGGACGTCCATTCTCCTTTTCTACCTTGTGCAGGTACTCTATTTCCTCCGGTGAGAGTGCAAGTCCTTCCTCCTCGTTGAATTTCTCCAAGTCTTCTACCTTCCTGATTGGCTCCGGTTGCAAGTCGATGGTGAAGATTTGCTGATTCAATCCGTCGTAATTGCGGAAGATCATTGGGTCGGGGTTGTCATCAAGCGACTTGGTAGGGAAGTATTCCTCTATACGCGAAATGCCGCTAAGACCCATATTCTGTGTAATCTCAACGGCATTCGTACTCCAAGGAGTTATCATTTCGCGACGCGGACCCAAATAATAGCCCGACAATTCCTTGTCGTCCATTGGTTTGGCATCACCATAGAGCCAACTTAGTTTGTCAATTTCGTCTTGATTGGGCTGATGGTCTATTTCAGTCGCAATCACGGTTGCTGCGGTAGCTGAGAAGAAAAGAATCATTATTATTCCTGTATAATATAATTAGGTAAATCGATAATTATTGCAAAGATACTGCAATTCGCTTAAAAGACAAAGAAAAAGGATTTGTTTTTCCGTGGGAATGCGTTTTCTTTGTCTGCCATGTTGTTGTGCATTCTTCTGTTTTCGTTACTTTCGATGTCCGTTTGTCGATGATTGGGGTAGTATCCGATTTCCAAAAGCTTACCTATTGCGATTTAAAAGCTTAGCTATTGAACGCCAAAAGCTAAGCTTTTGAAATACAGTTTGTAAGTTATTGGATATCAATGGAGTTACAATCCGAATATTCTGAAGGAGATATAAGGAGTGAAAACAGACTCACGCTATCACCAGACGTTCAGCTTTACGGTGGCATACTTGTTCTTAGTGGTCGCGCCACAAAACAAAAACGCGAGAGAAGCTATCGGCTTTTCCCGCGTTCGTTCGTTTCAAGAAACCATCACTTATTATTCTGCTTCCGTTGGTTCCGACTTCTCCAATTTCATTTGAATGAAGAACGCCACTAACAGTCCCACTCCGACTCCCGTTGCGAGTACGATCCAAAAGCCGATGTCGCCGGCGGGGATATCAAAGAGGAGGTTGCAGACATAGCCCAATCCCATGCCGATAAGCAATAATGCCATTCTCAGACTTTCATACTTGCTCTTTTTCTTGGACTTGTCAGGCTCTACCAAGAGCTTTGCCTTTTCGTTATCTACGTGATTTTCGATGATGGACTGACGTATCATTCTGGCGTTCTTGTTCTTGTTATATTCCAACAAGGCACTCGTGATGACACCGATGATACCACATGTAATTCCAAGTACGGAGCAAATTAAACCTACTGATAATCCGTTCATGATTTTATTATTTTTTAGTTATACATTTTAAATTCTTGTCTCGGAGGGTTTCTCATTTTGCATCGAAAGAGAAATCGGCGATTTGGCGTTGTAAGCAGTAAGCGACGGAGAGGAGGAAGACAATCATTCCGGAGGTAACTGCCACAGATTTCTCGCTTGTTATTATGCTATAGGCGGAGGCGGTAACAATTACGATGAATGATGCGATTCCGAACGCGAAGGCAAGTGCTCTCAACCATCTGCGTGCGGTTGCTTTTCTTCGTTCCGCCTGTATTGCCATCATTGCCGATGCTTGTAAATCTTCCCGTGTCTGTTTCCGTTGCATGACTTTGCCAATTAGGAAATCCAATTCTTTATCGTTCAGTTCTTTCATTTTCTATTCCTTTCTTTATTTTTTCGCGTATGCGATGCAATCTTACCAATACGTTGCCGGTGGTCATTCCCAGTTGTCGGGCTATCTCTTCGGCTTTTCTGCCTTCGTAGTAATGCAGTTTGATGATGGCTTTGTCGCCGGAAGGCAGTTCCTCTATTCGGGCTTCCACGGCTTGCAACAGCTGTTCTCGCTCTTCCGAATAATCGTTCTTGTCGGCTATCGGAATGGATTCAATGGATTGCGTCTTTTGTCGCCGCTCCTTATTCATTTCGTTCACTGCCAAGTTTATTGCAATACTTGTAATCCATGATCCGAGTGTTGCTCCCTGCCATGTGTCAAGTCGGGCATAAGCTCGGATGAAGGCTTGCTGGGTAAATTCCTCCGCAGCATCTTCGCGTCTTACATATCTGTACAGATTTGCGAAAACCATGCCCCAATAGCGTTTCATAATCTCTTTGTATAAAGAGAAATTACCACTCAGGATGTTTTCTACAAGTTCTTTATCTTCCATTATTCTTTGCCACTTTCTACACTATAGACAATGAAAACCGAAAATTATTACACTTGGGAATAAGAAAAAAATGAAATAAAAAGAAAAGCGTATTATAGCTTTCCCTCTTCCCGATAAGAGAAGTATGCCCCATCGGTAATGATAAGGTGGTCGAGGAAATAAATCCGCATAAATTCGCACGCTTCCTTCACACGTCGCGTCAGTCTGTCGTCATCCGTACTGGGGCTGTTGTTGTTGCTTGGATGGTTATGGCAAAGGGCGAGTACCGTTGCATTCTTCAGTATGGCTTCTTTCATGATGACACGAATGTCCACAGCCGTTTCCGTGAGTCCGCCGTGTGAGATGCGTTTGGCTTCAATGAGTTTGTAGTTTTGGTTCATGAACAACACCCATGCCTCCTCCACGTCCAAATCTTGCATCTTTGTATGCATGAAGTTGTAAATGGCAATGGCTGAACCCAAATCCTGCCGCTTCACAGCTTCGGAAGCCTGACGACGTTTCCCCAATTCGCAGGCGGCAAGGATGGCAACGGCTTTCGCAGGTCCCAATCCGTTGTATTGCTCAAGGTCATGGATGCTAAGTTTGCCGAGTTTGTTCAGATTGTTGTCGCAATCGCTCAGTACTCGTTTCATGAGTTCAACGGCACTCTCTTTCGTTGAACCGGAACCAATGAGAATACCCAATAATTCAGCGTTGCTGAGGGCTTCCGCTCCCAATCGAATGAGTTTCTCGCGCGGTCGGTCTTCTTCTGCCCATTCGTTGATGTTTAGTTTTCCGGTTTCGTTCATGTTTTGTTCCCCTTGTGAAGCCCTTTACCTCATTTATAAAAGTTCTTCTCGTAGGCTGTAAATTCGTCTTGCTTCCTGACGCATCTCTTCCACCAAGCCTCTATGAATCCGCAGCCGTAGCCTGTGAGTTGCACGTAGGCCGCAATGCCCGACAGAATGTTTGCCTTAAAATTGTGAAAGTAATACCAACTGTAGCAAACGTTAAGATAGTAATAGGCGAACAGAAGCAGCAGCGGAGTTGCAGCAAGCCACCAGTTTGCGAGCACCAGCCCAACCAGAGAGATGACCAATAGCAGAGCCACTCCGAGTGTGAAAACCATTGGGAGCAGATGTACGAGTTTCAACGATTCCGGGTATTTCTTGTAAAGGTTCACGCGTGCAATGCCACTGTTATAGACTTGCCGCCAGAATTTCCGGAAGTCGGTGCGCCGCTTGTGCCATACCCATGCTTCGGGAAACAGTCGGCAGCGTTTCCCGGCTTTGAAGATGCGAATGGAAAAGTCGATGTCCTCGCCGAAACGCATCTTCGAGAATCCTCCCAATTCCATATATACGTCGCGTCTGATTCCCATATTGAAGGAGCGTGGGTAGAACTTGTCGAGCTTCTTCTTGCCACCCCGGATGCCTCCGGTGGTGAAGAACGACGTCATGGAATAGGAAATGGCCTTCTGTGTGTCGGTGAAAGAGTTGTGGGCGCGGTCAGGTCCGCCGAAAGCATCGGCAGATTCGCGGTCGAGCTCGTCGCTGACGGCCTTCAGATAGCCATTGGGGAGCACGACATCGGAGTCGAGAATGAGGAGGTATTCGCCTTCTGCACGTTCAGCACCATAGTTTCGACTTTGCCCTGGACCGGAGTTGGGCTTCATGAAGTAGCGGAGTGTGAGCTGGTCGGCATATTTGCGGCAGACGTCCTCGCACGGAATCTGTGAGCCATCCTCAACGATGATGACCTCGAAATCCTTCTCCTCCTGATTGACGAGACTCTCAAGAAGTTCATCCACTTCGTCTGGACGATTGAAAACGGGAACAATGATGCTGTATTTCATGGGAAAGCGTAAGAAGTGTTTGTAATCTGACAGATAAAAGAAAAAGAGTAAAAAGGTAAAAGTTGCGAACGATAGACTCTGATGTTCAAGCTCTGAATATCAGAAAGTCTTGTTCTGGCCTTTTACTTTTTTACTCTTCTTTATGCTTTAGCCGTTAACTCGACCAAGATAGCTGCCGTCGCGGGTGTCGATCTGGATCGTCTCGCCCTCGTTGATGAATAGAGGCACACGTACTTCGGCGCCAGTCTCAAGTGTAGCTGGCTTGGTTGCGTTGGTTGCGGTGTTGCCTTTGACTCCTGGTTCGCTGTGTGTAATCTTCAGGGTGGTCTTCACTGGCATCTCGGCAGAGAGGATTGTGCCATCGGAAGTGTCTGTAACCACTTCAACAACATCGCCTTCCTTCATGAACTCTGCTCCTGTAATCTGGTGGAGAGGGATAGGAATTTGCTCGAAAGTCTCCTGGTTCATAAAGATATAGCCCGTTGAATCTTGGTAGAGATATTGGTAAGGGCGACGCTCTACGCGTACATCTTCGAGTTTGAAACCTACTTGGAAAGTGCGTTCGAGTACACGACCGTCAGCAACGTTCTTTAGTTTTGTAATCATAACGGTGTTGCCCTTGCCTGGCTTCCTGTGCTGAAAGTCGATGCAAGTCCAAATCTTTCCATCAAGACGGATACATGTTCCGATTTTGATTTCCTGTGAATTAATCATAAACTGTTAATATATAATTTGTTACTTATTATTTATACCACGGATGGTTTTGCGGTGCAAAGTTAAGCAATTTATAGAAAAAAACATAAATTATTCACCTAAAAATCAATGTTTTCTTGGTTAATTCAAAAAGTTTAAGTAATTTTGCAGCCCGTAACGTTGGAAACGATTCCGCCGTTTGCGTTGGCTTGCACAATAACAATAAAAACAGAATAAAGCAATGAAAAGAACATTTCAGCCTCACAACCGTCGCCGTGTGAACAAACATGGCTTCCGCGAAAGAATGGCAACAAAAAACGGTCGTCGTGTATTGGCGTCTCGTCGTGCCAAAGGTCGCAAAAAATTAACTGTATCTGACGAGCATCACGGAAAATAATTCGGGCTCAAGGAAAAAGGAAGTGAAAACGGAAAGAAGTAGAGTGCAATCTTTGCTTCTTTCCGTTTTTTTCTATAACTTTGCCCGATATAAGCGATTTATCAGTTAAAGACGGATGGCATCAAGAAGATTCATTGATAATTTCTTCAGCACATATCTCTGGGGCAATGTTCTGGCGATTGTCATCCTCGTTGTTATACTCTCACTGGGCGTAAGGTACGGAATAGACTTCTATACCCGCCACGGCGAATCGATTGTCGTGCCGAATGTCATACACAAACAATTCGACGAAGCTCAAGATATCATGAGCAAAGTGGGACTGACCATCGAGGTGGCAGATACCGGATATGTGAAGGACTTGCCACCCGATTGCATCTTGGAACAGACGCCGGTGGGAGGCAAACGCATTAAGTCCACTCATGTCGTTTACGTAACCATCAATGGCGCAAGTGCTCCCACGTTGGAACTGCCTGACCTGATTGATAATAGTTCGCTCAGGGAGGCACAGGCACAGCTTCTTTCCATGGGTTTCAAGGTGGGCGAACCGGAATATATACCGGGCGAAAAGGATTGGATTTACGGTATCTTGGTGAATGGCAAACATGTTCAGGCGGGCGATCGCATCCCGGCCGATGCCGTGGTAATCATTCAAGTGGGTGATGGAACTCGCGATGTAACCGACACGGCATCGTTGCATCCTGTGTTTGGGTATGAAGATGTGGAAGTGGAAGAACCGGAAGATGAATACGAATATGAATGGGTGGAAGTCCCGGTCGATGAGAATGGTAACGAGATAAAGGAGGGAGAAAGAGATTTGCCTCGTACAGTACCTTCTGTTCCACCTGCTCCGACGGTTGTTCCCAGTGAACAGAACCGTTCAAAGCCTGCCGATTAGAATATGATTGACGAAGAAGACTTTTTGGAGGATGATTTTCAGCAAGTGGAAGATGGCTTTTCGGGCAACAAAGAACTCTACGAGCACTTCCGGGTGGTTGTCGATAAAGGGCAGGAAACTGTGCGAATTGATAAGTATCTCTTTGAACGGATGCAGCACTCCAGTCGCAATCGCATACAGAAGGCTGCAGAAGCAGGCTGTATTCATGTGAACGGAAGCCCCGTAAAGAGCAACTATAAGGTGCGCCCCGATGATGTTATCACATTGATGCTCGACCGCCCAAAGCATGATAATACCATAGAGCCGGAGGATATTCCACTCGATATCGTCTATGAGGATAGCTGGCTCATGGTGATAAATAAACCTGCCGGACTGGTGGTTCATCCCGGAGCCGGAAACTTTCACGGAACGCTTATCAATGCGGTGGCTTGGCATTTGAAAGATCTTGTCGGTTTCGACCCCAACGATCCGGAGGTGGGACTTGTTCATCGAATAGATAAAGATACAAGTGGGCTGCTCGTGATAGCCAAAGTGCCCGATGCAAAGACGGCTCTTGGCAAGCAGTTCTTCAATAAAACCACTCATCGCAGTTACAACGCGTTGGTGTGGGGTAATTTCAAGGAGAACGAAGGCAGAATAGAGGGGAACATTGCACGAGACCCTAAGGATCGTTTGCGAATGACCGTCTTTCCATCCGATTCTGATATAGGAAAGCCTGCGGTAACGCATTATAGGGTTTTGGAACGTTTCGGATATACAACACTTGTGGAATGTGTTCTTGAAACGGGGCGTACCCATCAGATTCGAGCGCACATGAAGCACATCGGACACCCACTCTTTGGCGATGAGAAATATGGTGGTATGGAAATTATTCGCGGACAACGTACAGCCAGCTATAAAGCTTTTATACGGAATTGTCTGATGATTTGCAATCGGCAGGCACTTCATGCTCGCACGTTGGGCTTTGTTCATCCGCATTCGGGCAAGCAGATGGATTTCACCAGTGAACTTCCCACCGACCTTGCCATGGTGATAGAGAAATGGAGGAACTATATCGGGGGCAGAAATGAGCTTCGGTAAATTGCAGTGAGATAAAATAAGGATGATAAATTATTAACGACACAATGAATAATACGAAACGAACCATTGCTATTGTTTGTGGCGGAGATTCTTCTGAGCATGATGTTTCCATGCGTTCGGCGCAAGGATTGTACTCTTTCTTTGATAAGGAGAGATACAATATTTATATTGTAGATGTCAAAGGAACCGATTGGCATGTGAACTTAGACGATGGAACAACGGCGCCAATTGATAAAAATGACTTCTCTTTCAGAGAGAACGGCAAACTTGTTTTGTTTGATTACGCTTATATCACCATCCACGGGCAACCCGGAGAGAACGGAGTGATGCAAGGGTACTTCGAACTTATTCATCTGCCTTATTCTACTTGTGGGGTATTGGTTGAGGCTCTGACTTTCGATAAGTATGTTCTGAATCGCTATCTCAGTACGTTTGGCATCCGAGTGCCCGATAGTGTCTTGCTTCGCCGTGGCGATGCTTGCGACGTGAAAGAGATTGAGAAGCGTTTGGGCATGCCTTGTTTCGTGAAGCCTGCGGCAGACGGAAGCAGTTTTGGGGTCTCAAAGGTGAAGAATGCCGACCAGATAGCACCGGCACTGCGCGTGGCTTTCATGGAAAGTGATGAAGTGATGATCGAAGGCTTCCTCGATGGCGTGGAACTCTCACAAGGTGTTTACAAAACAAAGGAAAAATCTGTTGTGTTCCCTGCCACCGAGGTGGTTACAAGTAATGAGTTCTTCGATTACAATGCCAAATACAATGGTGAGGTGGACGAGATAACACCTGCTCGCATCTCACCCGAAACCGCCAAAGAGGTGGCAGCTCAGACCAGTCGGATTTACGACATACTCCATGCCAATGGAATTATTCGTATCGATTACATCATCACGAAGAATAAGGAGGGAAAGGATGTGGTAAACATGCTCGAGGTGAACACGACGCCGGGCATGACTGCAACGAGTTTTATTCCTCAACAAGTGCGTGCGGCAGGACTGGATATTAAAGAAGTTCTGACGGAAATAGTGGAAAATCAATTCTAAAATAAGAGAGAAGACAAATAATGGTGCGAATGATGAGCAGAATGCCAATATGCAACTGATAGTAAGCTCTCGTTCCTTATTCGCCTTTCATAAAAATGCTTCGCTATGATAATACCGGAAAAATTCAACAACATCCGTCCGTTTATCCCGGAGGAATTGCCACGGGTCTATGAGCGATTGCTCGTCGATCCACAGTTTTTGGAGGTCTTGAAGAAAGTCTTCCCTACTCATCCCTTTGAACGATTGAGACAACAGCTGTTGTCTTGTAAGACATTGCTCGAATTTCAGAAGATGTTTATTTACGGTATTGTCCAAGACGTTATGAAGAAGTCGGGCAATGGCTTTGAGATGGAAGCTCCACGGCTTCAGCCCGATGCCAACTACACTTTCATGAGCAATCACAGGGATATTGTGCTTGATTCGGCGTTGCTCGATGTTCTGCTCATTGATAATCGTTTCAAGACAACTTGCGAAATAGCCATCGGCGACAATTTACTGAAATACCCTTGGATAAAAGACATAGTTCGACTGAATAAGAGTTTTATCGTTCTGAGAAATCTGCCACTTCGTCAGATGTTGCAAGCCAGCAAGACCCTCTCCGAATACATGCACTTTGCCATAAACGACAAGCAGGAGAATATTTGGATTGCACAGCGAGAAGGGCGTGCCAAAGACTCTGACGACCGCACGGCAGAAGCCGTACTCAAAATGATGACTATGGGAGGTGAAGGTACTGTAATGGAGCGATTGAAAGCCTTGCACATCGTACCACTCTCCATATCATACGAGTATGATCCCTGCGATTTCTTGAAAGCGAAAGAATTTCAACAGCGACGCGATAATCCCGACTTCACGAAAGCTCCGCAAGACGATGTTGTCAGCATGCTAACCGGTATCAAAGGGTATAAGGGACATGTGCATTATCATGCCGCTGAATGTATTGATGATTATTTATCGTCTTTGGATGCTGACTTGTCCAAAGCAGATTTTTACAAGGTCGTGGCGAGACATATTGATCAAGAAATACACAAGCGCTATCACCTTTATGCCAATAATTACGTGGCTCTCGACCTGTTGAATGGGAAAACAGAATTTGCCGATAGATATTCAGCAGAGGAAAAGGTCGCGTTCGAGAAGTATCTGGATGGCCAGATTGCCAAAATCGTTTTGCCAAACAAAGACGAGTGCTTCCTCCGCAGCCGTATTCTGACCATGTATGCCAATCCTGCGATAAACTATCTGAAAGCCAATGATTAGGAAGTTCCTGTTGTTTTTGTCCGTATTGGGAATGGCAGCTTGTACAAATGATGCATTTGAGACAGGCGATTCCGATTTTTCCTATCTGCGTTCAGACTTTGTTGAGGCCAAGACCGATGCCTCGGCGAAGTTTGTATCGGCCGTGACGGATGACGACGAAATCGTGAATCTTTCCGTTCCTCTGAGCGCAAGTTGGGCGACCACTCCCGATTCGGTTTATCGTGCCCAGCTATATTATAATAAGAAAGGAGAGGTGAATGAGCCCGTGGCCATTTCTTGGGTACCGGTGTTGAAGCCCTCAACACCCTCTGACGATGATTCTACCGGCGACGACCCGGTTATTTTCAAAAGTGCGTGGCTGAGCAAAAACGGAAAATACCTGAATCTCGGGCTGATGCTCAAGACCGGTCCGACGTCTGATGAGACACAACGCCATTCCGTCGGTGTCGTTTGCGACTCCATCGTCACCGATGGTGATGCGACAAAGACCTATTACCTTCGATTCCGGCATCAACAGAATCAGGTTCCGCAATACTATTCCACACATTTTTATGCCAGTATTCCCACTTCTGCTTTCCATAAGGGGGCGAGGCTTCAGCTGTTGCTCCACACTTATGAAGGAGTGGTGGTAAAGTCATTCGAGTTGTACTGATTGAAAGAACAAAAACATTGCCATGAGGGAAAAACTATTATTGGTCATTGCTTTGGCATTTGTTCAACTGAACATGCTCGCGCAAACGCAGGAACACTCAGATAATCCTCTTGTTGTAATAGACGGAATGGCAGTCAATGACTCTATACTGCAGGTTTCCCAAACCGAGATGTTGTCAGATTCCGCAAAGCAGATTGTAGCTCGGCGTTTGGATTGCCTTAATAGCTATGCCATCGACACAATTATAGTTGTTGATAAAGCAGCGGCAGAGAAAGTTATTTTGTGTAAGCCTAATACTTCCGGGATAATTCTAATAACGACAAACTCTTTGGCAGAATTGGAATTGATGATAGATGGTAAGCGTCGAAAACCAAGGAAGCGAATAACAATTATTGATGCCTTGTATTTTCCTGAATATTTTGCCACAGCCTTGTCAAAATCCCTACACCGAAAGAAAATTAAAAAAATGGAGTTGCTTATCCACAAAGGAACTGTCAGTCCGGAACGAAAGTCAATGGTTGTAATAACAACGAAGTGAAAAGGGCTCTGTCGAAACTTAGGGAGCATAAATTCGAGCAAGTCTGCATAGGAAGCACCTCCGTTCTGTTTTACGGTGAATAACCCAATCGTTCGCCTCTATGGAGCCGTGCTCAACCAATAATGTCCTAAATATTTCTTATTCTATCCATCAAAGCTTACCTTTTGCGTTTTAAAAGCTTACCTTTTACAATGCAAAAGGTCATGAATTGGAATACAAAAGCTAAGCTTTTAAATCTCAATTAATATCATTCTGATTATCAATAGATTACAAAATGTGTCTCCAATACGGTTTTTGTAATGTAATTTTATGGTGCCGGGCAAGTCGAATGTTCGCTATCAACCGTCTGCCATACAAAAAAATATTTAGGACACTATTGATGCTCAACGCCTCTATAGAGAGGTATGTTACGCCTCTATAGAGATGTATGTTACGCCTCTATAGAGACGTTGTCAGCATCTCTATAGAGACGTTTTGTACGCTCGGCATGAGCATTGTTTAATGGGTGCAAGCCCCGAGTAAGTCCCAATAGCGGGAATTACATAGCCAAGGGAAAGGGTGTTCATCATGAGGTGAAATCTGAAGGGATGGCTGAAAAAAGCTTGCCACACACCGTGAGGTGTAAAAGCATGAAACCGCCGTATGTCGAACGATACGTACGGTGGTGTGGGAGGTTGGTAAATGTGAAAAGTAGGAGGGTAAATGCCTTTTATGAATAACATTTACCTTCTGCCCAATTTTTTTATTTTTTCGTGAGACAAGAGGCACGAGACAGCTTGAGAATGGTTCAGACGATTGGTTCAATACCTGAAACTAACGCTGAGAAGGCAGTATGTGGGTACTATCTTATAATAATATTCCGATGACGAAATGGCAGTAACGTTGTACTCTCTGATGTTTTTGTTGTTGAAAATGTTGTAAGTCGTGAGCGTCAAAGTGATGTCCTTCTTCGGTAATCCGTAGCTCAAGTAAGGTCTTACGAATAAATAGAACGTGTGATTGCGTCCCAAAAAGTGCTCATCGAATGTAAATTTCACTTTTAAGTTCTTTCCGAAAGATCCAATCAGGTCTTGGTAAAACGAATAATCACGTGTTCGTGAAGGTTTACTGCCGATGCCGGAGACAGAGCTGAAGGTATAGCGCGCACCCATAACATAATTGAACCAACCGGAGAAGGCAGAGCGCAGCGAAAGCGTGGAATGGACGGAAACGGAATTTACGTTCCGCGATCCATTATCCTCATATTCAGTCTGAAAAGAATTTTTATTGATGCTTGCGGAGAGCTTGAAACCTTGTCGGATGGTATCGATGTAATGACTTACCGACAGATTTCCGAAATGTGTTCTGTTGTTTTTTACTTCTGTGGGCAAGATATAATCCATGTTCTCCGTGATACGGATGGCATCCACCCAATTGTTTTGCGACAGACTGTAATTGTAAATGGCTAATATTGAAGTTCTTACTGACGGAGAATATCTGTAAAGAGAATTGATGTGAAAATCTCCCGTATGATCGTTTACGAATGATGCCGGCTCTGTGTATTCGCGATAGTCGGTATATCGTCCGAGATATTCTGTCGGCATTATCTTCCCTTGCGTGTAGTCGCATGATAGAGAGAGGTAATGCCTTCCCCAGTCCCCCTCGAACAACAGTTCGGGCTCTATTCTCATTCTTTCCGATTTTGTGTTCTTGCCTGATGTGTCGATGAGTTTTTGTTGCCAATATCCCAAGAGGGTTTTAAGTTCTATTCTTGATTTTCCAAGATGAAAAGTAATATCGCCCTTGGTAAATAATAAATGTTCGTTGTATTTTACCTGATTGTCGAAAGAATCGTGGGTAAGCGTTGCGCGTTCTTTTCTGTAGTTCTGTCCCGTTTCCACATTCCACGCCCATCCCCTTTCTTTCTTGTAATACTGTATGGAAAAAAGGTTAAGAACGTCCTGATGATTGAAATTTTGACAGATGTCGTATATGGAGTTATTGAAGCCAAACGACTGGTTGTCGCGATTACCCATGGTAGTGTTGCTGATGATAACGGCCGCCTTGTTTTTGAAAGCGTGAGATAGATTTATCTTTCCTTCCACGTAGGTGGCTTTTGTTTGTGTCGCAAAGGCTGAAGACATGTCTTCCGTAAACTTGTTGTTCACTTTCTTGTTGGCATGGACAATCTTTCCCAGTAAGGTTAGGGTCGTGGTCGGGCACAGGTCGTATTTTATCTGAAAGTTGTTGTTTAGCCATATGGGACTGTTCTTTAGAAAAGTGTAAATGTCTATCTTTACAGCGTTATTGAAATATGAGGTCTCTTCCCGACTTTCCGTCTGATAACGATTCTTCTCCACATTGAATTGGCTGCTGATTGTCAGTGCCTTTTTAGGTTGCCAAACCATGTTGAGGCTGTTGTATTCCGATTTCTGCTCCGCATAATCGATGTTGTCGCGATGGGCGAAGTTGTACAGGTGGTCGCCAACAATCTCCGCGGAGTGCAGTCGTATCAGGTCCTCAAAGGAGGCGAACTGAGAGGACCTGATGTTCGAGAAGCCCATTGCGTCGTATAACTTGAATTTTTTGTTCATCAGTAACAGGTTGCCCACCTCGTTGTAACGATGTCTATATCCACCTCCCATTTCCATTTGTCCAACAGGCTTTTGCAACCGCATGTCCGATTTCAAAGATAAATTTAGTATCATGTCGTTGGAGCGTTGCACGTCTTTCAATTGTCTGTTTTCTTGATAGTTTTTTATCACTTCCACTGTTCCTATGAACTTAGCGGGAATGGTCTTGCTTGCAGTCTTATAGTTTGTTCCGAACATATCGGCGTGGTCAAGTGTGATTTTGCTGATGTGTTTTCCCCTGTAGGCTATGTCTCCGTTGTTGTCCACCTCTATGCCGGGAAGTTTTTTCAGCATTTCCTCCACGTTCTTTTCCATGCCATCGGTGAAAGCACTCACCAAAAATTGTGTTGTGTCGTTGTATTCCCGAATGGGCTTGGCACTCACCACCACTTCTTTCAACCCTATCTCCTCTCTTCGCAAAATAACATGGAACGGTGTGCTGGTGGCTTTGTCTGTCTTGATTTGCTCTTCTCGGTAACCTAAACATCTTATCACGATGCGTCTGCCCGGTTTTATTATCGCTTTGCCCAAAGCGAAAAATCCGTTGTTGTCAGTTGTCGCGAAAGATAACAATTTGTTGCCCTTATCGTAAACAAGAACATAGGCATGTGCAACGGATTTTCCATCTTCATTTCTTACATAGCCGGTGGTTTGGGCTTTCAACGAAGATGTTGCCGATAGGGAGAGCAGTATGAATAACAGAAGACGCCAAGCGGTTTTCATCAATTTATCTCAGGCATTTATCTGTGTTGTTGGTCTTAACCTCGTAAGATGTGGAAGCCTCACGACTGTCCTGTTGGCTGTTGAAGGCTCTTGCCAACTTCGCAGCATTGGCCTCCAAACGCTTCCGATAAACCTCTTTGCTTATCACCTTTCTTTTCTTTAGGTCGGGTTCTTGTGGCAATTCAGCGGTTTGTTTCATCGAAGTCATTTGTATGTCAATCTCACCGTCGGAGGAAAAGGCGGAAACAATCAATCCCGGTAGTCCCCATAGTCGCCACGGACCGCATCCAACGGGAATTTCCGGCGTGAACCATGCTTTTATGTTCCAGCCGCACAAATCGCATTGTGCCAACATGCAGTGGTATCCACCTATGGTTTTGGTGCTGTCGTTGAAAATGATCCAGTTCAAGGGATCCAAGTCGCCTTTGATAACGCACTTCTCCGAGATATCGCTTTCTTCCCAAAGAAAATATTTCTTGTCGAGAGAGTAATAGTTGAAGCGTCTGATGTCTAATTTGTCTTCGGCTTCTTCGTCCGATATATAAATGTCATCTGAGCTTATTTCCATCTCTTCCTGGTAGAACATATCATAGAACCACGCGTCCTTATTGAATAATAAGGTGGCATGACCATGATTAAAAGTTCCGAATTCGGAATATTCTGCTTGATAATTCTGCGCGAAAAGTGGGAAACTATAGATAAATAATATATTAAAAAAAAGAATTTTAGTCATTTCATTTCCATAGTTATGTGTTTAAAGAGTTGTTTCTTTTCTTTTTTTTACTTTTCCTCTTATTTTTAAAAAAAGAGGTTTTTGGGAGGCATTACTACAAATTATAATACTCTCTTTAAACGCCCCTAAAAAAACTGCATGATACCGTATTACCAAATTGATTTCTTGGTTTGGGGCAATGGTATTATTATTGCATTTATAGGTTGTACAAGAACAGGTGGTATAAATTTTTGAAATTATGAGTGTATCGCTGCCAATGTTTTTTATTTTGAACGACACAATTGCATTAGTGTTTTCATAAATGGTCTTGAAATCGTAATGGCTTGTCCTTACTTGAATGACAGGACTAGATAGCACTATACAAGATTTCAAAACCATTATGAAAAAGATAATTCTTCTATTCATTAGAGCGCTTTTCTTAACTCTTTTTCTGCGGCTTTAATTGATTTTAGAACCTCTTTTAGGGCTTTTTGACAATCTTTAGCTGTTACGCTAATCGTAACTTCTACGAAATGTATAGAAACTTTGACGCTTATTGTGCAAGAAACATTTTTTTCTTGTTCAGGCACTTGGGCTATAGTGTTTTCAATTACAGATTTACATTTTTCATCAAGCTCTATTGAGGATAGTTCGGTGATATCTCCCAATTCAAAATTGTAAATAACTTCATCAACGAATCTTGTTGAAACTTCCTCGGCAGCGTTAGATGCTATACTAAAAGTAAATAAGCATAAAAATAATAAAATAGATTTTTTCATAAGAGAAATATTAAAATTTGTATTTAAATGTTATGCAAAAATATTGTAAAACATAGTAAACAAAAAATATTTTAACACTTTTAACATTGATAGTGTTCTAAATGATTTTTTAGCACACGTCCTAATTGACTAATGTAAGCTCTTTATAAGAATATTACGCACATCAAAGGCTGGCAATGTGCCGACAGGCATATCAATAGAATGAAAATATGAATACGATAACCATTGATTATAAATTACTTACAATGTGATTTCCAAAAGCTTGGGTATTATGACGTGATATCTAAGCGCGTGGACAATGATTCCTATCGTGTGAAATCTTATTATATTATTTCTTAACGACTGATTGGAATTTCCTTGTTCGCCAATATGTTTCATTTCCACTATCCTCAACTTTTTGAGAGTGAGGATACAAAAAGCGACTCGAAGGCAGGTTGCTTTCGAGCCACTATGGTTGAGCCTGTAATGGTGGATAAATTACAGAAGTTTCTTGCTGAGTTGCTCAAGCATATCCACGGTCATGCTCTTGAGGTCGTACTGAGGTTTCCATCCCCATTCTGCACGGGCACAAGAGTCGTCGAGGCTGTTGGGCCAGCTGTCAGCGTTGTTCTGCAACAGCGGGTTCACCTCGTAAACCATTTCAAAGTTTGGCTTGTGCTTTTTGATTTCGTTGTAAATCATTTCCGGCTCAAAACTCATGGATGCGATGTTAAAACCATTGTAGTGAACGAGCTTCGACGGGTCGGCTTCCATCAGCGAGATAGCTGCATGCAATGCGTCGGGCATGTACATCATGTCCATGAAAGTGCCTTTCGCGATGGGGCAGACGAACTTTTCGCCTTTCACGGCAGAGTAGTAGATATCCACAGCGTAATCGGTTGTGCCACCACCGGGAGGCGTTACGTAGGAAATCAAGCCCGGGAAACGTACCGAACGTGTGTCCACGCCATACTTCTTGCGGTAGTAGTCGCTCAACAGCTCGGTGGTAACTTTTGATACGCCGTAGATGGTGATGGGACGCTGAATGGTATCCTGTGGTGTCATGTCGTGGGGAGAGTTCGGACCGAAAGAGCCGATGGAACTTGGCGTAAATACGGCGCAGTTATTTTCGCGCGCCACCTCCAAAACGTTCCAAAGCCCGTCAATACCGATTTTCCATGCCAATCGGGGCTTGCCTTCCGCAACTACGGAGAGGAGTGCCGCGAGGTTATAGATGGTGTCGATGTTGTGCTTTTTTACAGCTTCGTTGAGCATCTCCGGGTTGGTAACGTCGCATTCAGCGAAAGGACCGCTTTCCTTGAGTTCGCCTGTGGGCTCTGCGCCTTTGATATAGCCTGCCACAACGTGCTCGTTTCCGTAACGCTTTCTTAACTCTCTTGTCAGTTCAGACCCGATTTGACCGGTAGAACCGATTACCAATACATTTTTCATATTATTATTTTACTGATTTGGATTACGTTGGCGCAAAGTTAAACACTTTTTCGATTAGTTTATAAAATAAAAGTATTAATGTTGTATAAAATTAGCCGTTCCGATGAAAAATACCTCTGTAACCGTCTATTTTCTCAAAAAATATGACTTACTTTGCAGTTGTAAATTTTAAAATCTAGTGTTATGTATGGTAAAATGAAACAACATCTCTGCGATACCCTCGCAGAAATCAAAGAAGCAGGTCTCTACAAGGAAGAACGCATTATTGAAAGTCCTCAACAGGCTGCCATTACCGTGAAAGGCAAAGAAGTACTTAATTTCTGCGCAAACAACTATCTCGGTTTGTCAAATCACCCACGCCTGATTGAAGGCTCCAAGAAAATGATGGACGCTCGCGGCTTTGGTATGTCGTCAGTACGCTTCATCTGCGGTACACAGGATATTCACAAGCAATTGGAAGCTGCTATTTCCGATTACTTCAAAACGGAAGACACTATCCTCTACGCGGCTTGTTTCGATGCCAATGGCGGTGTTTTTGAACCTTTATTGACCGATCAGGACGCAATCATCTCCGACTCTCTTAACCACGCTTCAATCATTGATGGTGTTCGCCTTTGTAAGGCTAAGCGTTATCGTTATGCCAATGCCGATATGGCTGATTTGGAAAAATGTCTCAAAGAAGCACAGGCACAGCGATTCCGCATCATCGTTACCGACGGTGTGTTCTCAATGGATGGCAATGTTGCCCCGATGGATAAGATTTGCGACCTCGCCGAGAAATACGACGCACTCGTAATGGTTGATGAGTCGCACTCTGCCGGTGTGGTCGGTGCTACCGGACACGGTGTGAGCGAACTCTGCAACACTTACGATCGCATTGATATTTATACCGGCACACTGGGTAAAGCCTTTGGTGGCGCATTGGGAGGTTTCACCACGGGTCGTAAGGAAATTATCGATCTCTTGCGTCAGCGCAGTCGTCCTTATCTCTTCTCTAACTCTTTGGCGCCAAGCATTATCGGTGCCAGCCTCGAGGTGTTCAAGATGCTGAAGGAAAGCAATGAATTGCACGATAAGTTGGTGGAGAACGTGAATTACTTCCGCGACAAGATGATGGCAGCCGGCTTCGATATCAAGCCAACCCAGAGTGCCATTTGCGCGGTGATGCTCTATGATGCCAAGTTGTCTCAGGTTTATGCTTCCAAGATGCTCGAAGAAGGCATTTACGTTACCGGTTTCTACTATCCGGTAGTACCGAAGGAGCAGGCTCGCATCCGTGTGCAGCTTTCTGCCGGTCATACACGTGAACAACTTGATAAGGCAATCGCTGCCTTTATCAAGGTGGGCAAGGAACTTGGCGTTTTGAAGTAAGCAGAATTGTTATAAAATGTATATTCATGCCGCTCTATCCCCAATATCGGGGATGGGGCGGTTTCTTTTTGGATGCCTTCTCTCGATTATAATCTATCGATTTAAGTAGGTGCTCAAAATTAAACGTATATACCTTCTTGGTTTTTTATATTACTCTGCTACTATCTTCTCGTTTTCTTTTTATCATTCTTCCGTCTTTTATCGATTGAATAGCTCGCTACACTCCCTTTTCAAACCAAAAGAATGACTGAAAGACAAACGAAAATATTGTGGCAATTGATTTTAGATACTACTTGTTGTGAAAAAATCTCAATAATAGTTTTTGTTTTTAGATTTTATACGTATATTTGCATCGATATTTAATGTTTTTATTATAATAACACTTAAATTATAACTTATGACAAGAAAAGTACCTATTCTCTTGCTCACTCTTCTTTTGTCGTTGAGTACGCAAGCAAAAGTCACCAATATTATTGTGTGGCTGACATCGGGCGAAACTGTTACGTACAGTCTCGCGGAGCATCCAAAAGTTATTCCGGGAAGTGAGGAAGTAAAAATTACCACAACCAAATCGGAAATTGTTTATAACGCGGGAGAAGTCAAAAAGATTACCTTTGATGATCCAACGAGCATAGAACAAAAGGTGGCTGACTCTACCAACGAAACCGTGCGATTTTATGGCAATGCTATGCATCTTTCAGGATTTAAAGCAGGCGAATCGGTACGTGTTTTCGATACGTCGGGAAAACTATGTTATAGCTATCAGACCGACAATGTGGGTGGACTTACCATTCGTCTCGACAATTTCCAGAAAGGAATTTATATCGTAAAAACCAATCGTTACTCATCTAAATTTATCAAGAAATGAAAAAAATAATCAATTCTTTCGCTTTCACTTTTGTTTTTCTGCTCTCCGCGGTATGTGCTTCTGCTCAAGGTGTATATATTTATAAGAATGGAGAAAAACAAGTTTTCAATGCCGCAGACATAGATAGTTTGGTCTTCTTTGGTGATGGCAATACTTCCGGTAGTCAGAATAGTTTTGAGATGCCCAGTGCCGAATTCGGTGCTTCTCTCGATGAACTCTTCAACTCGGCACAGAACAATGGCTTCTCGGTAACAAAGAATGGGGCAACGCAGCTCAATCTCTCTAAAATTGTTAATGGAGTAACCTATAACTGGGTGTACAATTTCGATGATATGGGGACGTATAAATATTCCAAATGTAAATTGCCAGAAGGAAAGGTTAATGACTTTGAGAGCTTTATTACTTCTAAGGGATTTGCGGAGCAGCCTGACGCATCGAAAAATTCAGATGTGAAAGTATATCTGAACAATGAGGCTAAAACGGTGATCTTCGTCAATATTGAAGATGGTGCCGCTGAATATTATTATGGACCTTACGATGAGTCATCTACATCGTGGACACGTATCTCCACTTTAAGTGATCCGAAAACTTCAACATGGATGCCATATTATGGAAGATATGCCACAGTGGAACTTATGCAACTTTTTGAAAAACGCATGAAGCATGAGTTGAATACCACACTTTCGAAGATTGATAAAGGGGTATATGTTTACAATACCGGAGACCCGAAATGGATAGCCGTAAAATACTGGTTTGACGTAAAAACAAAATCAAAACTGGAAGAGGCATCCATTCTCGTGGACAAAAACAATATCCCTACACCTGCCGAAGTTACGGCATATCTCAAAACGATGGGGTACAGATATACCGGATTGACGAATTCGGACAAGGATGTTATTTACTATAGCGATAAGCTGAAATCGGCATGCTATGTTCTTATGACAAAACCAGAGGGAGCAGCTACTTTCACTCCGCAAATGCACTATGCTTACAATGATTTGGATGGTCAGGTTCCACCATTGACGGTTGATTTCCCAATGCCCATCATTGAGTTTGGAAAGAAAACCATTGATGAGATAATGGTGGAATATCGTAAACTGCCTTATTTTAAGAGTGAGGAACCTAATGAGATGGGAAAGGTAATTAACACTACATCGGATGATTTTCCGAAAATTATATTGATAGAAGATGGAGGAAAATATGCCGCTGTTATTGTAGTTACGTTCGACAAACTTGTCATTCGCTCTCCTTACCTTACGGATATGCTTACTAATAAGGGGTATGAGTATAGACCTGATGCCAGTGTGTTGCCAACTTATGTAGATTTTAAAAACGATGTGATGGCACAATTCGATATCAACGATCTTTACCAATATGGTTGGTTCTCTGTATCCTTTATGCCCAATGAAGTAAAACCGTAAGTTTCCGTTATCGACTACCTTGTAACGTACTAGAACAACCCTTATATGTTTGGTTTCATATAAGGGTTGTTTTGCGATGTTCGGCATGAGCATAGCCTAATGATTGCTTACTTTCTTGTCTCTTGCCCATGACGGTTCTGAACAGAAAAATGTCAGCCGGTTTCCCACCAACAGAAAAATGGCAAGCATGTGTAGTAACTACACTGTGCTTGCCATTGCTTATCGTATAGGTTGAGCGTTGCTGACGAACAGCAGTCGTCCACTGATTAATCCTTAATAGAGATCTTCTGCGAGAACAACTACTGGCTTAATCAAATCCCTTGGTTTATCCTTCATCAGCAAGAGGGCCTCTTCCATGTGCTCGAAACCGTTGAAACGGTGGGTAATGAGGTGCTTAAGATCAAGGCGTCCTGAAGTAACGAGCTTTGCCAATTTCTCCATACGTAGTCTTCCACCGGGCATCAAACCGCCTCTGATGGTCTTGTGCCCCATACCTACACCCCATTCAACGCGTGGAATCTTTACAAACTCACCGCTGCCAAGGTAGTTCACATTACCGATGACACCGCCCGGCTTCAATACAGCGACTGCCTCTGCAAATGTATCAACAGTACCACCGGCGATAACAACGCGGTCAACGCCCTTACCGTTGGTGCGTTCCATAACTTGTTGGGCAATAGGACCATTGTGGTAGTCGATGATTTCTGTTGCACCGTAAGCCTTTGCAGCAGCTGCACAAACAGGTCGGCTACCTACGGCATAGATGTTGGATGCACCTCTGAGGGCTGTTCCGGCAACTGCCATCAAACCAACAGGACCGATACCAATAACAAGCACTTCGTCACCAAATTTCACGTCTGCGAGTTCAACCCCATGGAAGCCAGTAGGAACCATGTCGGAGAGCATTGTTGCAGCAACCGGATCCATGCCTTCAGGAATGAGTGCCAAGTTACCGTCGGCATCATTAACGTGGAAATACTCTGCAAAGACACCATCCTTGAAGTTGGAGAACTTCCAGCCTGCCAGCATTCCGCCAGAGTGCATGGAAAAACCGTTCTGTGCTTCGAGTGAGTTCCAGTCTGGTGTAATTGCAGGAACGATAACACGGTCGCCAGGTTTGAAATCTTTTACCATCGAACCCACTTCCACTACCTCACCCGTAGTTTCGTGGCCGAGAATCATGTCCTTACGGTCGCCAATGGCTCCCTCCCATACGGTGTGAACGTCAGATGTACAAGGCGCAACTGCCAAAGGCTTTACAATTGCATCCATTGGACCACATGCGGGTCTTTCCTTCTCAATCCATCCGGCCTTGTTGAGGCCAAGCATTGCATACGCTTTCATAATGACTTTTGTTTTAGGTGATTGTTAGATATAGTAATTTATTCAACTCGCTTTTATTTCATTATTCATCAGCTTGTTTTTGTTGAAAAATGATAAAAAGTGACAGCGCAAATATATGGAATCCTAATTTAACTTCCAAATTTATTAAGAGAAAAAAGATAATTATTTTGCTTAGCATGCGTGAATGTAATCTCTGCTTTTCAAAGAGGAATACTAAATGGTGGCTCATCGTGAACTGTGATCGTTGAGGGCAGTCGCATATCCCATTTTGTTCCATTCATTTCTTTGTGGCATGAAAATGTTGAATGAAATTGATTCGAGATATTGGACTTATTTTCAGAAGTCGGAGATGAGCATCTTCTTGGTGTGTAAATTTGTTTGGGAGAAGCGAAAAATTCCTCAAATCTGACTTTATCCCAAATTGGTCATTAGCAACCACTTTGGTTCTTTCTTCTAATGACCACCATTAGAAATATTCAATTATAGATGTTTGTTATTCAGCAATTTACCAACTAAAACCCATACGCAATGAATTCATGTCGCTACCTGTCTGTCCGGGCAAGACAAAAGCCAATCATATTCTTTGCTTAGCCGGGGCATTGAAAACGCGACAATCCTTCCCGGCTATACGAGAGTGTCCTAAATTTTCTTCATTCATCTATCCAAAGCTTAGCTTTTGCTTTCCAAAAGGTAAGCTTTTGCAATGCAAAAGGTCATGAATTGGAGCGCAAAAGCTAAGCTTTTAAATCGCAATAAATATTATCTTGATTATCAATAGGTTAAGAGGCGTGTTGCGAACGTGGTTTTTGTAATATAATTTCGTGATGATTAGGACACCATTGGGAAAAGATAAAGAATTTCTCACTGCCATATAACACCGAGAAATCCTAACGACCGATTTGGGTTTATGGTTCCTTTCCTGACCATCGGAATTTATCGCGCTCTCATCGCAAGAATGCGTAAAGGAAGTGCTAATATTCGTTTTCAATTGGCATGATTGCCCATAAAATGACATAGAGCAAAATACCCGGGAAAGCCCCGCTAAAAAGGGTAAGGGTTGCATACAAGGCTCTGACCGCCGTGGAATCGAGATCTAAGTATTTTGCGATTCCACCACACACCCCTGCTACTTTCGTATCTTTGAAAGAACGAGTTAGACGTCGTTTAGTATCAAAATTCATGATTCTACTATTTCCGGAATTATATATGACAATGAATCAATAACATCTTGGCGAGAACATCCCTCTTTGGTAGCGATGAAAATGGTGTCGTCGCCTGCAATCGTACCGAGAACTTCCGGCAAGTCGCTGTTGTCGAGATTATAGGCAATAGCACTGGCATATCCCGGTCGGGTCTTCATGACCGCAAGCTGTCCGGAAAAATTAATGGAGACGAAACCGCTGCTGCGCAGCATGTCGGTTGCTTTCCTTGGCATCGTAACGCGCTTGTACATTGTCTCGTTAGGCAATACATAAACATATTTCCCATTCATCGATGCGGCTTTGGCAACTTTCAATTGCTTAAGATCGCGACTTAGGGTGGCTTGAGTCAGTTTATAACCCTCTTTCTCCAGCTCTTTAAGAACCTCTTCTTGCGAACTGAGTTCCATGCTGGAGATGAGCATCTTCAATGTTTCCAATCTGCTGGTCTTTACTTTCATTCCTTGTATAGTTATTCGATTGTTTTTGCAAATTTATACAATAAATTTCTATTATGCAAGTCTTTTGCTTTAAAAGATAGGAGAATAATAAAAATACCTTCTACGCAAATCGGTCATTGGAAAAACAACGGAATGACAGGGTTGAATAATCTAATGACCGATTTGGAACTAATGGGTTGTCTTGTTTACTCTCTATTCCCAAAGAAGCGAAGCAAATAGAGGAATAAATTGATGAAATCAAGATATAGGCTTAGCGAACCAAGTAAAGCTATCTTTTGTGCGCTCTCTCCTGCGTCAGGGGCATTCATTAACATGCGCTTTATCATTTGAGCATCCCAAGCTGTAAGACCGGTAAAAATCAGCACTCCTAAACCACTTACAATTAAGTCCATCATCGAACTTCGCAAAAACAGGTTCACCACTCCCGCAATGATCAAACCTATCAGTGCCATCAGTAAAATGCCTCCCATCTTGGTCATGTCTTTCTTCGTTGTGGAACCTATTAGTGCCATTGCACCAAATGTGCCTGCCGTAACGAAGAAAGTCTTTGCAATGGAAGCAATGGTAAATGCGGCAAATATCCAGCCCATGGTCAATCCGTTGATCGCTGAGAATATGATGAACCAACCGGTTGCGGCGACAAGGGATAATTTGTGGATGCGTGATGAGAGATAGATGACAATGCCAATCTCTGCTATCGCGGCAATGATGAGCGGCGTTATGCTTGTGTAGAGCATGGTCATCATGGACTTTGAGGTACTTACGCCGTAAGCTATGATGCCGGTGATGACAAGTGCCATTGTCATCCATGTATATACTTTGCGCATCAATAGGGGAAAAGAGCGACTAAGCTCTAAATCACGGTCGCGATCGTTGATAGTTCTTGAATAATCGTTGAATTTCATAATTTATATCGTTTGTTTATTTGTTGTTCATATTTTTTACTTGTCGATAAGACTGAAAATGCGAATATGCGCTTGGTTATGACTTGCAAAGCTCATGCCATATTAAATGCAAATATAAAATAAAGTAGAGATATTAGCAAATATAATAATGATTTTTACATTAATTTATTTCTTACCGGACAGGAATCGATTTCATGTAAAATACCTAAGTACCTATATATAAGGTGTATCTTCTTCCATCTCTTGATTTATATCAATTCTTTATTTTATTTTACTTATTTCTAAAATTTTTCCTTGAAAATATTTGGTGGTTGTGAATTATTGCATTATCTTTGCACTCGCTTTCAAGAAATACGCCACGAGGCGTTTTTGCGATGGCATTAAAATCGTTCTTTGAAAAGATTTACATAGACAGAGAAGTAGTACAAGAAGAAGCGTCCGCCGCCGATATTTTTTTATTGGTCGGTGGATGGGTAAAGAAACGAACCGTTCAATTTTTTTTTATCTTCTGCCCTTTTGGTTTCATCCAAATCCTGGTGGTTGATATTACATATATAGAAAGGTGTTTAAACTTGATACTTTGAATGAAG
>NZ_SDIK01000019.1 GCF_008016795.1 Prevotella brunnea
AGCTAAATCCGTATAAGACACTTTTACAAACTGACAGCTAATGTATGTATAATCATGGTGCATCTTTTGAACGCCACAAAAGGAAAGAAGAAAGCATAATCGCTTGGGTATTTAACAAGAAATGATTACTTTTGCAACGGCTTTCAAACTGAAAGCTAAGGGGGTGCTCGCCTTCTTTGGCGTGGCTGAGAACATACCCATGAACCTGATACGGATAATGCCGTCGTAGGGAAACGCCCCTTTACACATTGATTTATAATATTTTAAAATGAAAAAAGTAGTTTTATTGGCTGTTGCGTGCTTCTGTATGGTAGGGATGAAAGCCCAAACGGAAGATACATTGGCAAGTCAAGAATTGCAAGAAGTGATTGTGGCAGGTGTTCGCGCTCCGAAAAATGCACCCTATGCCGTTGCGAATATCGGGAAATCGGAATTGGAGAGTTTTTCAAAGAGCGGCAGAGAATTGCCCTTCCTTTTTTCAAGAACTCCCGGAGTATTGGCATGGGGCGAAAACGGTTTGGGAACAGGCACTGCAGCCATGCGCATACGAGGAGCGGCAGGTAGCAGAATAAATGTAACGCTCGATGGCGTGGCTCTGAATTCCCCTGAAGACCAAACGGTTTTCTGGGCGAACATGAACTCCTATGCCGCACTGTTGGGAAGCGTACAGATACAGCGCGGTATTGGTACATCGACTAACGGCGATGGGGCTTTCGGTGGTTCCATCTCGCTGGCTACGATTGCGCCAAGCTTAATGCCATCTGCAAAAATCAGTGGGGCGTACGGCTCCTACAATACTTATAATACGGGCGTTAGTTTCTCAACGGGATTGCTCGGAAATCATCTCATCTTTGATGGGGCTTATCATGAAACATCTACAGATGGGTTCATTCACGGAACGAAAGGACGCTCAGGTTCCTACTATGGTGGACTGACCTTTCTTGGGAACGGCTTTCAAATTCGCTACAAAAACATTGGCAACTTCGAGAAGACGGGACAGGCTTGGAACGGTGTAGTCATGGGTAGTGGTGATTTAAGCCTCTTTGATGGGACCTATGGGACTAAGACCGGAATAAGAAATTACAAAAACTTGTATGATAAAGGACTCGGCAAATTCAATTCGCTCTATGAATATATTGTAACCAATGCCGATGGCTCGTTTGCGAAAGATGCCAATGGAAATTATATTACCGAAAGATACAAAATGCGCGATGGCTCTTATTGGAATAAAACCACCGACAACTTCTACCAAAACCACAATATCCTGTCGGCTGTGTGGCAACCTTCTGCGCATTGGAGTCATAATATCGCATTGCATTACACCTATGGCTTCGGATATTACAGTGAGCTGAAACCAAACTCTAAATTCTCTAAGTTTGGTCTTACGTTCTATGATGGGAATGGTAATTTCGTGAAAAAGTCAGATTTCATAAGAAAGAAAGGATTGTCTCAGCATACTTATGGAGCTGTGTATAACGTGAATTATAAGGATGAGAATTGGGATGTCATCGGCGGTCTCAATCTGCAACAATTCCGAGGCGACCATTTCGGATTTGTTACTTACATTAAAAACGAGGAAGCCGATGCAAAGTTCCGTCCTAATGGGAAAGATTATAAATACTATGACTCCGATGCCACGAAGTTCGATTACAGCGGTTTCATGAAGGCAAACTATCATTTCAACAACTATTGGAATGCTTTTGCCGACTTGCAGTACCGTTATGTAGAATACAAAACAAGTGGAATAAACGACAGGTTCTATAGTGATAAAAATGGTTATTACAACCAAAAACTCGCTGTGGTTGAGCGTTATAACTTTGTTAATCCAAAAGCCGGAATCAGTTTCTTCAAGGATGGACACAAAGCCTATGCCTCCATCGCTTATGCCAATCGCGAACCGGAACGCAACAACTTCACCGATAACGGAAAATACGGAGGTCCAAGTCCGGAAAGGCTAACCGATTATGAGCTTGGCTATCAATACATGGGGAGCAATTGGCATGCCGGCGTGAACTTCTATTACATGGATTATACCAATCAGTTTGTCCAAACCGGCGAGCTGAGTGATATCGGTGAGACATTGACCACGAATATCAAGTCGAGCTACAGGATGGGCGCAGAGTTTGTGGCAGGATGGAGTCCGCTTTCTTGGCTTACTGTCGAAGGGAACGCGGCATTGAGCAAGAATGTAGTCAAGGATTTCGATGAGATGGCAAGCGAAAATTGGGAAGACAGTTTCCGTAAAATCCATTACAGCCATTCAACGCTTGCATTTTCGCCATCAGCCATCCTCAATGGCTTTCTCAACTTGCATTATAAAGGTGCGCAAGTTGTTTGGCATACAAACTTCGTGAGCAGTCAATATTTGGACAACACCGAGAATACAAGTCGGTCGCTCCCCTGCTTCAGTCAAAGTAACATCAACCTAAGCTATAACTTGAACCTGACAGGAAAGCGTTTGGGTGTAAAGGAAATCGTCTTTGGGGTGGACTTATATAACGTCTTCAATCGCCATTATGCCATTAGTGGTTGGGCATACGACACCATTCTCGATGCTGACGGTCATCCAAATGAAAATCGCTATACGCAGTTGGGATTCATTCCTGCCGCCGGTTTCAACATGATGGGTAACATAACATTGAGATTCTAACATGATGATATCCCCTTTCTTGGCGGAAAGGGGATATATTCTATTGTAGTAAACAAAGGAAATTACGAATGTTCGACGCTATTTTCGCTTTTTTTCAGAACACAGATACGTATAGAATACTGGATGTAGTGGGAACCATCATTGGTTTCATTTACATCTATCAGGAATATAAGGCAAGTATATGGCTTTGGCTGACGGGAATCGTAATGCCGATTATTTATACATTCGTCTATTATGAAGCGGGATTGTATGCCGATTTCGGTATGCAGATATATTATACGTTGGCTGCTGTTTACGGATTTCTTTATTGGAAGTTCGGGAAGAAAGCAAATAATGACAGTGAAGAGTTGCCCATAACACATTTCCCCAAAAAGCTAATTTTTCCCACCTGTTTAATATTCCTTTTTGCGTGGGGAACTTTATATTTTATACTGATAAGGTTTACCAACTCAACTGTTCCCATTCTTGATAGCTTTGGCAACTCTCTTAGTTTTATAGGGTTGTGGGCTTTGGCGAAGAAATACTTGGAACAATGGTGGATTTGGATAGTTGTCGATGTGGAATTGGCTGCGTTATATGTATATAAGGATATTCCATTCACTGCCGGACTCTACGCTGCTTATTCCTTAATTGCCATTGCCGGCTACTTAAAATGGAAGCGAATGATGAGCGAGCAAACAACAATAAGCAAATGAATGAATTAAGAACTCGATACGATGTCGTTGTGGTGGCTGCGGGGGAGATGCCGAAATCCTCATTAGCAAACTGTATCTTGAGGAATGCTGCCCATGTCGTGGCCTGTGATGGGGCATTGGAAAGTTTGTTGTTGCAAGGTATAGAACCCGAAGCGGTTATCGGTGATGGCGATTCTATTACCCCACGGTTGAAGGAAAAATATAAATCCATCTATCATCAGGTTGATGAACAAGAATACAACGACCTTACAAAAGCAACCCGATATGCTCTATCTAATTTTGATTTAGGAGAAAAACCGGCTTTTTGCTATCTTGGAGCTATGGGGAAACGGGAAGATCATACTTTAGGAAATTTGTCTCTCCTGCTTCATTACTACACGCATTTACACATTGCCCCCGTGATGGTAAGCGATTATGGGTGGTTCGTTCCGGCAAAGGGTAGTGATAGTTTTGCTTCCTTTCCACACCAGCAAGTAAGTATCTTTCAGGTGGATTGCAAGCAGCTTAGCAGTGTGGGGCTGAAATGGGAAATATATCCTTTTAGGGAATTGTGGCAAGGAACATTGAATGAGGCTGTAGGTGATTGTTTTGCCATCGAAGCCGATGGAACATATCTTGTTTACAGAACCCATCAACCGAAGTAAGTGCATCAGTTGATAGGGTAAGGAAATATCGTTCAACAATGAAAGGGCTTGAGAATGCAATGATTTCAAACCCTTTATTTTTTATCCTTTCAGCTTAAATGAATTTTCTATCGATGACAGCTCGGCGGTAAATCTTTTGTCCACCTGTAATCGTTTCTCGATTCGAGAACAACTGTGTATCACCGTGCTGTGATCACGTCCTCCTACCAATTTACCTATTCGGCTTGCGGGCATCTTTGTAAACTTCTGTGCCAAATACATGCTTACTTGGCGCGCCAAAACAATGTCCTGTTTCCTTGAGCGCGAATTGACAGCGGTGGTCGTTACATTGAAGTGTTCACAAACTTTGTCAAGAATGTCGTCAATGGTGAGTGGCTCATCATCTATTTTCACCGCACGCTTAATTATTCTTTCAGCAAGTCGCATATCCACCTTGCTATTATAAACCACACTATAGGCTAACAGAGAGTTGATAACACCTTGCAAGTCACGCACACTTCCATTTGCCGTTTCAGCAATAAACTTAACGACATCTTCCGGAATTTCCAACCCATCTCGTTTTATCTTGTTGTGCAGGATGTCGATGCAAAGCTGTGTATTGGGCTTTTCCAACTCGGCAATCAGTCCGCAGGCGAAACGTGTGAGCAAACGTTCGTTCATCCCTTTCAATTCTACCGGTGGGCGGTCGGATGCCAAAATTATCCGCTTCCCATTCTTGAATAAATGGTTGAAGATGTGGAAGAAAGTGTCTTGCGTCTTTGTCGCCGTCATCCATTCTTGTATGTCATCTACAATCAAGATATCAATTGTCTGGTAGAAGTTGATGAAATCATTTGTTGTATTGTGCAAAACCGAATTGGTATATTGCACTTGGAACAATCGGGCAGAGATGTACAGTACTCGTTTCTGTGGATAGAGTTGTTTCGTTCGCAATCCAATCGCATTAATAAGATGCGTCTTTCCACATCCGGATGGTCCGTAAATAAACATCGGATTAAACTGTGTGGTGTTAGGATGTTCGGCAATGGATAACCCGATGGAACGCGACAGTCTGTTGCTGTCTCCTTCTATATAGTTGTTGAACGATTTGTGTGGGTCAAGTTGTGGGTCAATGTCCTGTGGAGCAATGTCCAATGCTGTCGGACTTTGGTTGCCGCGTTGAGTAGATTGTTGAGTAGGTATTTTCTCAATGGGGTCGGCCTGTATGTCCTGTGTCAGGTTGTGGGTTTTGTCTGTTACCACACGATAGGTCAGTTTCACCCCCTGACCATATATGCGTGTGAGTATCTTACTCATTAAATCTACGTAGTTCTCTTCGAGATATTCATAAACAAACAAACTGGGAACTTGAACCAATAACGTTTTCGAAGCCGTATCAAACGTCTCGAATACGATTGGTCGAAACCATGTGGCAAATTGCTGCTCGGTTACATTCTCTTTAACAAGCGAGAGACATTTTTCCCAGAGAGCATCGGGGTGAACTTTCATGTTTACTAAATATCTTTATGTCTTTCGACGATGGTTATTTTTATCGACTGCCTTTTCAAAAGGTAGTTGCAAAGTTAGCAAAAAAAATGCAAACCATTAAATAAATCCTATCGCATCTTTTTGTCTTGGTTTCTTCTAATGTGCTATGTACTTGGTTTTTAGATGTGAATATCGCTTTTCTGTCAATTTCTAAAATTGCTAAATTCCAACATTCTATTTTTCAGCCTGTTAAGAGAATTATCAGAGAAATGGTAGAAAGTGGTGAAACATTGTGTTACAAACTTAAAAAGATTGATTTTCAATTGTGTTACAACTTTCTCTTAAAGTGTGGAACTTCAATGGTGGTATTTAGACTCTTTTTAAATAATTCGTGATAATTTGTCTTTTTAGGTATCTATGATAGACAGCTTTGCAGAGATTCATTTGTGTTTTCTTTCCAAATCTTATAGTTTGCAATCCAATAACTTGCCTGCCGCAATGCAAAACCTTAGCTTTTTCGTGTTCAGGCGATGGTAAACAGCCGCTCGGTAGTAAATATTCCACCCGACCATCATTGTGAAATTATATTACAAAAGCCACGCCCGATAAACGCTTTGTAATCTGTTGATAATCAGGATGATATTATTTGCGATTTAAAAGCTTAGCTTTTGCACTCCAATTCATGACCTTTTGCAATGCAAAAGCTTAGCTTTTACGGAGCAAAAGCTTAGCTTTGGATAGATGAATGAAGAATAATTAGGACATTATTGAACTTTTCTCATATCAGGGGTAAGGATTTTCGCATTTTCAATGCCCTTAAAAAATAAAGAATATGCTTGTCTTTTGTCTTTCCCCGACAGGCAGGTGGTGATACGGGTTCATAGCGCATGTTTTTTAGTCAGTAAATTGCTGAATGGCAAACATCTACAATTGAATATTTCCAATGCAGTCATTAGAAAAAAGAACCAAAGAGGTTTCTAATGAAGATTTGGGCTTAGGAGTGAAAGGAAACGCTAACAGCTCATCTCACCCTGATACACACCTCGCCACGGAACGCCTTATTCTCTTCCCGACTTATAAAGCCGTAAACAGGTGTTTTACCTTGTGTCATCAATCTTTCATATAATTTGGGTTGGGCATCCACGTAACCACGAATGGTATGCTCGGAGTCATAAACACAAATTCGTCCATCGTGGGTCTCATCAGTCTTTGCAAAACCAACAAACAAGCCCACTTGTTCTTCTTCCACCGGTAGTGCAGTGCTCAGGTCGTAATGCAGAAAGCCCAACCGAGTAATGAGTTCGTTTTCAATGAAGGCATCCTCCACGTCTTTTAAGGATAGACTCTCAAAGTTTTTCGGAGCAATATTGCGCTCCGGTTTATTCTTTTTTACTGCGGAACGTTTTGATAAGTAAATCACAATCACAATGGTGATAACTATCAATATGAGATTTAAGATGTTCATATTCAAAGCATTTTCAAGACAGAGGGGATGGCAAATGTTTCCATCGTTCTCTGCAAAGATACTAAATCACTCTTAAAAAATAATGTTTTTTATTATCAATCCTAAGATTTATGATGAAATTTTGGTTTAAAGCTGTATCTTTGCATATAACTTATTCATTTTAAGATATGAGAAAATTATTCAACATACTAACAATTTTGCTTATGGCACCTCTCGGGATATGGGCCCAAAGCTATAGCACTCTTTGGAAACAAGTGAATGAAGCCGGCAGGAAAGACTTGCCAAAAACTCAAATAGAGCTTTTGGAAAAGATTGTCTCAAGGGCTGAAAAAGAAAAGTCGTATGGAAATTTGTTGGCAGCGGAACTGATGACAACAAGGCTGTGGACAGAAATTTCTTCAGACTCGCTTGATGTACAGAAGTCAAAACTGGAACGCCGAGCTGCCAACGCTGAAGAAAAAGACAAGGTGCTCGCGGCGGTTTACTATTGTGCCTTAGGCAAAATGCAGCGAGATGACGATTCCAACCCTAACGGTCAAACCTTATATTTCGATAAAGCCATGGCGCATCCGGAATTGTTGGCAAGACATCAGGCTGCGGAATATGTTCCATTGATAGCAAAGGGAAAAGACGACGCTATCTTTCATAATGACTTGTTACACGTCATCGGCTTGGAAAGTGGACGCTACGAAGTGTTAAACAAGTATTACACCTCGGTTGGAAATCGCGAAGCGGCTTGTTACACAGCGTTGAAAGCAGCTGAGAACAACGTTGATGCAGTGAAGTTGGATTCCATTATCCGGCTTTATGGCGACCTTCCAATTTGTGGAGAAGTGGCTGTAAGGAAGTTCATGTTGCTGAAGAATGATAAGAATATTTCAGCTAAAGAGAAATTAGACTTCATTGACAAAGCTTTGGGACGTTGGGGAGCATGGGAAGGAATGAACCGACTTCGGAATGAACGCACCGAGCTCATCTGTCCGATGTTCAGCGCAACATTGGATTCGGAAATGGGAATACCCAATAAGAAAAAAACAATCGAAGGATTGAAAGTAAGAAACATCAATGATTTAACACTGACAATCACTCGCACTACATTGGATGGGAATGCAGAATTAAACTCCTATAACCCGAAAGACATTCAACGAATAAAATCGGCTTGCATAGCTTCCACCGCACAGAAAATAACCCATCGATATGACAATCGCCAACCCTATGAAATAGTTGAGGACTCTCTTGAATTGCCTAAACTATCAACAGGTGTTTATCTGCTGGAGTTTTCTTCCTCAGCGACAGGCATGAAGATGCAATATAATTTGTACTACGTTACTAATGTCTTTCTGATGAGCGAAGAGCAACCGAACAAAAGGATACGGTATGTTGTGGTGAACGCCACAACGGGACAACCCATCGCGAATGCGAGCTTGAAACTAACTTTCGATTCCCGATATGGTGGAAGATCAACCACAAAGATGCTGACAACCGATAAGAAGGGGGAAGCATTCTATACCTATAATAAGGTGACGCCCGATGAGGTGTTCGCTTTTACTCAAAACGACCAAGCGTGTCCGAACTCAAACCTTTGGACTTCTTTTCAATATCGTAAAGACGAGAATACACAGAATATATGCGATGTCTTTACTGACAGAAGCGTATATCGTCCGGGACAAACGGTTCACACATCGGTCATCGTATATACAAAGGACGAGAAACAATTGGAAACCAAAGCCAAAGCAGATTGTAAGCTTACTCTGCAATTGCGCGATGCAAATTACAAGGAAATTGCTACAAAAGACGTAACTACCGATGAATATGGTACGGCTACAGCCGACTTTGAACTGCCCAAGAGCGGACTGACGGGTCGCTTTTCTATCATTGCTCGTTATGGAAACAACGGCTCCACGACCTTTAATGTAGAAGAATACAAACGCCCGACATTCGAAGTTGAGTTTGATAAATATGAGAAGAAATATGCTATCGGCGACACAATTAAAGTGAAAGGAAGGGCTAAGACTTATTCAGGAGTTCCCGTTCAGGGAGCAAAGGTGGAATATGCAGTCAATCGTCGTTCTGCATTGTGGTGGTGGCGCACCGGAGACGCCAATGAGCAACTTGCCAAAGGTGAGATTACTACCGACGAGAAAGGAGAATTTGAAATCAATGTGCCTTTCATTTTCCCGAAGAATGAAAGCATATCCAAATATCCTTACCACAGCTATTCACCTAATTTCTATAACTTTGTTGCGGAAGCAAAGGTAACCGATGTGGCAGGAGAGACAAGAGAAGGGTCATTGTCTTTGCCGTTAGGTTCAAAAGCAACTGCTTTCACCTGCGATTTATTGGATAAAAATTTGAGCGATAGTCTTAAATCTATCAAATTCACGTATCTGAACGCTGCCGGGAAGCCCATTGAGGGTAGAGTGAAATATGCCATTTTGCCCTATGGAAAACAAGCTCAACCGGTGGAGAAAGATTACATGGAAGCAGTTGCCAATGAAGTCTCAAAACTGAAGTCATTGAAATCGGGACGATATAAATTGTACGCGGTATGCGGAACAGATACGCTGGAGAAAGAATTTGTTGTTTTCTCATTAGACGACAAACGTCCCGTGTCACCGACACACTACTGGTTTTATCAAAGTGCAAAACAGTTCCCGCGTGATGGAAAACCGGTATATATTCAGGTAGGATCAAGCGATAAGGATCAGCACATTGTTTATTCCATTTATTCGGGTAATAAGATAATAGAAACCGGAGCGATAGATCAGAGCAATGCCATCACTACTCGTAAACTTGTTTATAAGGAAGAGTATGGCAACGGACTGACACTCACTTTCGCGTGGGTGAAGAATGGTGAGTTTTACAATTGTACAGCGAATATCGAACGACCGCAACCGGACAAACAACTGCGAGTGGCATGGAAGACATTCCGCGATCGTTTGGTACCCGGACAAGAGGAAGAATGGACGCTAACCATTCTAAATTCCAGCGGCAAACCGGCAACCGCCCAGCTGATGGCAACGCTTTATGATAAGAGTCTTGATCAAATCATACCTCATGTATGGAGTTTTAACTCTTCATTTTACAGCAATCTGCCGTATGCGGAGTGGACCGGCATTGTAACGTCTCCACAATCAATCGGATTTCTCAAGCCCATAAAATGGCTGAACATCAATAATCTTAAGTTTGCAACCTTTGATGAGCGTTTCTTGAGCAGATATTACTACATGGATTATAATCGTCGTTTCACTCGAAATAAAGAATTTGGAACCGTATTGATGGCAGTGGGGGACGTGGGAGCACGGAAAATGGAAGCAAAAGAACAAAGTTCTCCAACTGGTGCTCGGTTCTCCGCACCGGTGATAAAAATGGACAGAGCAATAAAAGAGGAGAGTGTGTCTGAGAATAGAGCCGAATCGGGAATCGGGAATGTGCAATTAAGGGAAAATCTCAATGAAACTGCCTTCTTTTATCCTCGCATGGAGACTGACAAAGATGGCAATGTGAATCTGAAATTCAGACTGCCTGAAAGTCTGACGACATGGCGTTTCATCGGACTTGCTCATGACAAGGATATCAATACGGGGATGATTACCGGCGATGTGGTGGCACAAAAGACGGTGATGCTTCAGCCCAATATGCCTCGTTTTGTGAGAATGGGGGATGAAGCGACCCTGTCTGCACGACTTTTTAGCACTTCTGAGAAGCAAGTTACAGGCACTGCGACCATAGAAATCGTAGATCCCGAAACGGAGAAAGTGCTGTATAGCGAAAGCAAAGCATACAGTCTTTCCCCCAAGGGAACATCTTCGGCAACTTTCTCCATTTCCGATCTTTTATCGGAAACCGGTGAACGAAAATTATCAACCGACCAATCGCTTCTAATAGTTCGCGTGTTTGCCAAAGGAACGGACTATTCGGATGGTGAACAACAATACCTTTCAGTTTTGCCAAGTCGAGAATATGTCATCAACACTTATCCGTTTACCCAAAACGAAAAGGGAACGAAGACCATTGATCTCACGAAGTTGTTCCCAAAGAACACCACCAATCAGCGTCTGACGATTGAATATACTAACAATCCCAACTGGTTGATGTTGCAGGCTCTGCCATACGTTGCCGATGCAAATGAAAAAAATGCCATTAGCTTGGTTTCGGCATATTACGCGAATACCTTGGCGAACATGATATTGAAGGCTTCGCCGAAGATTAAGCAAACGATTGACAAGTGGCGTTCGGAAACCGGCAAGGAAACCTCAATGATGTCGTCTTTGGAAAAGAACCAAGAACTGAAAGAACTGGTTTTGAACGAAACGCCATGGGTATTGGATGCCCAAGACGAGAGCGAGAGAAAGCAAATGTTAGTGCGCTATTTTGATGAAAATCAATTGCGAAACAATCTGAACACATCACTGTCCGGTTTGCGAAAGCTGCAAAATCCCGATGGTTCGTTCTCATGGTGGCAGGGAATGAGTGGTAGCATGTACATGACAGTAGAGGTGGTGAAAACCCTTTCACGCCTGAATGTCTTGTTGGGTGCCACTGATTCGCAAACAAAAGATTTGCTCAATAAGGCATTTCGTTATCTTGATGAGAAAGTTGCCCAACGAGTAGCGGAAATGAAGAAGGTTGAAAGGAAGGGACAAAAGAACCTTTTCCCATCCGATGTCCTTTGCGACTACCTCTACAGCAATGCTTTGGCAAAACGTCAGACGACAGCGGATATTGCTTACCTCATTAATCTACTGTCCAAAAAGCCTGTTGAACTCACCATCTATGGTAAGGCGAATACGGCTGTTATTCTCCAGCAATACAGACAAACAGCCAAAGCTGCAGAATACTTGAAGAGTATAGGGGAATACACGGTGTACACGGAAGAGAAAGGTAGATACTTCGATACAAGTAAGGCTTACTATAGTTGGTGCGACTACAAGATACCAACGCAAGTGGCAGCAATCGAGGCCTTTAAAACCATCACTCCGAAAGACGATAAGACCATCAAGGAAATGCAACGCTGGCTTCTGCAATCCAAACGAACCCAGTCATGGGACACGCCTGTAAACTCGGTGAATGCCGTTTGGGCATTTATGAACGGTGGAAACATGACACTCGACAACGGAGAGGAAAGTGTATTGAAGTTGGACGGCAAAGTCATAGCCACTCCGAAATCAACAGCCGGAATGGGATACGTAAAAGTAAGTGAGGCGATCAATGTAAATGATAGTTCAAACGGTGAACTCCGCAATACTGTTCACGCTTTCTCGGTCGAAAAAACGAGCACCGGAACAAGTTGGGGAGCTGTTTATGCGCAGTTCTTCCAATCGACGACAGCTATCTCGGATGCCACTTCCGGGCTGAAGATAAAGCGCGAAATCATCCCGGTAGGGGTGGATAATAAGCCCAAAGAGGCGAAAAGCCTGAAAGTCGGCGATAAGGTACTCGTTCGCCTAACCATCACCGCTGATAGGGATTATGACTTCGTGCAAGTCATTGATAAACGTGCCGCGTGTCTTGAACCTGTCAAACAGAACAGTGGATATCAGTGGGGTGGCTACTATGTCGCGCCAAAAGATTACACGACAAACTACTATTTTGATAGCATGTCTAAGGGGACACACATCGTTGAGACTGAATATTTCATCGATCGAAGCGGTAGTTATCAAACCGGTACTTGCTCGGCGCAATGTGCCTACTCACCGGAATATTCCGGAAGGGCGAAGGGTATCACCATGGAAGTGAAAGAATAGGCGAACGACAATGCTCCAAATTGAAATCGACAATGGCAGCGGATTCTGTTTCGGTGTAACCACGGCAATTAATAAAGCCGAAGAAGAATTGGAAAAAGGTACAAAATTGTACTGCTTAGGCGACATTGTTCACAATAGTATGGAGGTGGAACGACTCACCCGAAAGGGACTCGTTACCATCAATCACGAGCAGCTCAGAGAGCTTCACGATGCCACTGTGCTGCTTCGTGCTCATGGCGAGCCACCGGAGACATACGAATTAGCAAAGCGCAACAATATAGAAATTATCGATGCCACCTGTCCCGTTGTATTGGCGTTACAGCGCAGGATAAAGAATCAATATGAAAAAGGGTGTGCAAGTCCACCGCGTAAAGAGGATTTGGCGGATAATGGCTGTCAGGGCGATAAAAGAAAATTAGTAAGGGACTCGGAAAATTCAAACTGTTCGATAACTTCCATGAAACTTTCGGAAACCGATGAGGCGGAAGAAAATGCCAAAGGAGATATGCATGCTGCCCAAATTGTCATTTTTGGTAAGCCCGGACATGCTGAAGTGCTTGGTCTTGTTGGGCAAACTCACAGCAAGGCTGTGGTGATAGAGAAACTTGAGGACGTGAAACAACTGGATTTTACGCGAAACATCTACCTCTATTCACAAACGACAAAAAGCCTGAACGAGTTTCATAAAATCATTAATTACATTCAAGAGCATATTGCTCCCGGCGCAATTTTCAAGAGTTTCGACACGATTTGCAGGCAAGTGGCTAACCGTATGCCCAACATCTCATCCTTCGCGGCACGCCACGACCTGATACTTTTTGTTGCCGGGCGCAAGAGCTCAAACGGAAAGGTGCTTTTCCATGAATGTCTTAGCGTAAATCCCAATTCCCATCAGATAGAAAGTGCCAACGAAATCGAAATGTCATGGTTCGAAAACGTGAAGACCGTTGGCATCTGTGGCGCGACGAGTACCCCGAAATGGCTGATGGAAGAGTGTCGCGATGAGATTTTGCGAAGAACATAAACAGGGACAAAAGAGAGCCTTCGGGTTGCAAGTTGGAACAACCATTTGTAAAGATTATTCCCAAAGGGTTTTAAAACCTAAGCTATTGCCATTCAAAAGGTAAGCTTTCAGACTCCAAAAGGTAAGCTATTGGAGGACGATAGCTTACCTTTTGCGATTTAAAAGCTCATGAAGTTGATTTTCAGTAAGTTACAAAATGGATTCCATTCTCTGTGGGTGTAAAAGTTTTTCATCATGATACCATGGTCATGTACATACCTCGGAACCCCCTCTTTTGGAAGTCTTATATTTACCGTAATACCATATCTCAATGCTGTTGATGATATTTTGCCAAAGGATATAACATCCCGGTCCGACGGAAGACAAGGGGTTCAGATAGGTATAGGCAATCCAAATGGCGAATGCCGTATTCTTTTGTCCGAGTGATTGACCCGCATTGACCGTACTCTGAAAGAAGTGTCCAATGTAGCGACCGACAGCGAATTGAAGAATACAAATCATTAACCCGAAGAAAGCGATGAGAAGCAGGAACGGAACTCCGGCATTGGCATGCACGATGTTCTTCATGGTGGTTCCCGTTACAATGGTCAGCGAACAACCCCAAAGATAGAAGCTCAGGTCTTTTACGTTTGTCAGCCAAAGATGAAAGTGGTGTAAAGGCTTGAAGTGCTTCGTTATATACGCCAATATCATCGGCACCACCAATATGGCACATACTTTATAGAGAATTAGAAGAAACGAACTCCAAAATCCCATTCCGTTGCCCGGTTCTATCAGGGGGAAACAAATGGGAATGAGGATGGCGCATAGGAAGTTAGACAAGAAAATATAAGTTGTCATTTCCTCCAAGCTGCCACCAAGTTTCATCGTTACAACAGCAGCCGCTGCTGCACAAGGTCCTATGATGCAGGTTAATATCGACTCAAGCAATATCAGATTGTTTCCCTTCACATTGAAGAGGAGTATTGCTCCGACTATCAATGCGACGAAAAACACTTGAAAAACTCCCACCCAAAAGTGCCATCGGACAGGAATGAGATTGCGAAAGTCCACTTTACAAAAGGTTACATAAAGAATTAAAAACATGAACAAAGGGAGGATGGCGTCCATGAAAGGCGACAACAAAACAGCTGCCGGTTCCAAAACGGGTATAAAAGCAAAGAGCAAATATACCGTAATCCCGAACAACATTGCCATTGGGAGCGTCCATTTCTTCAGTAATGTTTTTAAGTTCATAAGCATCAGACTGATGCAAAGGTATAAAAAAGATTGGAAAGCAACAACGAGAAATCGTTACTTTCCAACCCATTAACTTTTGTTTGTCTTGCCATCCAATCGCTACCAATCATTAACGGCACATGTTCATAAATTATTTTTCTCTATATCCTTAAAGTATCTGTACGTACTTACTTTCAGTTCATCGCAAGCAGCTTCATCAGTAACTATGATTCCATGTTTATGCATCTGCAAGGCAGAGATAGTCCACCAATGCGTAACCGGTCCTTCTATAGCAGCCTGCAAGGCGCGTGCCTTGTGATGACCGTTAACGAGTATCATCACCTCGCGCGCATCCATCACCGTACCCACGCCAACAGTTAGCGCATACTTGGGCACTTTGTTCACATCGTTATCAAAAAAGCGCGAGTTGGCTAAAATTGTATCGGTGATTAAGGTTTTCTCTCGCGTCCGGCTGGTGAGACTGGATCCCGGTTCATTGAAAGCGATGTGTCCATCGGGACCTATTCCTCCGATAAACAAATCGATTCCTCCTACTTCTTCAATCATCTGTTCGTAATGGTTGCATTCAGCTTCCAAATCCTTTGCGTTCCCATTAAGGATATGAATATTCTCACGCGGAATATCAATATGGTCAAACAGGTTGCGCGCCATGAAAGAGTGATAGCTCTCCGGATGATTTTCAGGCAGTCCTACATACTCGTCCATATTAAACGTTATCACGTGCTTGAAACTCACCCTTTTCTCTTTGTAGGCTTTCACCAAATTCGCATACATACCTTCGGGCGAAGAACCCGTTGGCAAACCGAGCACAAAGGGGTGCTCCGATGTGGGATTGAAAGCATTAATGCGCTCGATTACATGATTTGCCGCCCATTCCGACAGTTTCTCATAATCATTTTCAATAATTAATCTCATTGCCTTTTTATTTATCAACAAACTGAATTATTGTACAAAAGTAAACAATATCTAAAAAACAAGGGTATTATTGGTGCATAATTTATAAAAAATAACAATTAAGTTCTGAAAAACATCATCACTATCTCGTTACAACTCTTAACTTTTTAGTATCTTTGCATCCAAACATCATTATAGTACAATCCTGATGAGAGAATTTGTTATATCCGATGCAAAAGCCGAAACAGCAGTCCTTGTGGGCTTGATAACACAAGGACAGGATGAGGCAAAGACAAGGGAATATCTTGACGAACTTGAATTCTTGGCGGACACTGCGGGAGCTGTTACCGTCAAACGCTTTACCCAACGTTCCGGTGGAGCGAACATGACCACCTACGTAGGAAAAGGCAAATTGGAAGAAATCAAAAGCTATATACAAGTTAAGGAAGACGAGGAAGACCCCATTGGGATGGTTATCTTCGATGATGAACTATCCGCCAAACAATTAAGAAACATTGAGAAAGAGTTAGGCGTAAAAATATTGGACCGCACCTCCCTCATCTTGGATATCTTTGCCATGCGGGCACAAACAGCCAATGCCAAGACACAAGTGGAATTGGCTCAATACAGATATATGCTTCCCCGACTGCAGAGACTGTGGTCGCATCTTGAACGTCAGGGCGGTGGCTCGGGTGCCGGTGGCGGTAAAGGAACTGTGGGACTTCGCGGACCGGGTGAGACACAGCTGGAAATGGATAGGCGCATCATCCTTCAACGAATATCGCTGCTAAAAAAAAGACTTGTGGAAATCGACAAACAGAAGACAACACAACGCAAAAACCGCGGACGATTAATTCGCGTTGCCTTAGTGGGTTATACCAATGTGGGAAAATCGACCATCATGAATCTATTGGCTAAAAGCGAAGTCTTTGCGGAAAATAAGCTCTTTGCCACACTTGACACAACGGTTCGTAAAGTTGTCATTGAGAATCTTCCATTCCTTTTGGCAGACACGGTAGGGTTTATTCGCAAACTCCCTACGGATTTAGTAGATTCTTTCAAATCCACTTTGGATGAAGTCAGGGAAGCCGACTTGCTGCTGCACGTTGTAGATATCTCTCATCCCGACTTTGAAGAACAGGTTCAGGTGGTTAACGAGACATTGAAAGACCTTGAGTGTGCCGATAAACCATCCATGATTATCTTTAACAAAATAGATAAATATCAATGGGAAGAAAAAGAACCCGATGACTTAACTCCGGCGACCCAAAAGAATATTTCCCTCGAAGAACTCAAGCGAACATGGATGGCAAAGCTTAATGACGATTGTCTCTTCATATCAGCTAAGAACAAGGAAAACATTGACGAGTTCAGAAACATCTTATACAAAAAGGTGAGAGAACTTCACGTTCAGAAATATCCCTATAATGACTTTCTCTACGAAGCGGATATCAACTAACGATTATAAAACCTACTACAATAAGACAAAAAGCGTATATGACATATAGAAACTTAACAAACGAAGAAATATTAGTTTTTGAAAACAATAACTGTTGGGCTGAGGATTGGTCTCGCGTGCAGGTAGCCGAAGAGGGATTCTATCCCAAATTCTTCCACAGAGTGATGTTCTATGGTGATATCCGATTGGGAAGTTTCGAAAAAGAAGTTGAAGTAACGAAAGGCTTTGTGAAACATTCCGGTATCAATGATGCTACACTGAGAAATGTTTCTGTTGGCAATGATTGCCTGATAGAAAAAGTCGGGAATTACATCAACAACTATACGATTGGCAGCGATTGCATCATTACCAATATTTCCGTCATGGAAACAACGGAGGGAGCTACTTATGGAGAAGGTAATCTCATAGCGGTGCTAAACGAAACCGGAGACAGCAACATCATTTTCTTCCATGATTTGAATAGCCAGTTCGCTGCTTTCATGGTGAGACACTTTAAGGACAAAGATCTCAAAAACGCCATTCGAAGACTTGTCTCGGAAGAAATAACACGCACCAATCCCGATAGGGGAACCATTGGTAACAACGTAAAGATAGTCAATACCAAAGAAATAACCAACACAGTCATTCAAGATGACTGCGAAATATCCGGAGCAAGCCGACTCAGCGATTGCACAATATTAAGCTCAGAGAATGCGAGTGTGTATATCGGGACAGGGGTAATATGCGAAAATTCCATTATCAGCGATGGCTCAAGCATCATCAACAGCGTGAAAATGCAAGATTGTTTTGTGGGAGAAGCTTGCCAAATATCAAACGGTTTCACTGCGGCGCAAAGCGTGTTCTTTGCCAATTCTTTCATGGCGAATGGTGAAGCGTGTGCAGCTTTCTGCGGTCCTTTCAGTGCTTCACATCATAAAAGCTCACTGCTTATTGGAGGAATGTTCTCTTTCTACAATGCCGGCTCCGGTACGAACTTCTCTAACCACGCCTACAAGATGGGACCTATGCACTGGGGTGTTCTTGAAAGAGGAAGTAAAACCGCAAGTGGTGGCTATATTCTCATGCCTGCCACCATCGGGACATTCTCTGTCTGCTTCGGAAAGCTCATGCATCACCCCAACACGCAGGCACTTCCATTCTCTTATCTCATAGCGGGAGGAGACACAATGTTCCTCGTTCCGGGACGAAATATCACTACAGTGGGACTTTATCGCGACATTAAGAAGTGGCCGAAGAGAGACATCCGCCCTATTGGGTCGCAAAAGAGTATCGTAAACTTTGATTGGCTTTCTCCATTCTCGGTCGGAGAAATTATTCGAGGTAAGAAAATCTTGGAAAATCTTAGACAAGCAAGTGGGGAAAACGTTTCCTCTTACATCTATCACGAGTATGTCATCAATGCCTCAAGTCTGAATAAAGGTATCAAATACTATGATATCGCTTTGCGAATTTATATGGGAGCGGTGCTAAAACGAGCACACAAATGGGGCTTTTTTGGAAAACCTAAAACCCAAATCGGACTAGGCAAATGGAATGACTTATCCGGTCTTCTGCTTCCCGACACTGAAGAACAAAAGCTTCTTGAAGATATCAAGAGCGGAAACCTTGAAACCATTCAAGACGTGCTTGATCGTTTCACGGAAATTCATGCGAACTACCGGAAATATCAATGGGCTTGGACTTACCGATTGATACAAGACTACTACGGAATAAAAGAAATTTCAGAAAAAGACAATAAGAGAATAGAGCAAGACTATATCGAAGCTCGGCGGGCATGGATTGCTGAAATCCGAAAGGACGCAGAGAAAGAATTTGCCATGGGCGATGTGGAGGAAGAAGTGCTGACGGCATTTATCAACCAGCTCGACCACGAAGTGGATTACGAAGAATAGTAAAGCGCAAGCCACAAGGAAACAATGCCACCTTGAAAGCTGCGAAGAATAATGTTTAATACTAAATATAATATTATGTTGAAAAACCTTAGTTTCAAAAAATTAGGTATCGGCATGCTCCTCCTGTTGGCTGCAGTGGGGATAAAAGCGCAGACTTATACCTATGAGAGTGTGCCTAATGATCCGATGAACACTCGCATTTACACACTGAAGAATGGTCTTAAGATTTATCTTAGTGTAAACAAGGAAAAGCCACGTATACAAACTTACATCGCTGTTCGTACAGGAAGTCGCAACGATCCGGCAGAAACAACCGGATTAGCACACTATCTTGAGCACATTATGTTTAAGGGAACGGAAAAGTTCGGTACATCGAATATGGAGGCAGAACGTCCCTATTTGAAACAGATTGAGAACCTCTACGAAGAGTATCGCCACATTACCGATCCTGCCAAGCGCAAAGTATGGTACGCTAAGATTGATTCTGTATCGCAATTGGCAGCGAAATACAACATCCCCAACGAGTATGACAAACTCATGGCGTCTATCGGTAGCAAGGGAACGAATGCTTATACCTCGAACGATGTAACTTGCTATGTGGAGAACATCCCCAGCAATGAGGTAGAATCTTGGGCAAGAGTTCAGGCTGATCGTTTCCAGAATATGATAGTTCGCGGTTTCCACACTGAATTGGAATCCGTTTACGAGGAATACAATATGGGTTTGACCAGTGATGGTAGAAAAATATTTGCAGGCTTGATGGCAAAGCTGTTCCCCACCCATCCTTATGGTACCCAGACCACCATCGGTAGAGGAGAACACTTGAAAAACCCCTCAATAACCAACATCATGAAGTATTACAAACGCTACTATGTTCCAAACAATATAGCCATCTGTATGTCGGGAGACTTAGATCCTGACAAGACTGTGGCTACCATTGAGAAATACTTTGGTAGTTGGAAAAAGAGCGAGAACCTAAGCGTACCGCAATATGGTCCTCAGCCTAAGTTCACCGCCCCTGTAGATACAACCATCGTGGGACAGGAAGCTGAAAGAATTTACATTGGTTGGAGAGCAAAAGCCGGTAACAGCTTGCAAAGCGATACCTTGAACATTATTAGCGAATTGCTCAATAATGGACGTGCCGGTCTTTACGACTTGAACTTAAATCAAAAGATGAAAGTTCAGGGAGCGGGCACGGGTTTTGAAGACCTCCATGACTACTCATTGTTCATTGCCATTGGTATGCCCAAGAAAGGGCAAACCTTACAGGAGGTTCGCGATTTGCTATTGGAAGAGATAGGAAAACTGAAACGTGGAGAATTCTCCGATGATTTACTGCCTTCGGTCATCAATAACTATAAGCGCAGTTACTACAAAAATCTGGATAATAACCAGTTCCGTGCCAAAGCCTTTGTCAATTCGTTCATCAATGATGTAGATTGGAAGCAGGAGGTGGGCAAGATTAATCGCATTTCCAAAATCACGAAAGGAGAAATAGTCAGCTTCGCCAATCGTTTCTTCGACAACGGCTATGCTGCCATCTATAAAACACAAGGTACCGATACCACTATTCAAAAGGTAGAAAAGCCTAAAATTACGCCTATCCCCACTAATAACGACAAACGTTCTGCGTTCTTGGAGGAGATTGCCAACCACAAAGTAGAGCCTATCCAACCTTCATTTGTCGATTTCAAAAAGGATATGACAATAGGAAAGATGAAAAATGGTTGGAAAGTGCTATACAAACAGAACAAACAAGACGACCTCTTCACGCTCTACTTTGAGGTGCCGTTTGGAACGGAGAGCGATTTGCTTCCCGACTATGCAGCATCATATCTTGATTATCTTGGTACGGACAAGATGACGAACGATCAGATAAAGCAAGAGTTCTACAAGTTGGCTTGCGATTACAGGTTTGGTCAGACCAATGACGAGACATTTTTGGTCATGACTGGACTGAATGAAAACTTGCCTAAGGCATTGGCATTGCTCAAAGATCTTGTTGAAAACGCAAAAGTTGATAAGGAGGCATGGAGCAAGGCGGTAGATTTGATGCTCAAGTATCGTAAGGATAATAAAGCGAACCAAGGTCAAAACTTCAACGCTTTGTTCGACTACGGAATGTATGGACCCTATAACTCTACACGAAACATCCTTAGCGAGGAGCAATTGAAGAACATGGATCCGCAGAAGCTCCTTAATTCCTTAAAAGAGCTAAAGAACTACAAGCAGACCGTGCTCTATTATGGTCCATCCACCCTTGATGAGCTGAACAAACTGATAACCAAGACTATTAAGGCTCCCAAGAAGTTTAAGCCCATTCCTGAAAGCAAGCGTTACACAACTCAAACAACTCCTAAGGACGAAATACTTCTTGCACCTTACGATGCTAAGAATATCTATCTCGTGCAGTTCCATAATGAGAACAAGGAATGGACTGCCGACAACGCAGCAACCATCGCTCTCTTCAACGAATACTTCGGTGGAGGTATGAATGCCATTGTTTTCCAAGAGCTGCGCGAAGCACGTGGTTTGGCATATTCCGCAAGTGCAAGATATCGTCAGCCCAGTCGTTTGGGAGACAAGGAGAGTTTCTATACTTATATCATTACACAGAACGACAAGATGATGGACTGTGTTAAACAGTTCAACGAACTACTCAACAACGTTCCGGTTCGGCAGGCTAACTTCGACTTGGCCAAGCAAAGTCTCATGAAGAGCCTCGCGTCAGCTCGTACTACCAAGTTCTCTATTCTCAGTGCCTATATGGCTGCACAAAAGTTAGGGCTTGACTACAGTTTAAGCGAAAAGATTTACAAGGAAATTCCACAAATCAAGCTTCAAGACATTATCGACTTCGAGAAGGCAAACATGGCTGACAAACCTTGCAAGTATCTCATCCTTGGTAATGAAAAGGAACTTGACATCAAGGCATTGGAAAAGATAGCTCCCATCAGGCGTGTGACGACCGAGGAAATCTTTGGCTACTAAAAACAAGTTGTGTGTCGATTTCCGAAAATGGCATAATCCTTGTCTTCGGAATCGACATCACGACTAAAAGAAATAAATACAAAAACATTATATCAACAACTAATAAAATCCTGATACCATGTGCCGTGCGGAAGGAAAACTTCCGAACGGAACAAGTATCAGGTATTTTTGTTTATGACAGACTTTAAGTATGCCCCAATGTTCCAGTTGGGTAAGGACGACACGGAATACAGACTGCTTTCCAAGGAAGGAGTTTCCGTGGCAAATTTTGAAGGTAAAGAGATAGTGAAAGTTTCTCCACAGGCTCTGACTTTATTGGCACAACAGGCTTTTCACGACTGCGAATTTTTGCTTCGTCGCGCCCATAACGAGCAAGTAGCGAATATTTTGAAGGATGAGGACGCATCAGAAAATGATAAATATGTAGCCCTCCAATTTCTCCGCAATGCCGAGACAGCGGCAAAGGGAGTGCTCCCCTTCTGTCAAGACACCGGAACGGCCATCATACACGGCGAAAAAGGTCAGCAAGTGTGGACAGGATTCGAAGACGAAGAGGCACTATCGCGTGGAGTGTTCAACACATTCACGCAAGAGAGTTTGCGTTATTCACAGAACGCTCCATTGAATATGTATGATGAGGTGAACACGAAATGCAACCTTCCGGCACAAATCGACATCGAGGCAACCGAAGGGGCTGAATATAAATTCGTCATGGTGGCAAAAGGCGGTGGCTCTGCGAACAAAACTTACTTTTATCCAATGACAAAGGCAACCATACAGAACGAAGGAACGTTGATTCCTTTCTTGGTGGAAAAGATGAAAAGCCTCGGCACTGCGGCATGTCCGCCTTACCATATTTGTTTTGTTATCGGTGGAACTTCTGCGGAAAAGAACCTCCTCACCGTAAAACTTGGCAGCATCAAGTATTACGACAACCTTCCCATCACGGGCGATGAGACCGGACGAGCTTTCCGCGATCTCGACTTGGAAGAGAAATTGTTGAATGAAGCTCATAAAATCGGACTTGGAGCTCAGTTTGGAGGGAAGTATTTGGCACACGACATTCGTGTCATTCGCCTGCCGCGACACGGCGCGAGCTGTCCCATTGGTATGGGGGTTTCGTGTTCGGCTGACCGTAACATAAAAGGGAAAATAAACAAAGACGGGATTTGGCTTGAAAAGATGGACACAAATCCCGGAGAACTCATTCCGGAGGAATATCGCAAGCCGGGAGAAGGAGGAAAAGGCATTGAAATCGATTTAAACAAAGGCATCGACACCGTTCGTGCAGAACTGAGTAAATATCCGGTATCTACTCGCGTAAACCTCAAAGGAACCATCATTGTGGCTCGCGATATAGCTCATGCGAAGCTCAAAGCACGTTTAGACGCGGGCGAAGACTTACCAAGCTATTTCAAAGACTATCCCGTGCTCTACGCCGGTCCGGCAAAGACTCCCAATGGCTTGCCTTGTGGTTCCATGGGACCGACCACGGCCAACCGCATGGATCCATATGTGGAAGAATTTCAGGCTCATGGAGGTTCTCTGGTGATGATTGCGAAAGGCAATCGCACACAGGTCGTTACCGATGCTTGTAAGAAGCATGGCGGATTCTATCTCGGAACGATCGGTGGTGTGGCAGCAGTCTTGTCGAAAAGCAGTATCAAAAGCATAGAATGTGTTGAATATCCGGAACTCGGTATGGAAGCTGTATGGAAAATAGACGTGGAAGATTTTCCGGCATTTATTCTTGTTGACGACAAGGGCAACGACTTTTTCAAACAGCTGAAGCCTTGGACGGGATGTCCGAAACGATAATCATCGTTTATAGCCCTACGCAAAGGTGTCAATCTGATAGGTTGGCATCTTTGCGGAAATGGGATAAAGGATAAGGATTTCTATTTACCGGCTCGCTATTCTCAACTTTCTTATCGCGAACAGGGAAGCAGTCAGTTGATGGCACGCATCAGTTTTCTTGAAAAACGCATATACCTGCGAGCTTTCCATTCCCAATTATGAGAAGCGAAAAAGGCTTACCGAACTGCAGTGTTCATCTATAGATTTAGAAAAGCTTAGCTATTGCAATGCAAAAGCTAAGCTTTCGGGCTTTAAAAGCTAAGCTTTTGCATTGCAATAGCTAAGCTTTTAAAATCGCACTCGTATTCATCTGATTTACAATAGGTTGCAGGCGGCAAAAAATCATCTGCTTTGGGCGTGATTTTTCCTTTGAACAACTTGCAAAAAAGCTTGTGTGGCAGCTTGGTCAAAGGTCGAATTTATAACCTACGGTAAGCGTTATCATTCTGTTTTTTCCATTTAAGAAATTCATGACTTTGGTAAGTCCAAATACGTAACGTGCGTCTAACACCACATTCTGATATTCATAGCTCAGGCCGAGTGGTACGGATAGAACAAATTCCTTGAAAGCCTCTTTGGAAAGATCTCCTGAAAGAACTTCATTCTCAGTAAAAGTTCTTTTACCTTCCTTGTCCACCGTGTAAGTTTGAAATTCAAACTTAGTATTGCCGTTGAGCATAAATGAAGGCTGTAAGCCTATATTCACTGCCAATCCGTTTACTACAAAGAAGTGAGCGGTGAGCGGGAGGTCAAGATAATTCAGTCTGTAATTGGCATCATGGAAGATTGTGCCCTTCCCCTTGTCATCTACTCCTAAATCTTTGTCATCGTAAGCCCATCCGGCTTGTGTGTAATTTAGTCCTGCCGATATTGCCAAGCAGTCGGAACTTTGGTATCTTACTTCCACACCGCCTACAAATCCAGAACGAAAAGTAGAGTTGGAAGAACTTTCTCCGTTCATCGTTTGAATATAATTATTTGTTGAATTGGAAATGCTTACTCCCACATGAGGAATAAGCGACCATGTACAAGGGTCAGATTGTGCCATGGACGTGATGGCTAAGGCAGAGCCAAAAAGAAATAAAAAAAGACGTTTCATAAGTTATTATGTTTTCTTATGAAACGTCATCATCGTATGTTTATTGCTATTTTCGGTTGTTTTTTTCTGAGGCAAATGCCTTAATCCTCTTTATTATTGCGTTTCCGCTCCAGATGGTCGAGAATAATCTTGCGCATGCGTATATTCTTAGGTGTAACTTCTATATACTCATCTGCCTTAATGTATTCTATGCACTCCTCAAGGCTCATTTCTGTTTTCGGAATTACGCGAGCTTTATCGTCAGATCCGGAGGCGCGGACATTGGTAAGCTGTTTTGCCTTGGTAACATTGATAACCAAATCCTTTTCGTGAACATGCTCACCAACTACCTGACCTCCATATACCTCTTCACCGGGATCAATGAAAAACTTTCCGCGGTCTTGCAATTTGTCAATGGAGTAAGCATATGCAGTTCCCGTTTCCATGGCTATCATCGAGCCATTGGTGCGGCGGGTAAGGTCTCCCTTGTATGGTTGGTAGTCCTTGAAGCGGTGTGCCATGATGGCTTCTCCCTGACTGGCTGTCAGAACATTAGTACGCAAACCCATGATGCCTCGCGATGGTATCTCAAAAGTTATGTTCACGCGATCGCCTTCAGTGTCCATGCCGAGCAATTCACCTTTGCGGCGCGTTACCATATCTATCATCTTGCTGGAAAAATCGTTCGGAACATTGATGGTCAGTTCCTCAATCGGTTCGCAACGTTGGCCATCTATTTCCTTGTAGATAACCTGAGGCTGTCCCACCTGTAATTCATATCCCTCGCGCCGCATGGTCTCTACCAATACGGAGAGATGAAGCACTCCACGCCCGCTTACAATCCATTTGTCAGTAGAGCCTTCCATTTCGCTGACACGCAACGCCAAGTTCTTCTCCAGCTCCTTTGCGAGTCGCTCACCAATGTGGCGCGATGTGCAGTATTTACCTTCTTTTCCGAAGAACGGAGAGTCGTTAATGGTAAAGAGCATACTCATGGTTGGCTCGTCCACGGCGATGGGAGGCAAAGGTTCGGGATTTTCAAAATCAGCAATGGTATCTCCGATTTCGAAATGCTCCAATCCAATGACAGCACAGATATCTCCTGAACTCACAGCGTCAGTCTTTTTATGGGTCATCCCCTCAAAGGTGTGCAACTCTTTAATCTTGGTACGCTCCTTAGAACCATCGCGGTGGCAGATGGTAATGTTCTGACCATCTTGCAAAGTGCCGCGATGTACTCGTCCAACGGCTATTCTACCGGTATAGCTGGAATAATCCAATGAGGTGATGAGCAACTGCGGTGTGCCCTCCAACTGCTTGGGAGCGGGAATATTCGTTAAGATGATGTCGAGCAATACATCGATATTGTCAGTAGGAGAATCCCATTTCGTATTCATCCAGCCGTTCTTCGCGGATCCATAAACTACAGGGAAGTTAAGTTGCTCTTCAGTGGCATTCAGGTCGCACATCAAGTCGAACACCATTTCGTAAACCTCTTCAGGACGACAATTGGGCTTATCCACTTTGTTCACTACGACAATGGGCTTCAGTCCAATCTGCAAAGCCTTCTGAAGCACGAAGCGTGTCTGAGGCATCGGACCTTCAAAGGCATCGACCAAAAGAAGGCAACCATCTGCCATGTTGAGCACTCGCTCCACTTCACCACCGAAATCGGAGTGCCCCGGAGTATCCAAAATATTAATTTTAGTACCTTTCCAATTGATACTTACGTTCTTACTTAAAATTGTTATCCCTCTCTCTCGCTCCAAGTCATTGGAGTCTAACACTTCGCCACTGTTGTTCTGACCATCTCGGAAAAGCTTTCCGGCGAGCATCATTTTGTCAACCAATGTTGTTTTCCCATGATCGACGTGCGCAATTACTGCGATGTTTCGAATATCTTGCATTTATTTACCTTAGAATCTTGTCTAATTTCGAGTGCAAAATTACAAATAATAATCCGAATAGCATTGTTGATTAAAAAAAATGTTGTAACTTTGCACCGCAGTTTCGGAGAATCCGATGCATTTGAAGTCGTGCTACCGTTGTGATTAAGGCGGCTTTGCGACTGAAAGATGTAATTGCAAAATCATTAATCAAAAAAGAAAATGTATTTAAACAAAGAGAAGAAAGAAGAAATCTTTACACAGCATGGTAGAGAAAAGAAAGCTACTGACACCGGTTCGGCAGAAAGCCAGATAGCTCTGTTCACTTATCGCATCAAGCACTTGACGGAACACGTGAAGAAAAACCATAAAGACCACGTAACAACTCGTTCTCTGACACGTCTTGTAGGAAAACGTCGCGGTCTTTTGGATTATTTGTACGCAAGGGATATTGAGCGTTATCGTGCTATTATTAAGGAATTAGGTCTTCGCAAGTAAGATTTCAATAAGCAATAAAAAAGGGCTGGCGTCTAAAACGACCAGTCCTTTTTCATTATTCTCATGTTTTGTTTCTTTCGTTCCTTTATTCATTTTGCTTCATTTCAATATCTCTCGTAAGGGAATCATCACGAACTCTCTTTCCTCCATTAACGGATGAGGAATCTTTAGATCAGGTTCGTCTATCTGTAGGTTATCATATAGAAGTATATCAATGTCAATAATGCGATCGGTATATTTGCCATTGGTGGTTTTATGCACTCGTCCCATGTCTTTTTCGATATCCTGTGTTATCTTCATAACTTGGCGAGGGGAGAGTGTTGTTTGAGCACAAACGCAGGCATTAAGGAACTTATTGGGACTATCGAACCCCCAAGGTTCTGTTTCCATAAAGGAAGATTGGCACAATACCTTTCCGATGCGTCGGTCAATGTTGGAAATCGCTTCTTCCAATATGGAGCAACGATTTCCCAAATTGGATCCCAAACCTAAATAAACTATGTGCATTTTGAATCGTATGATTGAATGAACGTGATGAAAGAGATTTCCTTAATCGTTCAAAATCAAGAGTGAATCGCCGAAGCAACCAAACTTATAACCTGCTTTTACCGCCTTGTCGTAGGCTTCCATGATGAGGTCATATCCACCGAAAGCAGCTGTTTCCATTAATAAAGTGGAGTAAGGATGATAGAAGTTTACCAACATTGAGTCTGCAAATCCGAAATCATAGGGAGGGAAAATAAATTTATTGGTCCATCCATCATATTCTTTCAGTAGTCCATCCGTTCCCACCGCAGTTTCAGTAGCTTTCACTACACTGGCTCCTACAGCGCAAATATGATGTCCGGCTGTCTTTGCCTCGTTTACAATCTTACAGGCTTCAGCCGTAATGTGCATCTCTTCGGAATCCATTTTATGTTTCGTAAGGTCTTCAACCTCTATGTCATGAAAGTTACCCAGTCCACAATGAAGAGTTATGAATGCCGGTTTGATGTCTTTAATCTCCATCATTTTCATCATGTGTTCCGAGAAATGAAGGTTTGTCCCCGGTGCTGTTACGGCTCCTTCATGTTTTGCGAACACCGTTTGAAAATATTCCATATCCTCTGCACTGGCATGTGCGAAGTCTTCTCCTTCTTTCTTGGGGCGATTGTCGATGATATAACGTGGCAATGGGGCTTCTCCTAAAGCGTATAATTCACGCTTAAACTCATCATGTGGGCAGTCGTAGAGAAAACGAAGTGTGCGACCGCGTGATGTTGTGTTGTCGATTACCTCGGCAACCATCGTGCCAGACTCATCAAAGAATAATTTGTTGCCAATGCGTATCTTACGTGCCGGCTCTACCAGTACATCCCACAGTCGCATTTCCTGATTTAACTCACGCAGCAAGAACACTTCTATCTTTGCATCGGTTTTTTCTTTTGTTCCGTAAAGACGAGCCGGAAATATTTTTGTGTCGTTCAGTACGAAAGCATCTCCTTTGTGAAAGTAATCCAACACATCCTTGAAACGAATAAAATCCTCTTCGGCAGGTTTGCCTTTCACTTCGTTTTTGAACATATCAATGATTCCGGATTTACGGTGAACCACCATTAATCTGGCTTCGTCTCTACGTGTAATCTTAAACACTTGGCTTGTTCCGTCCGAACGTTTCAGTATTCGTTTTGAAACGTTTGGGTACAAAGCCACTTGCTCATCTGGTAAATCGAATTTAAACTGTGAAAGTTTCATCTGTCAATCTCTTTTTTCTATATTCTGTTTGTTTAACCACTCTTCAAAATGGTTGTAATCCAAGCAATTTTCTACTTTTATGTCGCCAACTCTTGTGCGTCGAAGTTGCGTAAGATAAGCACCGCTATTCAATGCTCGTCCCAAATCGCGTGCCAATGCTCTTATGTAAGTTCCTTTTCCGCATACGATGCGCATCTCAAGTAACATTTTCTCGGCATTAAAGTTCAATACCTCTATCTCATCAATCCTAACCTTTTTGGATTGCAGCACTACCTCCTTGCCTTTTCTCCGATAGTTGAAGGCTCGTTCACCGTTTACTTTTACTGCGCTGTAGGTGGGTGGAACTTGTTCTATATCTCCAATAAACAGTTGTAACTTCTCTTGTATCAGTTTGGAAGTGATGTGCATGGTGGGATAAGTCGCATTCACTTCGTGCTCATTGTCGTAGCTTGCGGTTGTCGCTCCAAGTTGCAGTGTCGCGACATATTCCTTGATGTGGGTTTGGAGCTCCTCTATTTGCTTTGTCATCTTACCTGTAACCAGCACGAGCACACCTGTTGCCAATGGGTCTAAAGTTCCGGCATGTCCCATCTTTACTTTTCCGCCTTCAGTCTGCGAGCACAGAAAGCGTATTCTGGCAAGTGCCTTAAAGCTGGTAATGCCATAAGGCTTGTCAATGGGTATGAGCACTCCTTCTTTGAAATTCATAATCGCGTTTTTGGAATCAAGAATCAATCCACCATATTTAACGACATGCCGGCAAGAATCATGATGAGAATGATTGAACCCACAATAATTCTATACCATCCAAATGCCTTGAAACCATATTTGGTGATAAAATTCACGAACCACTTCATTGCCAGCAATGCCACAATAAACGAAACTACGCTCCCCACTCCTAACAAAAAGAGGTTTTCGCTTGTTGCCCAATGGCTGTCTCCTCTCAAAACTTCCCATAGATCCAAGATTGTGGCTCCTGCCATTGTGGGTACGGCAAGAAAAAAAGAAAACTCTGCTGCTTTTTTTCGTGTCAGTCCGTTTGCCATACCTCCGACAATTGTTGCCATAGACCTGCTTACGCCCGGTATAACGGATATACATTGAAAGAAACCAATGCTGAGTGCACGTTTCGCATTCACCTCATTCTCATTGTTTCCTTTGTTAAAAATCTTGTCGCAGAAGAGCATGAAGACGCCTCCGACAATCAGCATGATGGCAACCACCCACACAGAATCGAGCAACCAACCCAGCAAACCGCTTTTCTTGGCTGCCAAACCTATGACTACAGCCGGTAACACTCCGATAACAAGCATCTTATAGAGTTTCCATGTCTCACTGTCGAAAGTAAAGAACTTTCGCCAATACAAGCAAACCACCGAGAGGATGGCTCCAAACTGTATGATGAACGTAAAGGCGTGAACAAACTCGTTGCCTTGTTCAACTCCCAACAAGTTCTGAGTTATAATCATGTGTCCGGTAGATGATACCGGAAGAAACTCCGTTAGTCCTTCAACGATGGCAATAATAATAGTCTGAATGAAGTCCATTGTTATTGATTATTTCCTGTTCATCAATGTTTTTTACTCTTTTTCAGTGTTTTTCTCTTTTTCCCGGGGTAGATACAGGATAGATCCGATGATGGAAATGAACCCGATGAAAGTTACTACCGGCGCAACTTTTATACGCATCGGACTAAAAATTTCCGGATTGTAGGTGGTTTCAGTTGAACCGCTGCCACTCATGAGTATAAAACCGAGGATTACAATTGCCACGCTAATGGTCAATAAGATAAAATTAATCTTTCCAAACGCTAAGTTTTTGTTATTCATAATCTGTAGAATGTCTTTATCTTTATAAAGATTATACCTTTAATTTCAAGTGATGTGTATCTCGAAAGGACTTGTTATATCTTATACAAGTCGCCCGCTTTCATCTTTAGAAATTTGTTCACGGAGAGCCATGAGCAAAAGAAAGTGATGAGGATGCCAAATGTAAGCATTACAAGCGCGGTAATCAGCAGAACTTCTTGGTTAAGAACAACCGTGATTTCCGGGTCGTAGGAATAGAGAAAGTACATGCCTATGCCCAAAACAACAATGGCAAGAACGGCTGAAATAAGTCCTTCGAGAATTGCCCTTCGGAGGAAAGGCATCCGAATGAAGTTCCAAGAAGCCCCCACCAACTTCATGGTGTGAATGGAGAATCTACGTGCATAGACACTCAGCCGTATGGTATTATTAATCAATGAGAAAGAGACTACCGTCAGCAGGGCTGCTATCACCAGCAACACCAATCCGATTTTGCTCAAGGTGCGGTTCACGCTTTCCACCAAATCTTGCCGATAAGCGATGTCGCTCACGCCCTTATAAGTCTTTAGTTCTTTGGCAATCCATTGTATGGAATCGTTATTGGCATAATTTGCTTTCAATCTCAATTCTATTTCAGCCGTGAACGGATTCTCTCCCGCAAATTCCGCAGGATTGGCACCCAGCTCTTTCGTGCCTTCTTTCAGTGCCTCTTCTTTGCTGATGAAGTTTAAGTTGCTAATATATCTCAAGTTGTTGACCCTTGTGCAGAGAGTGGCGCACTCTTCATTGCTCATGTCCGGTTGGAGAATCATGGTAATGGTTAAATTCTCCTTGACATAGGAACTTAAATTCCGGCTGGTAAATACCGTCAGTACCACCATGCCAATAAGAATAAGCACCATCGCGGTACTTATGCAAAGGGTAACAACCTGCAAACTCCGTTGTTTGCGGGATTTATTTCGTCTTTTTGTCATTTTTAAATATAGCTATAGCTCTTCAATGTTGTTGCAAAGATAGTGTAAAAAGAAAGAAACACAAAGTATTTTAGGGATTATTTGCAATAGGTAAATCTTTCTTACCTCATTCGGGGCTTTACGGTTGCTTTTTTTAGCTTCAACGACTTCGCCGGAAAGGTTAGGTGTCTCTTTCGAAAAATTGAATAAAAGACGGGGAATAAAAAAGGAAAATAAAGTGATTTGCAACCACCCAAATGACAATAAGTTGAATACCTGTTTTTAAAAGCTAAGCTTTTGGGATGTAAAAGGTAAGCTAATGCAACGCAAAAGCTCACCTTTTGAAACAGGTTTCTTTATGCCTTGATAATCAATACTTTACAAGTATGCCAATTTCTCATTGACGTGTGAGATTTTTTTTCGGTTTTTCGGTTTATTTCGGCTTATCCCAATGTTGTGAAAAATGATATTTTAGAGTGGTGTGTATGACAAAAGGGCAGTGTTTGATGTCATTTTGGCATGGTTTTTCGTCGGGCACATCGTTTGATGAATAATGAGCGGAGATTAAGAGTAAAACAATCTACCACGTAAGTGAAATTTTTAGGAAAAGAACAATGAAAGGAGATATATTCTATGACATTCGACAAATTTACAATTAAGGCACAGCAGGCTGTTCAAGGTGCGGTTCACATCGCCCAACGCAACGGCCAACAAACCATCGACCCTTTGCACCTGTTGGCAAGTTTGATGGAAGAAGGCAAAGACGTGGTGGCATACGTCTTTCAGAAACTCGGGATGAATGTCCCGGCGGTGGACGCCGCGGTAAAGAGTGAAATCAACCGTTTGCCGAAAGTTTCGGGAGGTGAACCTTATTTCTCTGTGGAGACTAACAAGGTGGTTCAGCAATCGTTCGACATTTCTCATCAATTTGGTGATGAATTTGTTGGTATCGAGTCGCTACTTTTAGCGGTATTGAAAGTAGATTCTACGGCAAGTCGCATCATGAAAGATGCCGGTTGCACGGAAAAGGATTTGAAAGCCGCCATTAATGATTTGCGACAAGGAAGAAAAGTGCAAACGCAGAGTGGCGATGAAAACTATCAGGCTCTGAAAAAGTACGCACGCAACCTCGTGGAAGATGCGCGCGGAGGAAAGCTCGATCCGGTAATCGGGCGCGATGAGGAAATCAGGCGCGTTTTGCAAATTCTCTCCCGCCGTACCAAGAACAACCCTATATTAATTGGTGAGCCGGGTACGGGAAAGACTGCCATAGCCGAAGGTCTGGCTGGGCGTATCGTTCGTGGCGACGTGCCTGAAAATCTGAAGAACAAACAGCTCTATTCGCTTGATATGGGTGCCTTGCTTGCCGGTGCGAAATATAAAGGTGAATTTGAGGAACGCTTGAAAAGTGTGATAAAGGAAGTTACCAATGCTGAAGGGAATATCATTCTCTTCATTGATGAAATTCATACATTGGTGGGCGCAGGCGGAGGTGAAGGAGCCATGGATGCGGCAAACATCCTGAAACCGGCTTTGGCGCGTGGCGAACTAAGAGCCATTGGTGCTACCACGCTCAACGAATATCAAAAATACTTCGAGAAAGACAAGGCGTTGGAGCGTCGTTTCCAAACAGTAATGGTGGATGAACCTGACGAACTGGATGCCATTTCCATTCTTCGCGGTCTGAAAGAACGCTACGAAAACCATCATAAGGTACGCATACAGGACGATGCATGCATCGCGGCGGTGAAATTGTCGGAGCGTTACATATCCGATCGTTTCCTTCCCGATAAGGCAATCGACCTGATGGATGAGGCTGCGGCGAAGTTACGAATGGAACGCGATTCCGTTCCTGAGGAATTGGATGAGATAAGCCGTCGGCTGAAGCAGTTGGAGATAGAGCGTGAAGCCATTAAGCGCGAGAATGATACGGAGAAAATTGCCCGACTCGACAAAGAAATCGCCGAATTGAAAGAACAGGAACACGGTTTTCGAGCAAAATGGGAGAGCGAAAAATCACTCGTTAATCAGATTCAGCAAGATAAACAAGAAATAGAGAATTTGAAATACGAGGCAGAACGTGCAGAACGTGAGGGCAATTATGAGCGTGTCGCAGAAATTCGCTATTCGAAATTAAAAGAACTCAACGACGATATCGAAAGCATTAAGTTGCAATTGCAAACCACTCAGGCAGGCAAGGCCATGGTGCGAGAGGAAGTTACGGCAGATGACATTGCCGAAGTGGTGAGCCGATGGACCGGGATTCCCGTGACAAAGATGTTGCGGAGCGACCGGGAAAAACTGCTCCGGTTGGAAGATGAATTACACAAACGTGTAATCGGACAAGATGAGGCGATTACGGCGGTGGCTGATGCTGTGCGTAGATCTCGTGCCGGATTGCAAGATCCGAAGAAACCTTTGGCTTCTTTCATCTTTTTGGGTACCACCGGCACAGGTAAGACTGAACTGGCTAAAGCATTGGCTGATTATCTCTTCAACGACGAGACGATGATGACACGTATTGATATGAGTGAATATCAAGAGAAGTTTAGCGTTTCCAGACTCATCGGTGCGCCTCCGGGGTATGTGGGTTACGATGAAGGCGGACAACTCACGGAGGCTGTGCGACGCAAACCTTATTCCGTGGTGTTGTTCGATGAGATTGAAAAAGCACATCCCGACGTTTTCAACATTCTGTTGCAAGTGTTGGACGATGGGCATCTGACCGATAACAAGGGCAGAATGGTTAATTTTAAGAATACTATTATCATCATGACTTCCAATCTTGGCTCGCAATACATCCGGCAGGAGTTTGAGAAACTTGAAGAAGATAACCGTCAGGAAATCATTGACTCGACAAAGACTTCCGTTATGGAGATGTTAAAAAAGACCATCCGACCGGAATTCCTGAACCGAATAGATGAAACCATTATGTTCCTGCCACTTACAAAGGCTGAAATTGCCGGCGTGGTACGGCTGCAATTGGAACGAGCGAAAGCCATGCTCTTACCGCAAGGCTTCGTGTTGGAATGGACTGATGCCGCGGTTGATTATCTCGCGATGGTAGGGTATGACCCGGAATTTGGAGCGCGACCCGTGAAACGTGCCATACAACGCTATGTCCTCAACGACCTGAGCAAATCGCTCTTGTCGGAAACGGTGAACAGGGATAAACCCATTGTCATCGACTCTTTTGGCGAGGGACTCGTGTTCAAAAACAATTAACAGGTCGTAAAACTGTTATAAGGGAGAAGGATACACTCACAACGAGTGTGTCCTTTTCCGTTTTCATAACGGAATGATGAGACAGTTGAAAGAAAGAGTTTATCGCCCATGACAAAAAGCCGTCTAATAATTTTGAATACTCTGTGAATTGGTGTACCTTTGTAGGCAAATAACTTAATTTCAAGAACAATGAGATGCCCGAATTGCAATACCGAAGTAGACGAAAAAGAACTGCGCTGCCCTCATTGCGGAGCAGAATTGCATCAATTTGATGACGATGAGCCTACCATTGGCAGGGGAATGGTGATATTTATCATCATCGGAACCATCTTTCTTGTTACATTTGGAGCCTTGTATTATCAAAATCACAAAAACGATCCGGAATATACTCAGACGGCAATAGAGCCGGATTCCAACCTCGCTGAAAAAAATGTGGTTAAGTTTGATACGGCATTCCGAAACCCGATTAAGAAAGATTCCATGGCAGAAGAGGAGGCAAAGGAAGCCGAAAAGGTGTTGAACAGTATTCGCGGAAAAGCCGGAAAACGCAAACGGGAAACACCCGAGACCGGTGTCTCGTCTTCTGAAGCCGAACCTTTAATCGTGCCTTCTCATCCTAACGCCGGAAGTAATGGCGGTAAGCCGGAAGTAACGCCCGGTTCAACGACACCTACAGTTCCCAAACCGCATATTGAAAACATTGAAACTGAATGATGAAAGTCATTAGAACAAAATGTTTTCCCACGAAGAAGTATGATGCAATCAATATTCTTGGGATACTCTTTGTTCATCCGGGGGTAATTCTCACGGAGACTATTTTGAATCATGAAAGCATCCATACTCGCCAAATGTTGGAAATGCTGATATTGCCTTTCTATGTGTGGTACATCGTGGAATGGCTCATTCGCCTTCCGTTACCCGGAAGAGCATATCAAAATCTATCGTTTGAGCGTGAAGCTTACAACCACATGAGCGATCTCGATTACCTGCAAACCAGAAAACCTTATGCATGGATAAAATATCTTTAGTCGGATAAATTTCGTTCCAAAGCAGTAATGTCTGTTACGATACACTTCTTTCCATCAATCCTGAATTTTACGTCTTTCCCACCAAAGGGCATTCCGTATATTCGCTCAGCGTCGTGTTGATATTTTGGACGCGGGTCTTGTGCTAAAGCTTTTTTCAGTATTTCCAATTCGTTGACAGTAATATGTGCTTTCAACTCCTCCGGAAAAACAACTTCAAGAGTTTTCCATCCTTTCCTATCCGTAAAACCTCCCTTTGCTTCCGGGTGACTATCCACATAAGGGAGGTAGGGTTTGATGTCATAGATGGGAGTTCCATCCATAAGGTCGGCACCTCGCACTACTATTTCACAGGTTTTCACTTCCACGATCTTTACGGACGACAAGCCTAAGCCGTTGGGACGAAATGGAGACCGGCTGGCAAAGACCCCGATACGTTTGTTTCCGCCCAATCGCGGAGGGCGAACGGTAAGGTTGAGGCTTCCTTTCTTATTTTTCGAGCTGTTTGCGGAAAAGCCCCAAATCAGCCATAAGTAATCAAACTCTTCCAATCCGTGTAAGGCTTCTTCGCGTCTGTACTTTGTTTCAAAGACAATGCTTCCTTGAAGATCGTTTATCAGTCCGCTTTGTCGGGGAATTCCGAATTTTGATGTAAAGGGTGAGCGAAAATGCGCTATTGGTTCTATTTCTTTCATGCGACAAACTTACGGAAAAAGTTGGATATTCAAATTCATTGGCAAAGAAAATCGAGGTTTTATGCCATTGATTTGCTATTTTTTATTTATCTTTGCGTCAATTATTCTTTTTTGAGAGACAATCTAACCTGAAAAATTATAATAACACATATTATGGAACTGAAAGAAAAACAAAACATTGAACTCCCCGAAAACGCTTTTAGGGAACTGAAAGAAGGCGAGGAGTATGAACCGGTCATGAACCCAAGGAAAGTCTATCCGGAAGTGAGTGCATGGTCGGTAACATGGGGTGTCCTTATGGCTGTTCTGTTTTCGGCAGCGGCTGCTTACTTAGGTTTGAAGGTGGGGCAGGTTTTTGAGGCGGCAATTCCCATTGCCATTATCGCCATCGGCTTGTCTTCCGGTACAAAACGCAAAAACGCGTTGGGTGAGAATGTCATTATCCAGAGCATTGGAGCTTGTTCGGGCGCGGTGGTAGCAGGTGGTATCTTCGTCATGCCTGCTATTTATATGCTTGATTTGCAAGCCGATTTCTTCCAAATATTTATCGCTGCAGCCTTAGGAGGTGTCTTAGGCATCTTGTTCTTGATACCTTTCCGCAAGTACTTCGTGAAAGACCAACATGGGAAATATCCTTTCCCTGAAGCTACGGCTACCACGCAAGTACTCGTAAGTGGCGAGAAAGGAGGAAGTCAGGCTAAACCTTTGTTGCTTGCCGGTCTGGTGGGAGGTCTCTACGATTTTGTTGTTGCCACGTTCGGCTGGTGGAATGAAACAGTTACAACACGCATGATTGGTTTAGGGGAAACCATTGCCGACAAGGCTAAACTTGTGTTCAAGGTCAATACCGGTGCTGCCGTTCTTGGATTGGGCTATATCATCGGTCTGAAATACGCTTCCATCATCTGTCTTGGCTCTTTAACCGTTTGGTGGGTAATAGTCCCCGGCATGGCATTGCTCTTTCCCGATACGGTGCTCAATCAGTGGGATCCCGGTGTTACCGCAACGGTGGGTAGCATGAGTCCGGAAGAAATCTACCAGACTTATGCTCGTTCCATCGGTATTGGTGGCATTGCCATGTCGGGTATCATCGGAATTATCAAGTCATGGAGCATTATAAAGGATGCAGTAGGATTGGCGGCTCGCGAGATGAAAGGAAAAGGAGCCGCTCAGGAAGAGGCTATTCGTACACAACGTGATATTTCTTTCAAGATTATCGCCATAGGAAGTATCAGTACGCTGATTATCACATTCATTTTCTTCTATTTTGGAGTGATGGAGTTCAACTTGTTGCATGCCGTTGTGGGAATTGTTCTTGTGGCGGTTATTGCGTTTTTGTTCACCACGGTGGCAGCCAATGCCATTGCCATCGTGGGGTCAAATCCTGTTTCAGGAATGACGTTGATGACTTTGATTCTTGCCTCTGTCGTTATGGTGGCTGTAGGGTTGAAAGGCAACTCCGGCATGTTGGCAGCTTTGCTTATGGGTGGCGTGGTTTGTACGGCACTTTCCATGGCAGGTTCTTTCATTACCGACCTTAAAATTGGTTATTGGTTGGGAACAACACCTAAGAAACAGGAAACATGGAAATTCCTTGGAACCATTATTTCAGCAGCAACGGTTGCCGGCGTAATGATAGTTCTCGATAAGACCTATGGATTTAATTCCGGAAAATTGGCAGCTCCGCAAGCCAACGCTATGGCTGCAGTGATAAAACCTTTGATGAGTGGTCAAGGCGCACCATGGATATTATATGGAATCGGTGCCCTTCTTGCATTGACATTAGATCGTTGCAAGGTGCCCGCATTGGCATTCGCTCTGGGTATGTTCATTCCTATCCAACTGAACATTCCTTTGTTCATTGGTGGAGCTGTCCACTGGTTTGTTACGACACGTTCCAAAGATGAGCAACTCAATAAAATGCGAAGTGAGAAAGGTACGCTTATTGCTTCCGGATTCATTGCCGGTGGGGCGTTGATGGGTGTAGTTTCTGCACTGTTGAAGTTCTTTGGAATAGATTTCGATTATACGGATTGGTGGCAAAATCATCTTTCCGAATTGCTGTCTCTTGTGGCTTACATTGCCTTGATAATGTATTTCATTGTCGCTACAAAGACAAAGAAAAGTGTAGCGGAATAATTCATCGAAATTGCTTAATCATCTTATATGTCAAATGGCGAGCTCTGCTAATGCGGAACTCGCCGTTCTTTTAGGGATATTCGATAGTGAAATTCCACAATCGGTCGCCTATATGTTTCAATCTTCTCGAAAACAATCTTTTGACACAGCTCTTCCGGATTGAGCCGAGTTTAACAAGCTAAAAATATAAAAACAATATAAAAATAACAATTAAAATGGTTTTTAGTAAAGAAATGTTATTTATTCCATAAAAAAGTATTATCTTTGCAAACAAAGTCTTTTCTTACTAAAGACAAATATTTTAAATAATAGGAATTTATGAAAAAGTTTTTTATCGCACTCTCGATGCTCGCAATGGGCATCACAGGTATTCAAGCTCAAGTAGCTCTTGAAAAACAGAAAGCATTTGACAACATTTACCTCGGTATTGAGGGTGGTGTAATGGGACCACTTAACTTCAAGCATTTCGCACCACTCAATCCGTCAGCAGGACTCAAGCTGGGCAAGAACTTCAGCCCGGTATGGGGTGCCAACATCGAGGGAGTCGCATGGTTCGGCGATAACCGTTGGGATACCGGCTCAATAGGCTTTGCTGATAGCCACACATTCGTGAAAGCCATCAATCTCGGTCTGAACGGTACACTCAATCTCACTAACCTCTTTTCTGAATACAAGGCCGACCGCACATTCGAACTCGGCGTTGAAGCCGGTATCGGCTATTACATCTGCTTCGGCGACGACAACCTCATCCGCACCAACAACGAAGGTGATGACACAGAGCTGACAGCCAAGACAGGTCTTACTTTCGCTTGGAATCTCGGCAGCGACAAGGCATGGCAGGTTTATGCAGAGCCGGCAGTCATTTGGAATCTGACCCACGGACCCGGCGATGCCATTCAGTTTGGTAAACAGGCAGCACAACTCGGTCTGTTCTTCGGTGTGAACTACAAGTTCATGACCTCCAACGGTACCCACAACTTCAAGGCTTGGAATGTTGGCGAACTGAACGACGAAATCAACTCTCTTCGTGAGCAGCTGAACGCTAAGCCAAAAGAAGTCGTAAGAGAAGTCGTAAAAGAAGTTGTCAAGGAAGTTCCCACAACTACCACACAGACAGTCAAGGTTGAAAACTTGGTATTTGTTACATTCGCACAGGCTAAATACACATTAACAAATGATGCCAAGAATGCTCTCGACAAGATTAAGAAAGGCAGCCGCGTACAGGTTGTCGGTACTGCATCCCCGGAGGGTAATCCACAGTACAACCAGACATTGTCTGAGAACCGTGCCAAGGCTGTTGCTGACTACCTCACAAATCGTGGTGTCATTGTTGACGAAGCTACCGGCAAGGGTGTACAGGGCGTAACATCCAACCGTTTGGCAGTTGTTTACGTAAAGTAAATCTTTCCTGACCAGCCCGCACTAAGGGGGCAGAAGAGAACAAAACAAGTGGGGATGAGCCAATCCGGTTCATCTCCACTTTTTCTTTTCCCGGTAGCGACTGACCCTCTCCGGTTATTAGAGTCCGAAAGAAAAGTCATATCGGCATCATCGAATTGTAAATCTCGGTAAAATGCCCAATCAATGACTAACAGCCCAGTGGCAGATACACAGTGCGCACAGCGGCACACCACCACAGTGAGACGCATTTTTCTCACCATCACCTGTCGTTTTTTTTAGCAAAAAATGCAATAGAGTCCTAAATGTTTTTTCAAAAACTCACGAAACATCGCATAAATCATAAGACTTGACGTGTTTTCTCTCTAATCCCATATGACATATATCTCCAATTCGTATTCAGGTGGTGGTAAACAGACGCTTGATAGCGCACATTCGACCCGACCGGCAACATGAAATTATATTACAAAAAACCATATTGGGGACACACTTTGTAATCTATTGATAATCAGGATGATATTAATTGCGATTTAAAAGCTTACCTTTTGCACTCCAATTCATGACCTTTTGTAGTGCAAAAGGTAAGCTTTTACGGAACAAAAGGTAAGCTTTGGATAAACGAATGAAGAATATTTAGGACATTATTGCAAAAAAATGCCTATCTTTGCAACACCTGCTCCCATGTGCCCTTTGGGAGTATCGCAAAAGAAAGGACGAACAGAAAATCCGTCCGTCCCCGACCGGAAGACGAAGTGTCGCCGTCAGCACCCAACCAGTTGACCGGCGGACACCGGAAAAACTTTCGACTTAACAACGTCGCATCAGGAAACGGCACACATCAACGATACGACACAGAAAAAAACAACCAAGATATGAAACTGGCAGAAGCATTGTCGATCCGCAAGGATTTGACCAAGAAAATTGAAATCATCAAGTCGCGTCTGATAAGCAACGTACGGCTGCAGGAAGGTGACGAGCCATCGGAGCAGCCCGCCGAGCTTTTCAAGGAACTCGACAGTTGTTTAGTGCAGCTCGAATCGCTCATCGCCCGCATCAACAAGACCAACATGCACACCAAAGCCGACGGACGCACACTCACCGAGATGATGGCGGAAAAGGAAGTTCTGACCAAGCGCATCTCCATAATTGCAGCCGTGTCAGACAAGGCCAACGAGACGCAAGACCGCTACTCACGCTCCGAAATCAAGATGGTGACCACCATCGACGTCAAGGCACTCAACAAACAGATGGATAAGCTGTCGGAACGCCTCCGTAAACTCGACATCAGTATACAGGGGCTCAACTTCCTCACTGACCTTGAGGACTAATCCCACCGCTGTTTGGAAACCAATTTGGTGTAGCCACTTGCAGAGGGCGAATTGAAAAACAACAATAAGTAGCCGAGGGAGCACGGCAAATCCATTGCGGACTCACGGATGATGCTCAGCACGCTATCACGTCTCACACTTCATTGTGCACATTTCACTACCATCAATTGACTCTACAACTGGCGAGGGTCGGGCTGAGGGAAATTGGTTTCCTACACTCAAACTCGTGGCATCCGCCACCCAACGCTGCAGTCTCCTCGTTCCCGATTGCATCGGGAGAAGTATATATATTAGTGTCATCCGACATTTGGAGTGATGAAGTATGGGTGAAACTTAAAAGTCCACGAATACGGTTTTCTAGAAAAGCTTCTCATTAACAATGGGTTTAAGCTTAATGAAATGCATATAGAAGTTATAGGCGTTATTTCATCACAAGTTATCACTTTTTGATTATAAATCTCCGTATATAAAGGGTTTATGAATAGGGCTAATTGTATAACTTGATGATTTTAAAAGTTAAAGAACCATCACTCGAAATCTCGAAAGACCCATAATTCCGGACACTATCAGATATCTTCACGTTCCTCTTTCCATCATATTTGCCGGCTAATCGCGTAACTACTCTGTAATAATATATTGTTTTCGTCAGGCTATATTTGAAGAATACAAACAGAAACTTGTGCGGGCTGTGCGAGAGTCTTTAATCTGTGAGAAACGCAATGTGCCAAAATGCGTGTAATCATTTCTTTTTATTGCAGACACTGCATGGAAGACAAACAATCACAACTTAATGCCATTGATACCATCCTGCCATTGTAGGAATGTAACATAGTCTTGACCCATTGCTGAGTAGTTATCGGAAACTGCTAATTCCAAATAGAAGTGCAAAATCTCTGTGGGTGCAATAACTATGAAAAACACCGCGGAGGTTTGCCTTGCGGCTGGGGGCGCGAAGCCCCCAAAGAGCATTGACGGATAACTTAAGCAATACAAAAAAAAGGAGAAAGACTTTCGTCCCTCTCCCTGAGATTAACTAATTTTGTATTGCAATGTATAAACAATT